>CANQLT010000066.1 GCA_947624775.1 uncultured Monoglobus sp.
CTCGGCACGGACTACATCGACCTGCTGCTTATACATCAGCCCGCCGGAAACTATATCGCGGGGTACCGTCTTATGGAAAAGGCGTATAAGGAGGGCAAGGTAAAGGCGATAGGACTTTCCAATTTCAGCGCGGAGCAGATACGGGAGATCCTTGATATATGCGAAATAAAGCCCGCGATTTTGCAGACAGAGCTGCACCCGTATTCGCAGGAGCGCGAGCTGAAGGAATTTCTCGCGAAGGAGGGCATTGTAATTCAAGCGTGGTATCCGCTGGGACACGGCGATAAAGCGCTTATCGGTGAGGATATATTCACAAAACTTGCCGAAAAGTACAATAAGAGTAACGCGCAGATCATCCTTCGCTGGCACATTCAGGACGGAAACATCGTGATCCCCGGCTCGAAAAATCCCGACCACATCAAGGCTAATTTTGATTTGTTTGATTTTGAGCTTACCGATGAGGAAATGGCGGAGATCAAAAGCCTCGACAAAAACGAGCGCTACTATCACAGCACGCCGCAGATGCTGGAGCAGTACGTTGCGATGGTTCCGCCCGTTGACGAACAGAAATAACGAATACGAGACCCCGCGCGGGTCTCTTTTTTCTATAATGTATTGAAATTTTACAGCAGGTGTGATATAATATATTAAATGATGAATCAGTACCGCCAAACAAACTCGGCATAGAAAGGACTGATAAAGATTGACAGCATTAAATCAGATAAAATCTCTGTGCAATGAATATAAGCTCCAATTTACCGCGCATGCTTTGCGGCGTTCAATCGAGCGAAATATAGATATTTCAAACGATATTATTCCCGCAATACTCAGCGGTGAAATTATTGAAGAATATCCCAATGACCGCCCATACAAAAGTTATCTTATTTTAGGAACTACCGCAGATAATCGTTTTTTGCATATTGTTTGCGCTATAGGCGAAGATATACTGTGGATAATAACCGAATACTTTCCCAATACGGATGAGTGGGAAGACGATTTTAAAACAAGAAAGAAGGTTTTATAAATGAAATGTTTGCTATGTAAAGGTACACTGCATGAGGAACGAACAAACTATATTGCCGATTTGGGAAAATGCGTTATTGTTATTCGTGATGTTCCAGCTCTGGTGTGTGATCAATGCGGTGAAAAATCTTATTCATATCATGTTTCAACACGTATTCAAGAAATTGTAAACCAAATTCGCGGTGTTGTTTCGGGTATTGCCGAAGTGACATACTCGGACGCGGCGTAAATACAGCAGTAAGACCGCGCGGAACAATAAAATTGATTTACGCCCGAACCGGTATATTGACAGCGTGCCGATCTAAGATTTTAAACGAGACCTCGCGCGGGTCTCATTTTTTATCGCTCAAAATCAGTTATAACTTTTAGTTATAACTGATGAACTAAACGGAACTTCTCATTCGGATAAATTTCATCTATAATGTAGTTAACAAATAAAACAGAGCGGAGGATAGCGTATGAATAACTTTATTTTTGAAAACAGCACTAAGGTATATTTCGGCAAGGGCTGCGTTAAAGAATACCTCGCGTGCAAGTTGAAAAATTATCAAACAATAATGCTCGCCTACGGAGGCGGCTCGATCAAAAGAAACGGCATTTACGACGAGATCATGACAATTCTCGAAAAGGAAAACAAGGATGTTATCGAATTTGGCGGCATTCCGTCAAACCCGACATACGCGAAGGTGCTGGAAGGCGCAAGGCTCGCGAAAGAAAACGGCGCGGACATAATACTTGGAGTCGGCGGCGGATCGGTTATGGACTGCTGCAAGGCGATCTCATTGGCGGCGGTATATGACGGCGACGTTTGGACAGATTTCTGGCAAAGACCCGGCTGTATCAGCTTTGAGCCGCTGCCTCTCGGCGTGATAGTGACAGTGAGCGGCACGGGCAGCGAGATGAACGGCGGCGCGGTTATCACGAACGAGGAAACGAAAATCAAAACCGGGCGCGATTATCCCGCCTGCAATCCGAATTTCGCGCTTATGGATCCCGAGTACACATTCAGCGTGCCGAAATTACAGACAGCCTCCGGCGGCTTTGACACGCTGAGCCACATAATGGAAATATATTTCAGCGAGCCGGACGAAAACAATGTTTCCGACGACATAGCCGAGGCGGTCATGAAAAGCGTTATCCGTAATCTTCCGGCCGCCCTTAAAGACCCCGCCGATTACACGGCGCGCAGCAATCTGATGTGGGCCGCGACAATGGCGGAAAACAGGGTCATAAAGCTCGGCAAGAAAACGGATTTTGAGGCTCATCAGATCGAGCACCAGCTCGGCGCCTACACCGACTGCAACCACGGCTGCGGGTTGGCGGTCATTCAGCCGACATATTACAGGCATATTTACAAAGACGGACTTAAAAAATTCGTAAGATTTGCGGCAAATGTATGGAAGATACCGCCGCGCGGCAAAACGGACGAGGAGCTTGCTCTCGCGGGAATCAATGCTCTTGAGGACTTTATTAAGGAAATCGGGCTGCCGAAAACCCTGCGTGAATTGGGGATCGAGGATAAAGGCATATTACCCGAGATCGCGCAGTCGTGCAATATTTCCCCGGGCAGCTACAGGCAGCTCACTCACGAAGAGATTTTAGAAATACTTAAAGAAAGCTACTAAACGGAGGTATCATTATGAAAAAGTTTTTTATTACCGGTTTTTTGATGGGTGCGATTATTTTCGGAATAGTCGGAGCGCTTGCGGCGGACTTGGTTGCGTCACCTAATCCGTATCCCGTTAAGCTTGACGGAAACGACGTAAGCATTGAGGGTTACAGCATTAACGATTACACATATTTTAAACTACGGGACATCTCGGCCGCTGTGGGCGGCTTTGACGTGGATTTCAAGGATGATACAATAATATTATCCTCAGAGGCCGACGACTCGCTTGAAATAGAGGATCAGGGCATGTTCTCGTCGGGCGGCACGGTTACGGAACCGGTCGAGGGAAAATTTGACGAAACGACAAACTGGCTTGATAATACGCGCGCGGGCAATACCGCTCATGTGGATCACGCGAACGTATTGTATCAGATACCCGAAAACGAAACAGGCCTGCCTATGGTATTCCTGCACGGCTACGGACAGTCGAGAATGGGCTGGATGACAACGCCCGACGGACGCGAGGGCTGGTCAACGTCGTTCCTTCGCAAAGGTCACAGCGTATTTCTCGTGGATCAGCCGCGCAGAGGCGAAGCGGGAGCGACAACGGCGATGACTAACGATAATATAGATACATGGTCGGCCGAGTCAAAGGAATATATGCCGGGCGATCAGGCGTGGTACACGCATTTCAGAATAGGACGCGTCGCGCCTCAGCGCTATGACGGCTCGCAGTTCCCCGAAGGCGAGGAAGCGCAGGATCAGTTCTTCCGTCAGATGACGCCGAACACGGGCAGCTTTGACATGGCTGTGAATACCGCGGCAATGGACGAGGTTATGAAGGACGTTAAGACAAAGACGGGCAAAAAGAGCATATATGTAACGCACTCGCAGGGCGGCGCGGTAGGCTGGAACGTCGATACGGAAAACGTCGCGGCGATCGTTGCGATAGAGCCGGGCGGCACTCCCGAAATCGGCTCGGAGCAGTACAAAAAATTCCTTGACGCGAAAATTCCTATGGTGATCTACTTCGGCGATTATATTGACAACGGACCGGAGGATATTCAGTCCACAGGTTTCTGGAAGAGCGTCCGCGACGGAGCAGTCGCGTTCGCGGAGCAGTATAACGCGGACGGCGGCAACTGCACCGTTATAAATCTTCCCGATATAGGCATAACGGGCAATTCGCATTTCATGTTCCAGGAGAAGAACAGCGAGGAGATCGCGGGCCATATCAAGAATTGGATCAAAGAGAATGTTAAATAAAAAACCTATTTGCGATGAACAGGAGAGTTAAGATGAGAAGAGTATTAGCGATAATTACCGCGCTCGCGGTTACGCTTACGTGCATGACGGCGGCATTCGCGGCGGACGGAGATTTGAGTTCCGCCGATGCGCTTATGAGCATGAGCGACGCGGAAAAAGCAGAATTTGTAAATGAAAATCTTGATGTGAAAACGCGGCATTTATCAACGCTCGCGACACTCAGCGCCGATATGCTTTACGATGAAATCGCCGACGAGGTGAAAGCCGCTCTTGACGACGGACTTACGGCGGTCGAGATCAAAGAGGCGATATATCACAGCGCGGCATACTGCGGCTACACCCGCGCCGCGGGCGCGCTCGACGCGGCGGACAAGGCGCTTGAGGCTCTCGGCAAGGATATTCCGTATTCGAGCCGCATAACCTCGACCGAGGAAAACCGATATAACGACGGTCTTAATGTTCAGCGCGAATTATTCGGCCCGCAGATAGGCACTATCACGGACGATATGAGCGAGGCTATGAAGCTGCAAACGCTGTACCTGTCGGGGATTTGCTTCGGCGATTTCTATAACAGAACGGGCCTCAGCCTCTACACGCGCGAGTTTCTGACGTTCTGCACGATCGTCGCGAACGGAAACTGCGGCGGTCAGCTTATGGGACACGCAAACGGCAATCTGAACGTCGGTCATTCGGCGGATATGCTCCGCGCGGCGGTGCTGCTCAACGAAAAATACAACGGCGCGGAAAAGACGAAGCTTGCGCTTGATGTAATAAATACGGTGGACAGCGGCGAAACGAAAGCCGCTCCGACAGAGCCTGCGGGTAAAACCGAAACGATAACGACCTCCTACAAGAGCGACAGCGAGGAGCTTTTGGGAATAATCACGCATTATGGCGCGGACGACAAGGACGGATTTATAGACAAAAATCTTGATACTGAGACACAGGAGATTATCTTAAACACGGTAAACGCCGTAATCGACGGAGCAGCCGTTCCCGCGTCGGACGACGCGAAAACGAAGGCTCTTATCGACCTGACCGTAATGGCGGCGCAGGGCGGACGCGAGGACGAAGTTCCCGCAAACTACGCGGCGAATATCGCGGCGGGCAATACCGCCGACACAATGCTTGCCGCCGCGCTCCTTTGCACGCCGTACAACGGTTTTCCGAGAACGCTCAATATTATGAGCGCGATAAATTCAGCGGTGAACGCCACTCCGACAGCGCCGGCACAATCGGATAAAACAACGGTTACAATGCGGATAAACGATCCAGTTATGACGATAAACGGCGCGGAAAAGAATATCGACGAAAACGGCACTGTTCCCGTTATAATCGACGACAGAACTCTGCTTCCCGTCCGCGCGTTTGTCGAGGGCATAGGCGGCACGGTCGAATGGGACGAAAGCGCAAACACCGCGACGCTCACATATAACGGCAATGTTATAAGGCTGACGATAGGCAGCACGACCGCGTATCTGAACGACACGGCGCAGACGCTCGACGTTGCGCCCGTTATAATAAACGACCGCACAGTGCTCCCGATACGCTTTATCGCCGAGAGCTTCGGCTACACGGTGATGTGGAACGAGAGCGCAGAGACAGTAACGATCATGGACGCGGATAAAATCAATTACGTTTTTCCGCGCGGCAGTGAAAACCCCGTCCCGAATTTTACGGGAACATCGTATTTGAATTTTCTTACCGGCTATGACGAAACAATGAAGATCCCGTCAATGGGGCTGGTGACGTTTGAGCCGTGCACAAGGACCGACTGGCACTCTCACGACGGCGGTCAGATACTTTTAGTGACCGAGGGTAAGGGTATATTCAAAATGGAGGGCGAGGACGCGCGGTATATGATGCCGGGCGACGTTATCCTCATTCCTCCGGGCAAAAAGCACGTCCACGCGGCGGCTGACAACAGTTGGTTCGCGCATATCGCGCTTTCCACAAATCCGAACGCGGGGACGACGAACTGGTTTGAAAAGGTAAGCGACGAGGAATACGCGCAGTTTGTCGCGGAGGCAAAGGCGCAGCCCGAAAGGACCGCCGATAATACGACTATGTTCCCTGTCGGAAACAGCTTCAGCGGCGAAGGTTATACGGGAACGATCCATAAAAACACGCTCGTGGAATATGAGAACGTATGGAACTGCCCCGAAGTGAACAATTACACCTTTGAAGCCGGAGCGCGCACAGCATGGCATTCGCATGAAGGCGGTCAGATAATCGCCGTAACGAACGGCACGGGCGTTTACCAAGAGGACGGCGGCGAGCCGCGAATCATAAAGGCGGGCGACGTGATAACTGCGGCGCCCGGAGTGAAGCACTGGCACGGCGCGGCTGACGGACAGTTCGCGTATATCGCGGTAAACGGTGATCCCGGAAACGATAAAATAACGTGGGACAAAGCCGTAACGGATGATGAATATAACTCGGCGCGCAGCACAAGCGGCAGCTCCGCGACAGCTCAAACGACTGCGGGGCAGGTTCGCGGCAGCTATACGGACGGCATTTATCAATATCTCGGCGTACCCTATGCTGAGGCAAAGGAAATGTTTGTGAGAGCCGAAGCGGTAACGCCGTGGGACGGTGTGCGCGACGCGACGCAATACGGCAATACATCACCGCAGGGCGCGATCGCGGGCGGAACGAACATTGATTCCGGCGAGGGAACGAGCAATAACTGTCAGAATCTCAATATCTGGACGCCCGAAAGCGACGGCAAAAAGCGCGCCGTTATGGTATGGCTGCACGGCGGCGGATTTTCGTCGGGCAGCGCGAATGAGGAACAGTTTAACGGCGCAAATCTCGCGAAAAATCAAGACGTTGTGGTCGTAGGCGTAAATCACAGACTCAACGTGTTCGGACATCTCGACCTTTCATCATACGGCGAGAAATATAAATATTCCGAAAACATAGGCATTTGGGATATTATCGACGCGCTTACATGGATCAAAAATAATATTGAGAGCTTCGGCGGCGACAGTTCCAATGTGACCGTATTCGGCGAGTCGGGCGGCGGCGCGAAAGTACTCGCGCTTATGACAAGCCCATACGCGAAAGGCCTGTTCGGCAAGGGCATAGTCGAAAGCGGCGCTACCGAGGGAATGGGCGTGTATTTTGCGAAAAAAGAGCACAGCGCGGAAATAGGCGCGCTGACGCTTGAAAAGCTCGGACTTACCGCTCAAACGGTCGATGAAATACAGAATAAATCAAACGCGGAAATTCAGAACGCGTCCAATGAGGCTATGGCCGAGGTCGCGGAAAAATATAAGATACCCGTATCGCTCGGCGAAGGCTACGCGTATGAGTGGGAGCCTGTTGTGGACGGTGATTTTCTCCCGACCGACCCCGTTCTTGAAAACGGCTTCGCGGAGGCGGGAAAGGATATTCCGCTGCTCATAGGCAGCAATCTCAACGAGTGGTCAATGTGGATACCGACAGAGGCTCATACAAATATGACCGACGCCGAAAAAGCCGAGTACGAAAAAGCGTATCCCAACGAGGCACCCGAAACGGCTGTTTACGTCGATACTCTGATAAGAAAGCCGATGCTGAAAATCATGTCGCATAAAGCCGACCAAAGCGGCGCGAAGGTTTACGCGTATTTGTTCACAAAGCAAATCGGCGATATGGGCTCGTATCACGGCGCGGAGATCCCGTTTGTGTTCGGTAACGCCGACGATAAGCTTGCCGATACGATGAGCGAGGCATGGGCTAACTTTGCGAAAACCGGAGTTCCTTCGGCAAAAGGTTTGCCCGAATGGGAGGCGTATGACAGAGAAAATATGGCGACGATGATTTTGGATGACGAATCGTATCTTGCTCATAACCATGACAAGGCGTTGTTTGAAATGTTGGAGCCTGATTATAAATATTAAAAATTAAAGGAGGACGGCAATGATGAGATTAAAGAAATGCGTTGCTTTTATCGCTGTAATGGCGGTATTATGCGTCGGATTTGCGGCCGCTTCAAAAACGCTTGACATAAGCCAAGAGGTGACAGCCGCCGACACGATGTACCAAACCGACGATCCCGACGCGCCGGACGTTTATATGACGACCGCTATTGACGCGGAGGCGCTGGTAAAGATCTACGACAGGCTCGGCTTTGTGCCGGAGGGCAATGTTGCGGTCAAAATGTCCACGGGCGAGCCGCCCAACAGCAATTATTTAAGACCCGAGCTTATCGGCGATCTGATTAAAAAGGTGGACGGAACGATCGTTGAATGTAACACCGCGTACGGCGGCAGCCGCGCTTCAACGGCGGCGCACAGACAGGTTATAGAGGATCACGGTCTTAATGCCATATCAAAGAACGGCGTTGCCGATATTATGGACGAGGACGGTTATCTGGAGATCCCCGTTCCCGCTCCGCAAAGCGGAACGTCAAGGATAACAGAGGATTTTGTCGGCGCGCATCTTGCGAATTATGACACTCTGATCTCTCTCGCCCACTTTAAAGGACACGCTATGGCGGGTTTTGGCGGAGCAATCAAAAATATGTCGATAGGCATTGCCGCGCCTACGGGCAAATGCTGGATACACAGCGGAGGAACCTCGCGGACAAGTCCGTGGAGCCAAGGCGCGCCGTTTCAAGAGGCTATGGCGGACGCTACAAGCGCGGTATCTAACTTCTTTGAAGGCAGGGTTGTATATATAAACGTAATGAACCGCCTGTCGATCGACTGCGACTGCAACGGCCGCCCGTCCGAGCCCGATATACACGACATCGGTATTCTCGCCTCGTATGATCCCGTGGCTCTCGATCAGGCCTGCCTTGACCTGATACAGCAGGCGGAAAACAATACAAGATTTTTAAACCGCGTCAGCGGACAGGGCGGTTATCACTCGCTCGAACACGCCGAGGAGATCGGTCTGGGAAGCAGAGAGTATAATCTTGTTGATATAGATAACGAGGTGACGCCCACCACTGAGCCTACGCCGACTTCGGCACCCACTACAGAGCCTACATCTACAACAGCGCCGACCGTTACACCTACTACAGCGGTAACTCCCGCGCCCGCGCATACGCCGCGCCCGCAGGCAAATATGACTTACTCGGGCGGAACGCTCACAATAAGCGATCTTGTTGGAGACGCAAATCTCATTCACGCGTCATACACGGACGGAATGCTCTCAGCCCTTGAGATCAGCGACGCGGAAAACGGAACGGCAAACATCGCGGCAAAAGCGGGAGATAAGTTCATGCTTTGGAGCGCGTTCGGAGAAATAATGCCGCTGTGCCCCGCGGTCACCGTTGAAGAGGATGTAGAACCCGAGACGGGCAAAACGATCGTGGTGTATTTCTCGGCCACAAACACGACCAAGGGCGTGGCGCAGAAAATCGCGGATTACACGGGCGCCGATATGTTTGAGCTTACGCCGAAGCAGCCGTATTCGGATGCCGACTTAAACTGGACAAATCAGTCAAGCCGCGTAAACGCCGAGCATAACGACCCGAACCGTCACGTGGAGCTTGAAACGATCGATGTTCCCGAGTGGGAAAGCTATGACACCGTGTATATCGGCGCTCCGATATGGTGGCATGAATTTTCGTGGGTCATCGACGAGTTTGTTGAAAATGTCGATTTCACCGGCAAGACCGTTGTTCCGTTCTGCACCTCATCATCATCGGGGCTCGGAGACAGCGCGAAGCATTTAGCGGAAAAAACGACCACGGGAACATGGCTCGAAGGTATGCGTTTCGGTTCGGGCACAACGGCCGATCAGGTTCGGGAGTGGATCGACGGCCTTGACTTACCGAAAACGGAAAGCTCGGAAACAGTCGCGGCTGCTCCTACGGTCTATATGACAACGGAGATAACGCCCGAAGCGCTCGTTAAGATATATGACACGCTCGGCTTCAAGCCGGAGGGAAGCGTGGCGGTCAAAATGTCCACCGGCGAGCCGCCCAACAGCAATTATTTAAGGCCGGAGCTTATCGGCGATCTGGTAAAAAAGGTTGACGGAACGATCGTTGAAAACAATACCGCTTACGGCGGTCAGCGTTCCGAAAGCGCTCTTCATTGGCAGGTAATAAAGGATCACGGCTTTCTTGATATCGCAGACGCGGATATTTTAGACGAGGAAGGCTCCAAGATAATTGATGTGCCGACGCCGAAAACAGGCGCCTCCTCTACCATTACCGAAAACTATGTGGGCAGCCATATTGAAAAATACAATTCGCTGATCTCACTGGCTCATTTCAAGGGACACATGATCGCGGGCTACGGCGGCGCGATAAAAAATATGTCGATCGGTATGGCTTCGGTTGAGGGAAAAAACCTAATACATACCGCCGGACAAAATCACGACCAATGGTTCGGCGGCGATCAGGACAAGTTTTTGGAATCCATGGGCGACGCCACTTCAAGCGTAGTAAATTATTTTGACGGTAGAGTGGTTTATATTAACGTTATGAACCGCCTGTCGGTGGACTGCGACTGCAGCGGCAATCCCGCCGAGCCCGATATGCACGATATAGGCATTCTGGCGTCATACGATCCCGTCGCGGTAGACCAAGCCTGCATTGATCTTATATACGCGCAAAAGGACGGCGACGGAAAATCGCTTGTAGAGCGAATTGAAAGCAGAAACGGACTGCACACCCTCGAACACGCGGCCGAAATAGGCTTGGGCAGCCGTGAATATAATTTGGTAAGTATAGATAATTAATTTTAAATTTAATTTAAGGAGGAAAATAAAATGGCATGTTTTTTAGTACCGACAACCGAAGCGATCGTAACAACAATTGTAAAGAAAACCACCGACAAATCGGCGGATAAGAAAAAAATTGAGATAAAAAATCCTTTTATCAAAAGACTTAGAGGCGGAACGATCCCGCTTTTGCAGCAATGGCTCGCGAGCGGCATGAGCATGGGCAGCGCGGCGGCATTTATGGTGACAGGCCCCGCAACAAAGATCACCAATCTTGGCGCGCTCAAGATCGTACTCGGCATAAAGCATTTCGCGATGTATATCGCTTTCGTTATGCTCTACGCCTTAGTCAGCGGATTTATTGTGAATTTATTATAGTGTAAGTAAACACTGATTAAATATGGTGTGTCGATTGCGCCGGCAGGAATTTCGTCAGATTGTTTAAAAGCGACGCGGCATACTTTGTGTATGGCAAGGAGCTTTTGGGCAATATGGCGGAATTATCGCAAGCAAGCGGCGCGCCAAGCCGCAAGGCGTTATTTAATCAGTGTTTACATGAGGGGAGATACGAATTATAAAAAAAATATTATTTATTTTTTGCGGTATTGCCGCCGTGTTTTTCGTCACGCTCGGCTGCTCGGCGGAGAGCTCCGATGTTTTGACCGTGACGCCGACTGTTGACGGAAATATCTTGAAATATTCCGTTGAAACCGAATTAAACATGGACGAAGTATGGATATTCAGCGCCCTGTATGACGGTGAAGTATTATCGGATGTTCGTGTAAACACTTTAAACGGTGAGTTTGAAATGCAGCCTGATAGAGAATATGAATTAAAAGTATTCACTTGGGAAAAGGACTCAATGAAGCCGATTTCAAATGTTGTCTCTTTTAAAGGATTGAAGTCGGGAGGCGAAAAAATGGACTTTGAGCCGTTTACCCGCAACACAAAAATATCCGATGTCATGTCCGATCCGGCGTTCGACGGTTACGGAAGGCTGATTTTCCCCGTGAACACGAGCTACCGGAGCGGCGACACTCTCGAAGATCTGCGCCTTACATGGTACAACTATATAAATCCCGACAAGACTGTTGAAATTGTAAACTACATGAAGGAAAACGCGCTTAAAGGAAATACGATTTTTTATGACATTTACAGCGACGCCGAAAAGGCGGCTGACAGCGCGAAGCGTGATACGGGACTGTTCTTTTTCAGAGGGGATAAAAATGCCAAAACCGCGATATGCAACGCCGGAGGCGGCTTCTCGTATGTCGGAGCTATGCACGACAGCTTCCCCCACGCGCTTGAACTCAGCAAAATGGGCTATAACGCGTTCGCGCTTATTTATCGTCCCGGCTGGGACACAGCTATGGAGGATCTGGCGAGAGCGATCGCGGTTATTCACGACCACGCGGCGGAGCTTGAGATAGATGTTGAAGATTATTCGCTTTGGGGCGGCAGCGCGGGCGCGAGAATGGCTGCCGATCTCGGCTCATACGGTACAGAATACTACGGCGAAGCCGCATACCCGAGAGCGGGCGCGGTTATAATGCAGTACACGGGTCACAGCGAGGTAACGGGCAGCGAGCCGCCGACATACAACTGCGTCGGCACAAGCGACGGAATCGCGTCGTACCGCACGATGGAAAACAGAATTGAGCGAATCAAGGCAAACGGCACGGACGCTATGATAGAGGTATTCGACGGACTTCCGCACGGATTCGGACTCGGTCAAGGCACGGTCGCGGAGGGCTGGATAAATAACGCCGTCGCGTTTTGGGAAAGGAATATGAAATGAGCATCTCAAGAATTGTAAAAAATTTTTAAAATGCTTATTGACTCTCCCGTAAGGGGATACTGTATAATGTACTTGTTCCGGAACAAATACGTCAAAATAGGAGGTAATGTCAATGCTTTCGATAGGACAATTTTCAAAAACGTGTATGGTAACGGTAAAGGCTCTGCGCCATTATGACAAAATCGGGCTTATAAAGCCTGCGTTCGTAAATCCCGAAACGGGCTACCGCGAATACAGCGAGGAGCAAATTCCGCTCATGCTACTTATAAACAAGCTCAAATATTACGGATTTGCACTGTCCGAAATCAAAGACATGATATCCTGTCAAGACGTAATTCTATCAAATCTAATGAAGCAGCGCGACACGCTCTGGAGGTCGGTCCATGAAACAATGGATATTCTTTCCGAGCTGAGCGCGCATGTGAGAGAATTGGAAAGGACAGGTAATATTATGAGTTATCAAAATGATTACAAAATTGAGGTTATAAAAACGGAGGACAGACATATTATATCGTGTCGGCAGAATATGGGCGTGGACGATTTCGGCAAGTATTACGGCACACTTTACAAGCGTGTCGCGGACGAGAATATAGTACTTGACGGAGTGTGTCTGGCGGTTTATCACGATAAGGAGTTTGATCCCGACAACAGCGATATAGAGCTTGCGTTAGGGGTCGCGGACGCGGACAAAGCGGATAAAATCATGCTGGGCGCAATGTGCGTCGCGGCCACGCACTACGGACCGTATTCTAAACTTCCCGAGGCATACGGGGCGGTGACAAAATGGATAAGCGAAAACGGCTATGAAACAGCTGCGCCGCCGTATGAGATATACGTAACGTCGCATTTTGACAAAATCCCGCCTTCGGAATGGGAAACGCGCATATTTTTCCCTGTAAAGAAGCAATAATTTAAGATAACCCCGTCCGTGAAAATAACGGACGGGATTTTTTTGCGTTCAATTTGTCGGCATAAAGCCGGAAAT
Source organism: uncultured Monoglobus sp. (assembly GCA_947624775.1). Classification (GTDB taxonomy): domain Bacteria; phylum Bacillota; class Clostridia; order Monoglobales; family Monoglobaceae; genus Monoglobus. The sequence continues at coordinate 13,348 of CANQLT010000066.1, forward strand.
AAGAAACACTTTCCCCGGCTGGAGCAGCAGATTTAACACTATCACGACGACACCGCTTACCGATAACGCGTACGCCAAAAGCAACGCCGAGGTCTGGACCGAGCTAAGCGGCGGCATGATCGTCGTATCGCCGAACCTGACCGACTGGGGCGACAAATCGGCGCGCCAGACGATAGAGCTTGCGGATTGGTTTATCGAAAATTACAATGTTGATACTTCGCGGATATACGCCGCGGGCTTCAGCGCCGGCGGTGAAACGCTCTCACGCGCTGTCGATATGCGCCCAGAGCTGTTTGCCGCGTATCTGCACTGCGCAACGCAGTGGGACGGCGGCTATGACGCTGTCGCGGAATACAAAATACCTGTCTACATCAGCATGGCCGAGCATGACGAGTATTACGGCCCGGACACGGCAAGACGCGCGTATGAGGGCTTAAAGTCAGCCTATGAAAGAATAGGCATAAGCGGTGATGAACTCGACGATCTGCTTATCCTTGACATAAAACCGGATGATTATTTCCCCGCGGGCACATCAAGCTACCACGGCGGCGGCTGGTATATAGCGCACGACAAAAGCATTATTCGATGGCTGATAGAGCACGGACGTTGAAATATCCACCCGTTTGGGTTATCTCAAATTCGTAGGGCCGGATGCCCACATCCGGCCGGCGGCATGATGGATATAGGCGGTATTGTTTTTGCTCTTAAAAACAGCGTTTTTACGTCACTCGCAGGCCTCTATTTTTCCACTCCGGCACCTTGAAAACCGAAAATATTTTTAAAGTAATAACTATACAGAATACGCCATTTGCGTCACGCAGTAGAACCGTGTTTTTGAGGTTTTTAATGTAAGCCTGCAAATAAAAAGTCAATAGGAAAATGAAAAAAATATAAAAAAGATTTATGCAGAAAGAAAGACACCGAA
>CANQLT010000067.1 GCA_947624775.1 uncultured Monoglobus sp.
CCTGCTGTTCATCAGCACAACGTCCGCCGCGTCGATGGCGACGTCGGTGCCCGCGCCTATCGCGATGCCGGTGTCGGCCGCGGTGAGAGCCGGAGCGTCGTTGATGCCGTCGCCGACCATTATAACTTTTCCGGATTTTTTAAGCTCGCGTATCGCCGCCTCCTTGCCGTCAGGCAGAACACCAGCAATGACTCGGCTGACGCCCGCCTGCGCGCCTATCGCATTGGCTGTTTTCTCGTTGTCACCGGTCAGCATCACGACCTCGATACCCATATCGCGCAGCTCGCGTATAGCCGAGTGGCTGTCCTCTTTTATGACGTCCGCCACAGCTATGATGCCCAGAAGCCTATTATTCTCGGCGAAAAACAGCGGCGTTTTGCCCTGCTCGGAAAGCTCTGCCGCGGCTTTTGCCGCGCTTTCGGGAACCGACGCGTTTTCGCTTATATACTCAAGATTTCCGCCGCGCAGTATCTTGCCGCCTCGCTCCGCCGTGAGCCCGTGCCCGGGCAGCGCCTTGAAATTTTGAACGCCAAACTGCTTTATTCCTATCTCTTTTCCGCGCGACATCACGGCCCTCGCCAGCGGATGCTCGCTGCCCGCCTCAAGGGAGCAGGCAAGCGTCAGCAGTTCTTCCTCCTTAGCTCCGGCAGACGGTATTATGTCGGTGACGCGGGGCTCGCCTTTGGTTATAGTGCCTGTCTTGTCGAGCGCCGCGACCGCCGCCTTTCCGGCGTTTTCAAGCGACACGGCGGTTTTGAACAGTATGCCGCATCTCGCGCCGACGCCGTTTCCGACCATTATGGCCACGGGCGTGGCAAGGCCCAGCGCACATGGGCAGCTGATAACCAACACCGAGATACCACGCGCCAGCGCGAATCCCGCGCCGTATCCCGCGATCAGCCATATCAAAGTCACAATAACCGCGATCGTGATAACCACGGGCACGAAAACGCCCGATACCTTGTCGGCCACCTTGGCGATCGGAGCCTTGGTCGCCGCCGCGTCGCTCACCATTTTTATTATCTGCGAGAGCGTGGTGTCCTCGCCGACCCTCGTGGCCCGGCATTTTAAAAATCCCGAGCCGCTGATGGTCGCGGCAGAGACCGTGTCGCCGACATTTTTGTCGACCGGTATGCTCTCTCCTGTCAGCGCGGACTCGTCGACCGCGCCTCCGCCCTCAAGCACAACTCCGTCGACCGGGACACTGGAACCGGGCCGCACGATAAAAATATCGCCGATTTTCACGCTTTCGATCGGCACCTCGGTCTCATCGTCTCCGCGCAGCACTACCGCCGTTTTGGGCGCCAGTTTCATAAGACTCTTGAGCGCGTCGGTGGTCTTGCCTTTGGAGCGCGCCTCCAGCATTTTGCCCACAGTTATAAGCGTCAGTATCATTGCCGCCGACTCAAAATAGAACTCGTGCATATAGCTCATCACGGCAGCATGGTCCATCGCGTTCTGAGCCGCGGTCATCGCGAACAGCGCGTATGTGCTGTAAGCGAACGACGCGCCGGCGCCGAGAGCCACAAGGGTGTCCATATTCGGCGCGCCGTGGAGCAGACCTTTAAATCCGCTTATGAAAAACTTTCCGTTTATTATCATGATTATCTCGGTCAGCAGCAGCTGGGTGAGACCCATCGCCACATGGTTCTCGGCAAGAAACGCTGGCAAGGGCCAGTTCCACATCATGTGTCCCATCGAGATATACATAAGCACAACCAAAAATCCCAGCGAGGATATGAGCCGCGCTCTGAGGGCCTTAAAGTCCACCGTGGATGCGTCCTCCGAATTCGCATTTTGGGCGACGGCTTTTGTCTCTGCGCCTTTCAGGGAGGCGCCGTAGCCCGCAGCCTTGACCGCCGCGATTATATCGCTCTGCCGCGCTGTTCCCTCGACTCCCATCGAGTTTGTCAGCAGGCTGACCGAGCAGGAGCTGACGCCATCCACCTTTAGCACAGCCTTTTCAACCCGTGCGCTGCACGCCGCGCAGCTCATTCCCGTAACATTATATTGCTCCAATTCATAACACCTCTATTTCATAAGCTTTTGCAAAGTCGCGACAAGCTCGTCGATTATCTCGTCTTTGCCGTCTCTGATATCATCCGCAACGCAGGTCCTTATATGGCTTGAAAGCAGTTCCTTGTTAAACGCGTTAAGCGCCGCCGTGACCGCCGACACCTGTATAAGAATGTCGGGACAGTAGGCATCTCGCTCGACCATGCCCTTTATGCCGCGGATCTGGCCCTCAATGCGGCTCAGGCGGTTCGTCAGGCTCTTATATTCTTCCTCGGTTCGCTTTTTTGTCTTATGGCAGCATTCGCACATAGTATCACTCCTTTAATATACCCATTGGGGGTATATTAATATTATATACCCCTGATGGGTATATGTCAAGGATATTTTTTATATTATTTGCGTTTTATAAAAAGTCATACAGGTATTATTGCATATAAAATTTAGGAACGCAAAAAATGGGAAATACAATTTGAGCTTCCACCTCATCCGACTTTTTGCCCATTCGGGCAAAAACCCACCTTCCCCTCAAGGGGAAGGCAAAATAGGCTTCCCCTTGAGGGGAAGCTGTCAGACAAAGTCTGACTGATGAGGTGTCTAATCGCTATTCGCTCATTACTATGACATCCCCGGCGTCCCGCTCTATAATGGCAAAATTTCTGTAAAAATTGGTATGCTTTATTTTTGCTTTTTATTAACGAAAGAGCGTGACGGATTGACTCAAGTTTAACAAATTCTCCGAAGCGGCGTGAAAACGTCAATTGTGGATAACTTTTAAAAAATCGGATTTTTGACAGTTTTTACACTTAAAAAACGGTGGAAAAAGTGCATAACTCTGTTGATAACTTATTTTACGGCGATTTTGGGCGGTGGAAAATAATATTTGCTTAACACAATTGTATTTGAATTTTAATAATTTTTAAATTTCCTCTTGACAAATTTTGATTTTTGTGATTGGAATTTTTTTCATATTTTACGCCGAATTTAATATAAAATTACAGATATTTTGCAAACTAAAAGCCGAACGATCGCTAACCTTCGTCCAGCTTCTTTTTTATTCTTTGCAGCGCGTTGTCTATCGACTTGGCGGGCTTGTCGATTATTTCCGCGATCTCGCTGTATGACATACCCTGAAGATGCAGGATAAGCACGCGCTTTTCAAGGTCGCTGAGCTTTTCCTCTATCTCGCGCTCGATATCCCTCAAATTTTCGTTCCTGATATATAAATTCTCGGGGTCAAGCAGCACAGGCCCCGGGATCGTGTCGGACAGCGTTATGTCGGATTTTTCTCCGTCTATGGGCTTGCTGAGCGACACATAATTGTTGAGCGGGATATGCTTCTGCCGTCCCGCCGTTTTTATGGCAGTGTATATCTGGCGCCGCACACATAGCTCGGCAAAGCTTGAGAATGACGCCTCTCTGCCCGGATCAAAATCGCCGATGGCGCGGAACAGGCCGATCATGCCCTCCTGGACCAGATCGTCGCTGTCGCCCCCGGCCAGGAAATAGGCTTTCGCGCGGGCGCGGACCATGTTTTTATATTTGTTGAGAAGAAAATCTGCCGCCGCGCGGTCGGTTTTGGCGCGCGCCGCCAGTTCCTCGTCGGTGTAGTTTTGGTAGTTCATAGGAATGGAGTTCGCCTCCCTCTCCGCCCGCAAGCGGGCACCTCTCCCTCCCCGGAGGGAGAGGCAAAAGGGCGGCCGTTTTGGCCGCCCGATGAAAATATCTTATTTTACAAGCGCCAGGGTCTCTCTCGCTATGGCAAGCTCCTCGTTGGTGGGGATAACCATAACCTTTACCTTTGAGTCGGGAGTTGAGATATACATCTCCTCACCGCGCTTTGAGTTGTTCTCGGGGTCAATAGCGACGCCCAAGTATCCCAGATACTCGCAGATCCTGCCGCGGGTCGAGCAGTCGTTCTCGCCGATTCCGCCTGTGAAGGCTATCGCGTCAACGCCGTTCATAGCGGCCACATACGAGCCGATATACTTGGCTACTCTGTAGATAAACGCGTCAAGGGCAACCTGCGCTCTCTCGTTGCCGTCCTCGGCGGCTGCGCTGAGGTCGCGGAAATCGCTGGAAACGCCCGAAATACCCAGAACGCCGGATTCTTTGTTGAGTATGTTCAGCACCTCATCGACGCTGAGATTTTCGTTATTGGCAAGGAACTGCACAACGGCCGCATCTATATCGCCGCTTCTGGTGCCCATGATTAGGCCTTCAAGAGGCGTGAGGCCCATGCTGGTGTCGACGCACTTGCCGCCGATAGAGGCCGAAATACTGGCGCCGTTGCCCAGATGGCACACGATTACCTTGCATGAGCTCTTGTCGAGGTCGGCAAACTCAATGGTTCTGCCCGAAACGAATTTGTGGCTGGTGCCGTGGAATCCGTACTTGCGAATGCCGTACTTCTCGTAGAACTTGTAGGGTATCGCGTACATATACGCCTTGGGGCTCATGCTCTGGCCGAATGCGGTGTCGAACACAGCTACCTGCGGCTTGCCGGGCATTGCCTCCTCGCACGCCTCGATACCGATAAGGTTCGCGGGATTGTGCAGGGGACCGAGCGGGAAACACTCTTTTATAACTCTCTTAACGTCGTCGTTGACTATTACCGAGTCGCTGTAGACCTGACCCGCGTGGAGAACTCTGTGGCCGACTGCCGAGATCTCGTCGATGTGCTCGATAACGCCGTGCTCGGGGTCAACAAGAGCCTCGAGAACCAGCTGTACGGCGGTCGTGTGGGTGGGCATGGCCTGCTCTTTGACATACTCGTCCTTGTTCTCGGGCGAGTGGGTGAGCTTTGAGCCGTCAAGGCCTATTCTCTCGCAGAGACCTTTTGCCAGAACTTCCTCGGTGTCGGTCTCAATAAGCTGATATTTGAGAGACGAGCTGCCCGCGTTTATAACTAATACTTTCATATGTAAACCCTCCGATAAATTTTAAATTTTAATATTTTGACAAATTACATGTTCTGCGCCTGAACGCTTGTGATAGCGACAACGCCCGCGATGTCCTCGGCGCTGCAGCCTCTGGACAGGTCGTTTACGGGTCTCGCCATACCCTGGGTCATGGGGCCGTATGCCTCGGCCTTAGCCAGTCTCTGGGTCAGCTTGTAGCCGATGTTGCCCGCGTCAAGGTTGGGGAATATGAGAACGTTGGCCTTGCCCGCGACTGTGCTCTCGGGAGCCTTGAGCGCCGCAACGCTCGGAACGATAGCCGCATCCAACTGGAGCTCGCCGTCGAGTTTCAGGTCGGGAGCCGCTTCTTTGGCGATGTTCGCCGCGTTTCTCACCAGGTCGACCTGCTCGGACTTGGCGCTGCCGTAGGTCGAGTATGAGAGCATAGCTACTCTGGGTTCGTCGCCGACCAGAGCCTTATATGACTTGGCGGACGACATAGCGATCTCGGCGAGCTTCTCGGAATCGGGATACTCGTTGAGGCCGCAGTCGGAGAACACGAACGTGCCGTTGTTTCCGTACTCGCAGTCGGGAACCAGCATCAGGAAGAACGCGGACACAACCTTTGTGCCGGGCGCGGTCTTGATGGTCTGGAGCGCCGAGCGCATAACATCCGCTGTGGCGTGTACCGCTCCGGCGACCATGCCGTCAGCCTTGCCGGTCTTTTCCAGCATGCAGCCGAAATACAGCACGTCCTTGATGAGCTCGGCCGCCTGCTCGGGGGTCATGCCCTTGTGCTTTCTCAGTTCGTACAGGCCGTTTGCCAGCTCGGGTGCCATGTCACTGGCCTTGGGGTCGATTATCTCCGCGGCGGAGATGTCAACGTTTGCGGCCTTTGACTTGATGACTTCGGGATCGCCCAGCAGTATAACCTTGGCGTAGCCCTCGCTGAGAACCTGAGCCGCGGCGTCAATCGTTCTCTGCTCCTCGCCCTCGGCCAGCACTATGGTCTTTAAATCGGCCTTGGCCTTTGCTTTAATTGTTTCCATGAATTTTGACATTTGCTTAACCTCGTTTCGTAATATATTTTTGTTTATTATTTTGCTATTTAAAACAACATAAAGTCATTCCTTTAAATATTATACATCAGCGACCGCGTCATTTCAAGAGAAATTTTAGCAAATTATACAAAAATTTTAGCGCGAAAATAAGCGGAGCGGCGGGCCGATGACCCGCCGCTTCTGGGAAGAAATCTATTAATAATTATTAAAATTATTAAGCGTTTGTTTTGGCGTTTGCCTATTAGTTGCCGGGCGTGAAGCTCAGCGCGGGAAGATAGAATCCGTTTGTGGCGCCCGCTACCTTGATGGTCTCGCCCGCGGCCAGTTCATATGTGAATTCTTTTGACATCGTTTCGGGATTGGCGCTGCAATAGGCTTCCTCTTTTTCGGCCTCTGAACCCTTTGTTATTTTAACCGATCTCAAAGTTTGGTCGGTTTCGCTCTTATACGGAGTTTTGCCCGAATTTTGTACCGTGAACTTGATTGTTCCGGCTACATCTGCGGTGTACGAGAAGTAGCACGCGCTCGAAGCGCTGAGCTTAATGCCTTCTGACGCAGTTGCCGTTATAGTCTTTGCGCCTTTAACACCCTTTGTCGCGCCTACTTTGAGGCCGTCAACAGTTTGCTCGGTGGCATCTGTTTCACTGAGTGCCAGCGAGAACGTGTCCCAAGGAGCCGCGCCGAAGTTCCAGACCTTAGTTTCGCCTGTGGGAGGCTCAACCGGCTGCTGTGTCGGCGTTGTCGGCTGCTGTGTGGGCTCCGAAGGCTCGGTGCATGTCGGAGCGACATACTTTTCGCACAAAGGCTTCATTCCGTCAACGCTGTCCCAGATATAGATCCAATAGTTGTCGCCCGTTTTCGGCGTAAATCCGTCAATTTTATAGGTTCCCGCGCCGCTTACCTTCGGACCCTGCTTAAACTCGGTCAGAGCCTCGGCATCGTCATACTTCGCCGCAAGCAGAACTCCTTCGGGAGCGGGAGTCGCGCCGCTGTATGCCACCGTCACATCAAGTCCGCTGCCGTTTATCGCATCGCCTGTTATCGAATAATCATAGTCCGCGGGCGGAGCCGTTACGGGCGGTGTTGTGGGTTTCGTCGGCTGCTCCGTGGGCTTGGTTGTAGGAACGGGCTTATCGCTTGTGTAAGCTATGCCGTAGTAGCTGGTATTCTGATCCGCCGAGATCGTCACGGTCTGATTTGCGACAACTTCCATAGTGAGGACCTCAAAAGGCTTGGTTGCGGATGACGCAACGGATATCTTTTCGGACTTTGAACCCTGAGCTATCGTTATATTATCGGGATCGGTGCTGGTGGAGCTTCCGTGCTTGGCGTATACCTTAACAGTTCCGTCAACAACGGGAATAAAGCTGAACGATCCGCCGTTTGACTTGATCTGCCATGTGCCCTTGAATCCGTCCGCAAACTCCGCGCTGCTCGACTGGTACTGATCCTCGGTGGTCTTACCTGTTGTATGTTTAAGTCCGCCAAAGTTCTCGGGGGTAATCGAGTCGCTCTTTAAGCTATAGCGCTGATTTCCCTTGCTGTCTTTGCCGCCCGCCGGGAAGTATTTGGTGTCGGGATGCGAAGCATCGCCTTCTGTTACCGTGAAGGGAGCCTGGCCGAAGTCCCAAGTTGTGGGGCTTGCCATTACGGGCGCCTGAGTGGGAACAGGTGTAGCTGTAGGAGCCGGGGTCTCGCCGGGTTTCAGAGTGGGACCCGCCGTCGGGATAGGCGGCGTTGTGGGACCGGGCTGAGGAGCCGAGCCGTCTGTCGCCGGATATGTGGCAGGTGTGATGTAGCTGTGTTTCAGCGTCGTCTTGTAGCTTGCAAGTCTGTTTCCAAGTTCAGGAATACGGTTATAATCCGCATCCTCTATGGCGTCGTTGAAATCATACTTGAAATCGCCGCCCTGAACTCTGCCGGCGTATGTCTCTACTTTCGCGACAACCGCGTTTACAGGGTCGGCCTCGTACTTATACATATTTGAGGCTGTGTCGAAATTGCTGTATTTGCTTCCGCCCTGCTTGCTCGTGTAGCTATCGGGTACTTTCTCCGACTTATCCGTTACTTCATAGGCATCTATCGTGCCGTCTGACTCGGGACTGTTCTGCGTGAAATAGGTCTGAGACTGAGAGCCTGTCTGAATATCATTGTCGTATGCCTTGATCATTCCGCCGTCCTCGCCGGAGAATGTTCCCTCGTTTGCGCCGTGAACATCGCTGGCCTGCATTGAGATCAGCATGGGATACTTAACGTTTCTGAACACGTTTCTCTCAACAAACGCGCTTCCGCCGGTGCAGGCACCAACGCCATACTTGGAATTGCCGTCGTAGTAGTTGTTGTAAATATGAACCTGATCGCCTCTGATTCTGGGGTGACGCGAGTCGGAGTGGTCAAACCAGTTGTGGTGATAAGTCATGTGATAGCCCTGATATGAATCCTCTTTCATACCGCAGAGGGACGATTTTCCGCTGTCCCAGAAATGGTTGTATGAGAATGTGCAGTAGTCGGAACCCGACTTAACGTCCAGAGAACCGTCGCCCTTCTTCTGGTCGCCGCCTCTGTCCTGGCCGTAGAATATATCGCAGTTATGTACCCAGCAGTTGAAGTTGTCGGTATCGAGAGAAATACCGTCATCATAGAACTCCATAACGGCTATATTTCTAACCTCAACATTCTCGGCCGATCTTATCAGGAATGACCAGTGGAACGTTGTCGCGTCATCGCCCACGCCCTCGAAGGTGATGTTTTTGCAGGCTTTGATCTGAACATAGCCCGCGCTGTTTTTGCCCTCGGGACTTTCGACCTGGCCGATCATGCGGATCGCCAGAGGCGTGTCCTCGGCGTTGTTCTTCTCGCGCAGAGCCAGTATGTTTACAAGGCCCTTAGCTGTTGTCGGCTTGCCGGCTACATTAACGGTGAACTCAACAGTGTCCTTGTTCTTATCGTCTATATAAAGAACTTGTGCGCCGTCTTTGAGGGTTCCGTCCATCTTGTACGCGCCGATACCGTCGGCATGATAATGCTTTGACGCGGAGTCAAACGCGAAACCTTCTCTGGTATGGGCCGCAACATCAAGAACTTTTGTCTCGATCGAATCGGTCTCCTGATTTCCCATAACTGCAGCGATCTTCATCTGATACTGACCTGCGGCAAGGCCGATAGCGTCAGCCCTGTAGTAGTTGCCGTAATAACGTACCAGCTGATCGTCGATTTTTTCGTACTCGCCGCCGACCTTCTTTACGTATACGTTATACTTGTCGACTGCGGCGGAATTTCTCCATTTTACAAACGCGCTCTCAAGCCAACCTTGAGCATCGGATATCTCGATTGCTGACGGAGGCGGCGCTTCGGGAGTGATCTGAATCGTATTTGACGGTGTTTCTCCGTTCTTGTTTACCGCTATTACCTGATAGCTGTACGTCGTTCCGTTTGTAAGGCCGGTATCCTGATAGGTAAGCTCCGTGATACCTTCTTTCAGAGTTGTTTCTCCCCTTTTAACGGTATACGAGGTAGCCCACTGTGATGCCGTCCACGAAAGAGTGGCGGTGCCGTTGTTGCCCGAACCCGAAAGCGTAAATGCTCCGGGATGCTCTGTTGGCTCCTTGGGTGTGGCTTTAGTTGTCACGCCCGCGCTCTTTCCGGCACTATTTACGGCTACAACTTTAAACGTATGCTCTTTGTCGTTTTCAAGTCCGGTAACGGTATAAGAGGTCGTTCCCGAATGAACGGTCGCTTCGAAATCTTTCGCATCGTCGACATAGATTTCATAAGAATCCGCGCCGTCAGCCTTGTTCCATGTGAGCGTTACCTCGCCGTTACCGGGTGTGGCGGTAAGATTTGTTACATCAGACGGAGGGGTGCTGGATTCAACCACAAATGAAATAGATGAAATATAAGCGTGGTTCGCGCTTATTTCTTTAACGGTTCCTGCGCCGTCGTCATACTGTTTCTTTTCGGCAACAGCGCTGATGGTATAGGTTCCGCCGGGCATATTTGAGAGTGTCCAGGGACTTTCCTTTTCGTTTGTCGCGTACTGCTTGCCGTCGGGGCCGGTGACAAGAATACCCTTGGGGCCGTTGCTGTGCGAGCTTGAGAAGTCCGCCGACCATGTTCCGTTTACCGTAAACGTGAGCTTTGCGTCGGGATTGCTTCTGTTAAGCTGAATAAATCCCTTTGTTCCGGCAACCGTGATATTCTGGCCGGTAAAGCCGGGATATCCGTCCGTGCCTGCCGCAAGGGACGTTTCCTGAAAATTAGTAAAATCATAAGTTGTTGTACCCTCGGGTACGACTGTGCCCGCCGCGGATACGCTTGTCATTGTCAGACCCGCGAACAAGGTCACTATCATCGCGATGCTTATCAGCATTGCGGTGGATTTTTTTAATGCTCTTAATTTAAGCATAACAAAAACCTCCTTGAATTTAAATTAATCTTTTCTAATTTTAATAATAATATAATACCTATCAGATTTCAAGTATTTTTTAACATGGAGTAAAATTTCCTGTAATCTAAAACAAAAATTTTTCAATTGAGATTTTTGAGCAATTTTTGTCTATATTTTTTGTTTATTTGTCTGTTTTATTCTAAAAACACGCGTTTTTATGGGATAATCATATTTTTAACAATAACAATTTTTTACACGGGTTTTGACAAATACTTTGTTTTTTTGCTTTTTCTTAAATTTCTTGCCACACGCGGTATTATAAATCTTTATTAAGCAGCGAAAACACGCGCAATAACGCGTGAAAACAATCGCCGACCAAGGCCGCGTTTAAAGATAAAGCACGACCTCCGAAAGATATCGGAGGTCTTTTGCGTTTAGTTTATCGGGGTTATCTTTCCCTGAACGACGTATCTGTCGCTGTTGTATCCTGTGCAGGTCACCAATGTGATTATTCTATCGTTTGTAGTCATCGGCACGTTTGCGCTTATCTCGGACAGGTTCCATGACCTTTGCAGACATTTCGCGTATGTCTCGGGTGAGTCATACGCTATTGTGTACGCCTCTGTCGCGGGACCGTCGGGATAGCACGAAAATACTTCTATCTTGTAGTCCCGGCCGTTTGTCAGATAGTACATTACCGGATGCTGGCGCAAATATGCCGGGTCCGAATAATTCTGCAGGCAGGCGAACATTGTACCGTTCTTCATGTTATGCCCATATATCAGAGTGTTCATATCCGTCATATCGGGATTATTCAGAGCGTCCATAAATATCGCTCCCGACGAATTGTTCTGATTGTTATACAGGTGCTTCAGATAGTATGAATTGTCCGTGCTCTGAACGACCGGATAGTTTATCGGCGTTCCCTCGCAATACAGCCAGCCGACCGCTCCGGCGTTCATTTGACTGAGCAGCTCAAAATCCACGTCGATAGGCGCTCCGCCTTCCGCCGACTCATAATTATCGTCGGCGGACAGGCTTACAAGGTTCAGCGCCAGATCGTCATACGCCTTTTTTCCCTGCGTGTACTGTAGCTGTATTCTCACTGCCTGACCCACGGATAAGACGCATGCCAGAATACATATTACCGCTGTTATTTTTAATATTTTATTCTTCATCTCGCATACCTCCTAAGAACGCCTTTTATCGTTTTTCTGACTTTTTCGCGTTGATATTCCGAGCAGCACCGCCGCGGCAGCCAAGCACAATACGGCAAGTGTGATCCACAGTGCCATGTTTGAGCTGTCGCCCGTCTTGGGCGTCGGATCCTGTTCGGGTCCGTTAGTGAATATCGGACCGTCATAAGGATTCGGCGTCACAGTTATCACATTATCGTCTATCACCGGCTCGGCTGTTGCTGTCGGCTCGGCTGTAGTTGCCGGCGCAGCCGTAGTTACCGGTGTATCCGGCACATTCGGCGCGGGCGTCGGCGGAACTGCTGTCGGCACAGGCTCCGGTGTCACTGCCGTATTCGGCGTCGGCGCCGCTGTGCTTATCGGCGTGGGAGTCGGATCTGTTCCGAACCACGGCGTGCCGGGCACGTACGGTATAGTCGGACGCGGCGTCACTCTCGGCGGCGTCTTTGTCGGCGTCGGCAGCGGCAGCGGCGTAGGCACCGGTGTCGGCTCCAGTGTCGGCAGAGGCGTCGGCGCAGGAGTCGGCTCGGGCGTAATTACCGGTGTCGGTTCGGGTGTAACTATCGGCGTCGGTTCGGGTGTTACAACAGGCGGCGGAGTCGGTTCGGGCAGATCCTTGGTGTTCACAAACTCCTCGGATACTACCTCTCTTGATACTACCGTTCCGATTCCGTTCGAAAGCGTTCCCTTATCATCGGTCGCGTACAGGAAGTTGTAGCCCTTATCATTTGTGGGCTCGGTTATCGTGTAGATCGTGCCCTCGGGCAGTCCGCTGATTATTGCCGACTGATCGTTGGCGATCATTATTGTGTCACCGCTGTGTACGGCGCTCTCCGCTCCGCCTATCGTGCATGTGAAGTTTCCGTCAAGCTCGGTGAGCTGAGTTACATCATAGTCGCCCAAAGTCAGGTCGTCGGGTTTCCTATAGAAGTTGACAACAAAGCTGAACAGTACGTCATCGGGCTCCTGCTCGATCGCTTCGCCTGTCACGTGCTTGTAAATTATCAGCGAGCCTATATTCTCATCGGGCTCGGTCTGGTTCACGAACGCGATATCTCTATCCTCGCCGTCGATCGTTCCCCGGGTGGGCGAGCCGACGTCACTTGAATACCAGAGATTTTCGTCCGTGTCGGGATTGCTTTCAACCACTTCATACTTTGTGCCGTTGGGAAGTCCGATTATATCAGCCATCATTCCGTGCTTGAGCGTGATCGAGGCTCTGCCACCTGCAAAGGTTATCGAATTGGGCATTGCCGGGATCTCGTCGCCGTAGAGTGAGCTGTATTCGACACTGTATGTTCCATCGAGGGGCGTGCCGTCGGGCGCGGTCAGCGTGATGTCAAAGGTCCAGTCTCCGCTCGCGTCTCCGGCAAGACCCGCGACTACGCTCTTGCTTATCGACAAGTCATAGTTTTCGGGCGTCGGTACGGGCGTGGGCGTCTCGTCCGGGTTCGGAGTCTCATTCGGATTCGGGGTCTCATCCGGATTCGGTGTCTCGTTCGGGTTCGGAGTCTCACCGGGTCCGGGCGTATATCCGGGTCCGGGTGTAATGTCTGGTCCGGGTGTCTCCTTGCCCTCATACTCGTTTCTGAAGTGACCCCATGTAATCCTGCCCTCGTTGATATCGGGGCTGAGGTCAACGTTAGAATAGCTCTTGTAGCCGCCCTCGTTGGCGTCAAATTCTTTTAAGGTGTAGCTTACGCCCACGGGGAGCTGCAGAACTATCGAATGTCCGGCCTCGAGCTCGACATAGGCCTTCGCCACGTTCGAAGTTGAATCTATCGTGAAGGATATTTCATTTCCGTCGAAGCGTTCGCCTACCGTGTCGGTCACTTCGGTCTTCCAGCTTTCAACACTTTCGTTTATCCAGCTCAGCCAGCCGTCCTCGGGCGCGATCTCGCGTTTGGTCGGAACATTTGCGAGTGCTGCCGCGTAGTCCTCGATTCTTCCTCCTACGGGAGGCGCTATCTCTATTTCAAACTCCCATGCTCTGTTTTCGTCGCCGGGCTTAGCGGGCTTAACATCCTTCGTCACGCCGAGCCAACCGATATGCTCGGGCTCGGGAGTCGGTTCCTCAATAACGGGCGTCGGCGTCGGTTCGGGCGTTACAACGGGCGTAGGCTCGGGTGTAACTATCGGCGTCGGCACAGGCGTCGGCTCGGGCAGATCCTTTGTATTTATGAATTCCTCGGATACTACCTCTCTTGATACTACCGTTCCGATTCCGTTCGAAAGCGTTCCCTTATCGTCGGTCGCATACAGGAATTCGTAGCCCTTATCATTCGTGGGCTCAGTTATTGTGTAGATAGTGCCCTCAGGCAGTCCGCTGATTATAGCCGACTGATCGTTGGCGATCATTATTGTGTCGCCGCTGTGTACGGCATTCTCTGCTCCGCCTATCGTGCATGTGAAGCCGCCTTCAAGCTCGGTAAGCTGAGCTACATCATAGTCGCCGACCGTCAGATCATCGGGCTTTTGATAGAAGTGTACCACAAAGCTGAACAGTACGTCATCGGGCTCCTGCTCGATCGCTTCGCCTGTCACGTGCTTGTAAATTATCAGCGAGCC
>CANQLT010000068.1 GCA_947624775.1 uncultured Monoglobus sp.
GTTATGAAGTATATGCCTATGCCCTTTGAGCGTATCAGGCGCACGACCTGCTCGATCTTGTCGAGCAGAGCCTTGGGCGCGTCTTTAAACAGCAGGTGCGCCTCGTCGAAGAAAAATACCATTCTCGGCTTATCAAGATCGCCCGCCTCGGGGAACGTCTCGTAAAGGTCGGTCATCAGCCAAAGCAGAAACGTGGAATAGAGAAGCGGCTCATTCGCAAGCTTTACGCAGTCCATAATGTTTATTATGCCCTTTCCGTCGTTTTTAAGCCGTACCCAGTTCTTTATCTCCAGGTCGGGCTCGCCGAAAAATTTGTCGCCCGCCGCGTCCTCAAGCGCAATCAGCGAGCGTATTATCGCACCCGCGCTCTGGGTCGTCACATTACCGTAGTCGGTCTGTATCTCCTTGGCATGCTCCGACACATACTGTATCATAGAGCGCAGGTCTTTCAGGTCAATGAGAAGCAACTGCTTGTCGTCCGCGTAGCGAAAAACTATGTCTAGTACGCCCTGCTGGGTCTGGTTGAGCCCCAAAAGGCGTGAGATGAGTTCGGGTCCCATCGCCGAAACGGTCGCCCGAACCGGTATTCCCTTCTCGCCGAAAACGTCCCAAAATTCAACAGGAAAAGCTCTGTAGGAAAAGCCGTCTGAGACGCCGCATTTTTCAAGCTGAGCGTCGACATGCTTGTTGGCGGTTCCCTCCTGCGCCAAGCCCGATACGTCGCCTTTTATATCAACAATGAAAACCGGCACGCCCGCGTCGCTGAAAGTCTCGGCCATCACCTTTATGCTGATAGTCTTTCCGGTTCCGGTCGCGCCCGCAACAAGACCGTGGCGGTTCGCCATTTGCGGACATAGGTAAATCGGCGTATTCGCGTCCGCGCTCGCTATCCAATATTTTCCATCGCTTGTATACATAATTATCCCCCGTTTCGTATTATCAAAATAATATACTATTATAATAATTGTACTATTATGTCGCAGCATTGTCAATATAATTTATGAAAATTTTACAAAGCATAATATATTTCTAATTTTTCCTAAAAGCTGCCAAAGTTTTAAACCCAAACCGATTTTAAATCTGCCGATGGTATTTCGGACGATCAAATTGACTATTCGTGTCAAAAAAGCCGCATTTCATGCTCCGGGTATTGAAAAATAAATTATATTGTTGTATAATATATTGGATAAGATCAAGATAAGAAAAAATATTTAAAATATATTATATACGGAGGTATTTATTATGTTATTGGTAAACACGGATTATGTAAGCGGAAAGGAACTTGAGACGCTGGGCCTTGTTAAGGGCAGCACTATTCAGTCAAAAAACATCGGCAAGGACCTGACACAGAGCTTTAAAACGCTTGTGGGCGGCGAGCTTAAAGCGTACACGCAGATGATGAACGAGGCGAGAGACCTTGCGACGAGCCGTATGGTCGCCGAAGCGGAAGGTCTCGGAGCGGACGCGGTCGTGAACATCAGATACTCATCCGCCGCCGTTATGCAGGGAGCGGCAGAGGTTATGGCGTGCGGAACCGCGGTAAAATTTATAAATAAGTAATAATGAAGCTGAGAAGAATTATTGCCGCGCTTGCCGCGGCGGCGATCATAGCTCCGATCCCCGTGCACGCGGAGGCCGACATATTTTATCTCTGCGCCTACTACGGCGAGGATGGGAACCTGGTTGACGCGGTAGGCATAAACGACGCGGCGAGCGACGACGAAATGAAAAGTCGGCTCGACGCCTACGCGCCGAGCGGCGCGGCTTCGGCAAAGCTGCTCCGCTGGAACTCAAATCTTGTTCCCGTCGAGGTACCGCTTGAATCGGATTATTTAAGCGGCGCGGACACTCAGGGCGACACAAAGGACGGCACCGTCAAGGCGCCAAACGTTATAAGTGAAATGTGCATTCCGTCCTACTGGATATCAAAGAGCGCCGATGCCGACAAGGTCATCATGAGCGAGAGTGAGATTAAGGAATTAAACCGAAAAATCCTCGACACGCCGGAGACAAACACCAACGATCCGGCGGCGCAGAGCGAGACATTCAACGGACGATATATGGCGGACCTAAACGCTGATTTTGAGTCGCCGACCGGGCTTTACTTAAACGGAGAGCCCGTGCCCGAAAGTTATTATCAGGCCATACGCGACAATATCAAAAACGCGCCCGTTTCGGAAAATATGAAGATCAGATACGGATTCGCTGTCAACAGAACGGTCATGAAAGCCTATCCCTACGAGGATTATCTCTCGGACGACCCGACCGATCCCGAGTGGGATAACCTGGTTTCAAGCGCGATACTTGTGAACGAGCCGCTTGTTATATACTTCACGACCGCGGACGGAAAGTTCAGTCTTGTTAAAAGCGACTGCTGCTCGGGCTGGGCGCCGACCGAGGACATCGCCGTCTGCGCCGACAAAGCCGAGTGGCAGGCCGCCGCGGAGCCCGAACAGATTTTGGTCGTCACCGACCAGAAAGTTTATCTTGAGCCGAGCGCCGACGCGGACCTAAACGAAAAGCTGCTGACTATGGGCACTGCTCTTGAGCTTGTCACCGACCATTCGGACACCGTGGCGCACAGGCTGCCCTGGAACAATTATGTTGTTAAAATGCCCGCGCGGAACGAGGACGGAAGTTTTTATCAAAAGCTCGCGGCCATCCCCGCCAACAGAGGCGTGAGCGTCGGGTACCTGCCCTATACCGAGGCGAACGTTATCACTCAGGCGTTCCGCTCACTCGGCAACCGTTACGGCTGGGGAGGCATGATGAACTCGCAGGACTGCTCGTCGTTTGTCCGAGAGGTGTACAAATGCTTCGGCTTTGAACTGCCGAGAAACACAACATGGCAGTCGGCGATGCCCGCCGAAGTGACCGACATGTCCGCCATGACCGTTCAGCAAAAGAAAGATCTGCTTGACACGCTGCCGCCCGGCGCGATATTGATCTTCCCCGGCCACGAGATGCTTTATATCGGCAAGGACAACAGGCTTTATTACACCATAAGCGACGTTAGCTCGCTTGTCAGCCCCGCAGACCCGTTGGGAGGAATCATCAGACCGCGAAGCGTTATACTGAACGATCTTTCTACGCTCCGCGCAAACGGAACCACATGGCTCGATAATCTGTCGCACGCGATTGTGATTAAATAAATTTATATCTTGATTTTTATTTCGGCGTGTGATATAATATTATAAACAAACAAAATTCTATTAAAGGAGTGCTATTATGAACATTAATTTAAATAAAGAGGGTTCGACCGCCAAAATCGCACTTGAGGGCAGACTGGACACCAACACCGCTCCCGAGCTTGAGAGCACAATCGGCGAGCTGGACGGAATAAAGGAAATTGATTTTGATTTTTCCGACCTGGTTTACATATCGAGCGCGGGCCTCAGAGTTTTGCTGGCGGCTCAGAAAAAGATGAACGCCGCGGACGGCAAAATGGTTATCCGCAATCCCAACGAGCTGATAACCGAGGTGTTCGAAGCCACAGGATTTGATGAGATACTTGACATTCAGAATTCGTAACATAACTTTTTAATATCCCATCCGTAGTCGCTATAACCCATCGATGTCCCAGCTCGCCCCACGATGGCAATATGCAAAATGTCGTAGGGCGGCTTGCCCACAAGCCGCCGGCCGGATGTGGGCATCCGGCCCTACAAAATTATGCCACATCGGTCGCATAGCGGATTTGACAAATTAATTCAGGGGCGCCGAACGGCGTCCCTATTAATATTGCGTTTTTTAAGCGCTTTTTTCTTACAGAAGTGCCACGGTCAATGTCAGAATATTTTTGTCGTCCTCGCGGACATATTCCATCGACTCGGTCATTTTGCGGACGAGCAGAATGCCGAGGCCGCCGATTTGCCTATCCTCCGCCGAAAGCGTTATATCGGGTTCGGGCGCGTCAAGCGGATTGTACGGTATGCCGTTGTCCGTGAATTTAAGATACAGCTTGCCGCCATCGATAGACCAAGTGATAGAGGCCATGGTCGCCTTGCTGTGGTTCAAGATATTTGCATATATCTCGTCGATCGCGATGCTCACGCGGTTGCCTATCCTGGGCACCACGTCGAGCTTTGATTTGATCCTGTTTGTGAAGTCTATAACCGCGTCAGTGGATTTTTCGCCCGGAATAAACTCGATCGAATTGTCGCCGCTGACATAGTTGAGGGTGAAGCACAGCATTGTTATATCGTCAAACTGCGGCGCTCCGCCCGCGAATATGTCTAAGTCCGACTTGACGGCACGGCAGATGCCCTCAGGTCCCATCGCGGCGTTTGAGTCAACGACCTTGAGCATACGCTCCTCGCCGTAGAAGTCCTCGTTTTCATCGTTGGCCTCGGTCACGCCGTCGGTATACACGAATATCTGATCGCCGGGCTTCAGCTGCATTTCATGCTTGCGGTACTTCATGCCTTCCATTCCGCCCAGAACGAAGCCGCTCTTTTGTTTTATCGCCTCGCAGGTCCCGTCCGCTCGGCAGATCACCGGCGGGTTGTGGCCCGCGCTGGCGGATGTGAGCATTCCGGTCTTTAGGTCAAGAATTCCTATCCACGCGGTCACGAACATACCCGCGTCGTTGCTTTCGCAGAGCCTCTCGTTGGCCTCGGCCAATATCCTCTCGACCTCGACGCCGCTCTCGGCCATGTCTTTTATAACCGATTTAGCGCGCATCATGAACATGGCCGCGGGTATTCCCTTGCCCGAAACGTCGGCTATCACAAAGCCGACGGAAGAATCGCTCAGCATATAGAAATCATAGAAGTCGCCTCCCACCTCTTTGGCGGTGAACATCTGCGCGTAAACGTCAAATTCTTTGCGGGCGGGGAACGGCGGGAATACCGTGGGCATCGCCGAATACTGTATCTGCTTGGCAAACTCCAGCTCCTTATCTATTCTCGCCTCGGCCTCGCTGATATAGCGCTTTAATGTATCGACGGTCGAGTTTATGTCATCCGAGAGAGACGCGAACTCGCGGTTGGTGCGCACATCGACCGTGACGTCAAGATCTCCGCCCGTTATTTTTGAGAGCGCGCCGTTGATTTTGTTGATATTGTTGAGTATGACGCTCTTTATCAGGAAGTAGATCAGGATAAACAGCACCGCGAAAATAAGGATCTCCATAAACAGACTGAGGTATACCGACACGTTTCTCATAAACTGCGCCTCGGAAATCGGGACGGCTCCGAAGATATAATATCCCTCAACAAAAGCGTACTCGCAGAAATAAGAGGTGTTGCCAAATTTTGTTTCAAACACGCTCTGCTCCGTAACCGCGTCGGTATCGACCCATATGCCAATCTCTTTGAGGTTGCGGCCCTCATACTCGTTTCCCGAAGTGACAATGTTCCAGGCGCTGTCGCATATCACGATAAAGCCGCTGTTGTCGATATGGCGGTTCCTGGCGATCCTGCCGACAAAGCTGTCGATATCCGATTTAAACTGCTTATAGTCATAGCCCGCCTGGATAAAGCCCCCGTCCGGAAGAGCGACGCCCGCGTATTTTCTGTACTCACCGTCGCTGTGGGTGTGAGGCATATAGGGCTGAACGTAGTGGTCGACGCCGCCCTCGTTGATAACAAGAAACTCGTTTGACTGTTCTCCCGAGCGCATATCAAAGCCTATATAATCGGGAACGCTGCTGTTTGATATAAAGCCGTCCGCGCCCACGATATTAATTTCCTTTGTGTTGCTCGCTTCTGCCAGACGCACAAGGAAGTCGGCGCTTTTGTCGGGCGAGGCTATGTAGGCGTTCGCTATCACGCGCGTTTTTTCGAGCAAATTTTCGTCCGACGCGTCGCTTATGTCGTTCTTCACGTCATTGATCGAGGTTGTTATGACCGACTCTGTTTCGGTGTCAGACATTCTGCTCTGGAGAATATATGTGTACGAGCTCGTCAGAACATAGGCTATCACAACAAAAATAAAGAGCCATTTTTGAAATGTCTTGGATATTCGTCTGTTTTCTCCGCTTCCAAACGAAATCAGGGCTCTCTCGCGGCTCACAAGCGTCACCGCGACGATCGAAAATCCGACCGCCAGCGCGTTATACAGGACCATCGGCAGGGTCGCGTTCTGCACAAACGTGAAAGCGGTGCCCGCGTCATCCATGTTCGTGAAGAAAATCATGAGCATGTGGAACACCTCGCAGATAACCGCGGCTCCTATGCCGTATATCCATGTGGCCTTTTTGTCGTCAAACATAACCTTTCTGAGCCATGCGGCAAAAAAGCTGGCGACTATCGTCGATATCGAGCAGGCGACCTGAGTGTATGTGCCCGCGAGACCGAAAAAAGGCGCGGTAAAACGATAGACACCCGCGATAAGTCCGGCGATTATTCCTGCGGGCCCGCCGAAGATCAGCGCCGCGCATATCGGAGACGCGTCGCGCACATTGATTATAACTCCCGAGCCGATGTCAACGCCGATAAGATTCGTGCTTGACAAAATAGCAAGCAGACCGAAAACAACGCCTATCGCGATCTGCCTTGTTTTTCTGCTCAAACGGCCGAAAGGCGTTTTTTCCTCCGCGAGATAAAAAAGCACGGCGGCGACGGCGTTATATAAAACCGGAAGAACCATGGTTAAGGTCATAGGTTTATCACTCCAAACATTTTATTATTATAATAATTATACCATAAATCAATCAATAAAAGCAAGACGTTTCATGTCCGTTCACGTCAAAATCCGAACATTTCACGTCAAAATTAAATATTTCTATTGATTTTTAAATTAAAATAATATATAATTATTCAATAAGATAATTTTATGAAATGAGGTCAAAAAATGAAAACAGATGTATGCAAGCTGACAAATGATAAATCAACGCTCGACAATATCCTTGCCGAGGCCGAAAAATCGGCGTCATATAATAAGCTGAATGCCAAACAGTCGCTCCAGCTGCGCCTTCTGGCGGAGGAAATGGTCGGCATGCTGCCCGAGCTTCTGGAGATCGGAAACGGCGAATTCTGGATAGAGAACGACGGCCCGGAGTATGAGCTGCACGCTGCTATCAAAACAAAGCGCATGACGCTCGACAAGAAAGAGGAGATCATGTCGGTCTCAAAATCCGGCGTTAACGCGTCCTCAAAGGGAATCATAAACAAAATCAAGCTTATCGCGGAATCAATGGCGGACGGCTATGTTGAGGCATCGAAAATGTCAAACACCGCGGGCTATGAATTTTATGACATGGGCTCGGCAACGGGACAGCTGCAAAATGAGATGTGGTCGGAGGCGTGGTCCCTTAAAAATTACAGAGACAGCGCTCATGATAACAAAGACAAGGAAACATGGGATGAGCTTGAAAAATCGGTCATTGCCAACATCGCGGACGACGTTGTAGTCGGATATATAGGCAAAAAAGTTAATATAATAATCAAAAAGGTTTTTAAATAAGCTTAATACGCTTTATCGGCGGTAATTATACCGCCGATTTTTTAATATTTTGTGATCTATGCCCTTGACATAATACTATATAACCTATAAATTTTGTAGTTATTTTATTTTTTTGCTTGATTTTTTTAATAAATTATGATAAAATATGTTTGGTGCTGTAAATGGAAAAGGGGAAAGATCGAATTGAGGTGTTTGTCATGGTAAAAATTGCTATATGCGACGACGACGCGGAATTTTGCAGCAATGCGGCAGAATTTGTGCGCGGCTTTTTTTTCCGATGTGGAAACTGACTGCGTCATTCGGTCTTTCAATGATGTGTCCGCTCTTGATAACTCAATAAAAAGCGGCACCGAATATGATCTGCTACTGCTTGACATATTTTTCGATAACGAAAACGGCATGAGCTACGCGAAGGAGTTTCGCAGGAACAACCAAAACACCGATATCATTTTTATAACGACAGCCAAGGAATACGCGATCGAAAGCTTTGACGTTGACCCTGTATACTATATTTTAAAGCCGCTCGACAGAGATAAACTCGGCGCGGCGCTCAGCCGATACATGAAAAAGCATATGATGGATAATATCTGCTTTACATCGTCAAACGGCTTAATAAAAGTGAAGCTAAATGATATCCTCTATTTTGAGATATACGGACACCGCATAGCCTTACATAAAATCAACGGGACCGAGATCGCTCTTCACGGCACGCTCAGCGAGATAGAAAATCAGCTGCCGCGGGCGCCATTTGTGCGTCCACACAGAAGCTATCTCGTCAATATGAATTATATTACCGAGATCCTGCGCTTTGACATACTGCTCTCAAACGGAGAGGCTATCCCGATCAGCAAGTCACAGTTTAACAGAGTTCAGCTCAGGTTTTTGGAATTCCTCGACAAAAAAGATATATTCGGATAAACTAAGACGCCGCAGTTTAAACGGCGCCTTTATTGTTTGCTTTATTTACAAATTCCTATTTCAAGCAGAAGTCGCTTTTCAGCGCAAACGAGGAATTCTTTCTCTCGATATGCAGCATTCCACCGTACTTTTGAGCTATCCTTTTCATGTTTTCAAGACCATAGCCGTGGGTTTTGCCTTTTTTAACCGCCGTTTCGCCGGTCGGGGCGCTGTTCTCGCATCCGATAAACAGATATTTGCCCCGGATGTACATTTTCACATGAATATAACGCTTTTGGCTCGGGTCAATTTTTTCGCAGGCATTCAAAGAATTTTCAAACATATTTGTGAGAAATACGCAAAAATCGGTGTCCGAGACCGGGATCTCCTCGGGAATATTAAGGCTGTGTTTGACCTCGATCCCGCGCGCCTTGGCGCGGCCCAGATATTCGCTCGCGATAATATTAACCATCATGTTTTTGCTGTATTGACCGTCCGGCATATCGTTGTATTCGCTTGTCAAAGACTGCGCGTACTCGCCTGCACGGTCGATCTCACCGTTTTTCAGCATGGCGGACAACGTGAGCATGTGGTGGCGTACCTCATGTCTTATCGAATATGTCTCCTCCTCCGACTCCGCCATTCGCTTGTAGCTGTTCATCGCGCGTCTGTTCTGTTCCTCAAGCACGCCCAGCATTACTCTGGAATAGAGCGTGCGCCTCACAAACTCAACAATAACTACCGCCGTGATAGTAAAAATGCCGATGAAAAATACATACTGAATAAGCGGATAAAAAACTCCGTGCATCGGGCTCACAAACAAAAGCTTTAAATAGTCCGCCGCGTTTCCGTACCATTTGGAGCTCAGTCTGATCAAGCGCGCAACGGCGGCGACCACCGCGATAATAATATATATGATATAAGATTTTTTGAATTTCATCTTTTTATATCTCATCTCGGATATTAGCATAATCAGCGCGAGTATGATTAGAGCAAATACTATCGGAGCCGTCGGTTCCCCGTGATACAAGCCGCTCAGTGCCCATTCCCTTATCAACTTTACGGCGTCGAAAACAAACCAGACTCCGGTCGCGGCGGCAAGGACAACGCGCCGCCAGGATGTGAGATACAGCGCTACGAACAGCATCAGCGGCGCCATGCGCAGCTCGCATATAAACTCAAGCGGACCGAGCTTTTTGGGCAACAGACTGTAGGTTCCCGCGTTTGACTCAAAGCCTTGCTGCATAAACAATATCAAATAAAACAGTGTCAGGAGTAATATCCTTTTGTCCGCGTTGCCGTTTTTTATATCAAGTAAATAGATAAGCGCGGTCAATAGCGCCAAAAAAGAGCACAACGTCATGTGGGTGATCGGCGCCACATTTTCGACCGAGGTCAAGGCAAACAGCGTTTCGCTGCTGCACAAATACGGGAATATCGGGACTATATTCTCTGTCTCGGACGGGAAATACGAGATAACGGTCAATTTGCGGCCCACATAGTCGTCGGGCAAAAATATTTCGATCTTCTCGGACGGGCAGGGCTCAAAACCGTCAGTCACGGCATAGCCCGACTCGTCTCTCGGAGCTCCCTCAAAGCTTGTGTATATCATATCGTCGTCAAGGTATACGTCCGCTCCGCACACGACGTCATACAAAAATATCCCGAGGTGCGCGCCATTAAGCTGCTCGCGCAAAGTTCTCTCGGCCTTAACGGCTCTGCCGCTCTCTCCGGGAAAGCTCACAGTGTATTCGTCAAGGAGCTCGGGCTCAGCGGGCCTTGAGATCGAGCCGGAAATTATTTCATAGCTCCAGTCCATATCGGCTCCGGGGTCCATGTTTATGTCCTTAAGATCGGTTCTCTTAAGCAGCGAGTTAACGGCAAAAATAAATAAAAACACGCAAATAACGACCGCGCCGCCCAGAATATACTGTCTTTTATCATATGAGCTCACAATTTCACCCCCCCCCGGCGGTTATTTTTACATTATTATAATATATTTTTATTCTATCACAAAATCCGATGTATGTCCATAACAATTCATGTCAAAAAACACATGATTCATGTAATCGGCGCGCATTTGCGTCGCGGTACGCTACATAAAATGATGTTTTCATGACACGAATCACCCCAAATCTGACACGAATAATATAGACACACCTGTTTTTATGTGCTATTATTATGTTAGAAAAAAATTAAACAACAAAACAAGCTTAAAGCGCGGCGGCAAAAAATGCCCGCGCCGGATCAAGAAAGGAGAGTTTTATGGACATCAATTATTTGCTTATGCTTCAAAATTTCCGCGAAGCTACCGGAGGCGCTTTGGACACGATCATGGAATACATAACGAAGCTGGGCGAAACATCGACGCTGCTGTTGATCCTCGGACTTTTTTACTGGGCGATCGACAAGAAAAAGGGCATTTATTTAATGTTCACGCTGTTTACGAACCGAATTATAAACGGCTTTATTAAAATAACCGCCTGCGTCTATCGCCCGTGGATACGCGACGCCCGCATCAAGCCCGTGCCCGCGGCCATGGCTGACGCGACCGGATACTCGTTCCCGAGTGGCCACACGACCAACGCGGTCAGCTTTTGGGGCGGACTCGCGATGAACACCAACGACGGCATGAAATTACCGAGATTTTTACAAATCATTTTGTGGGTAGTTGTGATTTTGATAGCGTTCTCAAGAAACTATCTGGGCGTTCACACGCCGCAGGATGTTGTTGTCGCGCTCGTTATCGGCGCCGCGGTGCTGTTCCTTATCGCGAAGCTTTTGCCCGTTGTTGAAAAAAATCCGAAGGCTGACATCCGGGTAATGCTCGGCGGCGTGGCGCTGTGCGCGCTGCTTATCGTTTACGCCGCGCTCAAGTCGTACCCGACAGACTACGCGGCCGACGGCTCGGTTATCGTCGAGGGCTCAAAGATGGCGGTCGACTCGTTCAAGAACGCAGGCATGGGTATAGGATTTTTTATCGGCTGGTTCATCGAACGCCGCTTTATAAACTTCACGACCGACACAGGAATTTTGGAGCGCTTCATAAGAGTTTTTGTATGCGTATTTATCTTTGAGATGCTTAACACGGCGGCGACCCCCGCGGCGGATATGCTGAAAGGCGTTCTGGGTTCGGGCATTTCAAAGGCGCTTGTTCAGTTCGTGCTGATCCTGTACTTCACGGCGGGCGCGCCCGCGATAGCGAAGCTTATCGCGATACCCTTTAAAAAGCTCGTAAAATAATTTTTGCTATGAAAATATCCCGTCCATGATCGCGAACGGGATATTTTTTGTTGTTTTTATTTTACCATAATTTCAGTCTCTGCTCGGGCGGCACATACATCGGATCGTCCTCCGAGATATTATATATCTGATAGAACTCATCCATCGAGGCCATAACCGCGTCAACTCTGACGCTGCTTTCCGAGCGGACATCGGGTATAAGCTGCGAATCGGTGATAAAATTCTCGGTTCCGAGCTTGGCAAGCGCTCCTGCCCACGCTTCAACGGCTTCCCTTTGACCGTCGGGATCGTCCTTCAGAATATTCAGGACGCAGCGCAGACCCGCGTAGTCCGCCATATTCTCGTAGACGGCTTCTTCTCCGTTTTGCTCAACGCCCTCAGCAAGAGAGAACTTGTCGTAGTACTCTATAAATTCTTGAGTGCGCTTGTTGTATTCCTCAAGATCGCCGTCCGTCCACCAATTTTTCTCGTTGCCTTTTTCGTCATATCCTGAGCCTATATCGTCAAATGCGTGGCTTATCTCGTGAGCGGCAAAAGCTCCCACGGTGCCAAGGTTCCGCGCGCGGCTCGCGCTTGGGTCATACATCCCTTTTTGAAGCAGACCCGCGCAGACAAATATGGTATTTATGTCGTAAATATAATCGGCGTCTGTCGTGTCGGGAGATATCTGCGTCAGTACTGTTGAGAAATCATCCTCGTCGCACTCGCGTTTCACCGTGTTAAAGGCGTCGCCGTTTATTCTCATGCTGTTGTTGAAATACGTGCCGCCTTCATCCGGCGAAATTATCACGGGAGATGAACCGTTTTCAAAGCGGCCAATAACCGTTTTCATGTTTTCGATCTTTTTTTGCGCAGTTTTTTGGGCCTGATCGCTCAGCCACGCGTTACTTTCAATAATGTTCGAGTACTCGCCGAGTATGTCGCCGATCATGGCGCGCACATCGCCGGTCACGGCGTCATCGTAATAATAATCGCAATATATCGAGCCCAGATCGTTCGGCAGCAGCTGTCTTATAATATTGAGATTTTTGTCGCTCAGAACGCCGCCGCTGTTGTCCGCCGCGTCCGTTCCGCCCGTCATTTCGCTGAATTTTGACGTCATTTCCGTTATGCTCTTGCTCGTCGGAGGCTCATCGCCCGTTATAAACATCTCGGCGGCCGTTTTGACGTTCTCAAGATTCTCAAAAGCCGAACTCTCGTCCGCGTTCAAATAACAGCCCGCCTCCGCCAGAGCGATCAGAGCGTTTATCTTGAGCGCGTTCAAATCGTTATCTGTCAAAATCGCGTCGATCTCCTTCGCCGTATCCTCGCTATGCGACAAAATCGCGTCGGTTTTCTCAAATCCGAGTTCACCGAGGGTCGAGGCTAATTTTATGTTCGACAGCAGACCGTCCGCCGCCGTGTCGGTATATTTTTGATAATTCGGCTCATCACCGGTGTAGTTTTCAATATCCATCCCGTGCTCCCCGGCGGCTCTGAACAATTCCCCGACAATGCCGTCAATGCTGACTGAGGGATCAACCATCATTCTGAGGCTCATTCCCATTATGATCGACGACATCGGATTCGAGTCGCGGCTCGCCATGTCCTGCAGTTCAAGCGCCTTTCTGATGTCTTTTTCAGAAAACTCATATCCCATTGACGAAAGAGTCTCTTTCAGCGCGTCCTCATAAAAAGCGCCGAAGGCGTCTTTGGTCGACTGTCTGTAATTTATAATGCCCATGTCGCCGACCGGGTTTATCAGCACGCAGGGCATCACATCGCCGCTCTGCGGGTCCTTGACCGCCTGTATGTCAAACAAAACAGCGGCGCCTATATTTCTCAGAATATCGGTCGACGCATCCGCGAGCGCCTCGACCGTGTCGGCGTGTA
This sequence comes from uncultured Monoglobus sp., assembly GCA_947624775.1. Classification (GTDB taxonomy): domain Bacteria; phylum Bacillota; class Clostridia; order Monoglobales; family Monoglobaceae; genus Monoglobus. Next base: position 13,420 of record CANQLT010000068.1, read on the forward strand.
TTATGGTATTTCTCAGGTCCAGTATCAGCTGCTTGTCCGCCTCGGTCGGCTCGACGGAACCCTGCAGGCACAGGAGCATATCGTGAACGCGCTGCTCCGCGCTTCCGCGCTCATACTCGAGTTCGCCGCTCATGAGCTTTTCGAGAAGCCCGCGCTCTTTTTCGTTTATATCCGCCTGCATATCGCCTAAATTCGACCATGCGTTCTCGGTGTCGATAATACCGCCGTGCATCGCGTCGATCGCCTTGACGGACGAGACCTGCGCGTTGCGGAAGGCCTTGCTGTTCACGTGGCCGTAAAAGCTCTCGCCTATAGGCACGGTGTTCAAAAGCTCGTCGCTCCTGTCGGTCAGCAGCTTCACCTGCTCGACAGTTATGTTGTCATTTGAACCCAGCAGGCCGTTGCCGTAGCCTTTGACGATACCCGCGCGGGTCAGATCGTCTATATCCTCCTTTGCCCAATCGGGAACGTCCGTAAACTCGATGGGCTCGCCCGCCTCATCGGGAACCTCGGGAATACATCTCGCCAGCATTGCCAGCGCCTCAATGCGGGTCACGTTTTCTTTGGGGCGCAGCGTCTTGTCCTCATAGCCGCGCACCAGGCCGTTTGAAA
>CANQLT010000069.1 GCA_947624775.1 uncultured Monoglobus sp.
CGGCCAAAAACGGCGGTATCGTGTTCGGCCTGGGCGCGGTCAACAACGTGGGCGAGGGCGTTGTGCGCGATATTGAAACCGTGCGTAAGCGCGGCGGAAAATTTGCCACATTCACTGACTTCTGCCGCAGAATGACGGGCAAAAAGACAAACAAACGCGTCGTTGAAAACCTGATACGCTGCGGCGCGTTTGACAACCTCGGTCTAAAGCGCAGCGTTCTGCTATATGAATACGAAACGGTAATTGACAGATTCGCTCAGACGGCAAAAAATGAGCTCCCCGGCCAGATCAGTCTTTTTGATATGGGCACCGATGATGAGCCGCAAAAGCCCGATGCAGATAATTTCAAGGACAGACCCGAGCTGCAAAAATCGGCCATGCTGGCTATGGAAAAAGAGAGCATAGGCATGTACGTTTCGGGCCATCCGCTTGACGACTGCCGTGATATGCAGTTTTCGCCCGGCATAACAACGATACTCAGCGTGCTTGAAAACGAGGACGGCGCTTTCAATTCCGACGCGCCGGTCACCATGATCGGCATAATATCGGAACTTCACACTCGCCGCACCAAACGAAACGAGATCATGAAATATATCACTCTTGAGGACCTTACCGGCTCGATCGAGTGTCTGGTGTTCCCCGCGGGTGTCGCGGCGTATGACAGCCTTATAGAAAAGGACAGACTAATACAGATACGCGGCGATCTGGACATAACCGAAAATCAGCCGCCCAAAGTCCGCGTCAGGACAATAGAGCCCCTCAAAAGGGCCCCGCGGTCAAAGCTTTATATCCGCCTCGACACCCGAGACGGCGAAAAGCTGAACGCCATAAAACAGACGCTGAGCGGCGTGAGCGGCGGCGCGGAAATTTACGTGTATTTCGCCGACGAAAAGAAAACCTCCAAGGCGCGCGCCACGATAAACCCGGGAGACGGGCGCATTGAAGTTCTTGAAAGCATGCTGGGAAAAGAAAATGTCAAAATGATAAATAAATGAGCGAACAGAAAGGACATAAGATAATGACTACAAAAGAGACTGTTCTTCAAATATTAAATCAAAAAATGGGCGAAGCCGTATCGGGCGAGGAACTGGCGCGGACGATCGGCGTGTCCCGGGCTTCGATTTGGAAATCGGTCAAAGCCCTGCGGGACGAAGGCTACAACATCGGCGCCAAGCAAAACTCAGGATATGTTCTGTCGCCCAGCAACGTGCTTTCGGCCACTATCATCGGCAAATACTTAAACGACAAAAATCTTGAGGATAGAATATCTATCTATCCCGAAGTCACATCGACCAACAACGTCGCAAAAAAATACGCGGCGGAGTGCGGATGCTCGAATCCGATCGAACGCGTGTTTATTGCGGACAAACAAACCGCGGGGCGCGGCAGACAGGGGCGCAGCTTCTACTCTCCCCCGGGCAGCGGCGTTTATATGAGCTTTCTGCTCTGTCCGAGGGTCGGCGCGTATGAGGCGGCCAGATTCACCACCGCGGCATCCGTGGCGGTATGCGTGGCCATCGAGAAAGCGTTTGGGCTCAAACCTGACATCAAATGGGTGAACGACGTTTTTTTTAACAACAAAAAAATCTGCGGAATTCTGACCGAAGCGGTCACCGACTTTGAAACCGGAGGCGTCGAAAGCGTGGTTATCGGGATCGGCGTCAATATGTTCACAGGCAAATTTCCAAAAGAGCTCCGCGGAGTGGTCGGCTCTCTGGGAACCGACGAGAAAAAGTTCGACCGAAACCGCCTGATCGCGGAAATAATAAACTGCATGACCGACCTTATCGAGATCACGGATGACAAAAAAATCATAATCAAGGACTACATAGACGAGTACAAAAAGCGCTCGCGGGTCTTGGGCAAGACGATAAAGATACTAAACACCGGCGAGACTGCCGAGGCGATAGACATAAACAAAAACGGCGGTCTGGTGGTTAAGACCTCAGACGGAGTGAAAACTCTGCAAAGCGGTGAAATAAGCATTCGCCTCAAATAACCGTAATATAAAGGAGAAAACATGAAAAAGAACTTTAAAAGAATTATCACACTGACATTCGCGCTGATGCTGCTTTGCGCATGCTCGATATGCTACGGGATTGGATTTAACATGGACGAGATCTGCGACTCGGTTGTGGTCGTGCATTCGTCCAATTCGGTCGGCACGGGTTTCGCAATATCGGGGAACATGATCGTTACCAACCACCACGTGGTTGACGCGACCACCAGATACACCATCGAGACGCGCTCGGGCACGCTGCTTGAGGGGCGGCTGATAGGCTCTGACGAGGCGCGCGATCTGAGCCTCGTTGAGGTGATAGGCGGCAATCTGCCGACCATACCGATGACGACCGATATTCCGCCTCTGGGCGCTCAGGTTTTCGCCGTGGGCTCGCCGCAGGGTCTGGGCTTCACGGTGAGCAGCGGCATACTGTCCACGGCCGAGCGCGAGGTCGACGGAGTGACGTATATCCAGACCGACGCGGCTATCAACCCGGGCAACAGCGGCGGCCCTCTGCTCAATGAGCTCGGGCAGGTCATAGGCGTCAACAACATGAAGGTGCAGGACGCGGACAGAATATCTCTCGCGATCCCCATGACCTCGGTTGTGGATTTTCTGAGAGAGCTCAACATCGAAGTGAACTACGCCGATATTTCGGACACCGATCTTGAGGGCATGAGCGGCGTTATTATCCAAAGCTCGTCGATCGAGGGCGGAACGCAGGAATCCTACGAGCAGTATTCCAACAGCCTGAGAAACCAGTATAACGACATATTAAAGACCATACAGAATGAAAACAAAATTTTACTGGGCGGCGTTATAGTCATAGCGGTGCTGTGCTTTATCCTGATGCTCGCCATGCTGTCGCAGAAAGAAAAAGTCAAAGCGTCGGAGAGGAACCTTAACAAGGCTATCGAGGCGCTCAAAAAGCAGAGCGTTCAGATAAAGGCGCTGAGCCGAATGGCGGCCGCCAGACAGACGGAAAGCGCGGAAGAGACGCCGTCCGCTCCTCCTCCGGCGGCAAACGTATCAAGCAGTTTTTCGGAACCGCGCCCGGTGAGACGCAACCCGATGAGCAACTCGGCGAAACCGAGCCCGAGGCGAATATACAAAGACCAATAAAATTCACATTATATTCATTGAAATATAAGAAGTCCTGTGGTATAATAAAGAAACAGGTTTTATAAAAAGGAGAAAATACATGCCAAATAAAAACGAAAGCGCCTGCCAAAAGGCAAAGAAAACGTCGATCGGCGGGCAGGCGGTTATAGAAGGCGTTATGATGCGCGGCCCGTTCAAGATCGCCACCGCGGTGCGCAAGCCCGACGGCGAGATCATTGTGGACGAGCAGGAAATAAAAAAGAAAAAAGCGGGCAGAATCGCGGGACTGCCGATAATCCGCGGCTGCGTCAACTTTTTCGGCTCTATGATAATCGGCGTCAAGGCGCTGATGTTCTCGGCCAAATTCTTTGACGTTGACGAGGACGGCAACGAGATAGAGCAGGAACCCGGCAGGTTCGAAAAATGGCTTGACGAAAAGCTGGACTCGGAGACCGCCATGAACGTGGTTATATACTGCTCGGTCATACTGTCGCTGTTTTTGTCGGTCGGTCTGTTTATACTGCTGCCTACGCTTATCGCGGGCTTTATGACCGACTTTCTGCATGTCGAAAGCAACACCATGCTGACGCTGATCGAAGGCGTTGTGCGAATCGCTATTTTCGTCCTTTACCTGTCGCTTGTGGCGCAGATGAAGGATATCAAGCGCGTGTTTATGTACCACGGCGCCGAGCATAAGTCGATCTTCTGCTATGAGAAAGGTCTGCCGCTGACGGTCGAGAACGTGCGCGTTCAGTCGCGGCTGCACCCCAGATGCGGAACCAGCTTTCTGCTGATAGTTATGGTTATCAGTATTCTGATTTTTTCGATCATACCTTGGCAGCAGGAAACATTCGCCGCTATCCCCGGAATAGGCGTGATATTCTCGGCGATGCCCTGGGCGATCTGGCGCGTTATACTGCGTCTGCTTTTGCTGCCGATAGTAGCCGGAATATCATATGAGATCATAAAGTTCGCGGGCAGACACGACAATCCGTTTACCCGCGCCATCAGCGCGCCCGGAATGTGGTTCCAGCACATAACGACAAACGAGCCCGACGACAGCATGATAGAAGTAGCAATAAAATCCCTGACCGCCGTTATCCCCGAAGACGAAACGGCAGATATATGGTAACGTAGTGATTAGTGATTAGCGAATAGCGAATAGGTGCTAAAAAGATGACATTGAAACAACTGCGCAGGAGCGCTCACGAAAAACTCATAAACAACGGCGGCATCGGCTCTCCGGAGCTCGACGCCGACCTTATTATTATGCACATACTCGGCATTGACAAAACCGAGCTACTAACCCGCGACCCCGCCGTGTCGGACGCGGCCGCCATCGAGGTCAACGCGGCGGTAAACAGACGGCTGAGCGGTATGCCCGTTCAGTATATCATCGGCAAAACCGAGTTCATGTCGCTTGATTTTGAGGTAAACAAAAACGTGCTGATTCCGCGCTCAGACACCGAGATATTGGTCGAGGCGGTGATCGAAAAGCTGAAAAGCCGCGGCGCGGTCAAGATACTGGATATCGGCTGCGGCAGCGGCTGCATCGGCGTCAGTCTGGCCTACTATTTACCGCGCGCGTCGGTGACCTGCCTTGACGTGTCGGAAAAAGCTCTGCGCGTCGCAAAACGGAACGGAGAGCGGCACCGCCTGAGCGGACGTATGAATTTTATACTCGGAGATATCAAAGACGAGGTGATGCTCGCCGAGATCGATGCGGCCGAATACGACTGCATCGTATCAAATCCGCCATATATCCCGACCGACGATATATTTGACCTTCAGACCGAGATCGTGGATCATGAGCCCCTCGGCGCCCTTGACGGAGGCGATGACGGCCTCGACTTTTACAGAGTTATAATAGAAAAAACCGCCCCTAAAAGAGGCGGGATCACGGCGTTTGAAGTCGGAATAAACCAGGCGGACGACGTGGCGGACATGATGTACGCCAGAGGATATACGGGGATCGAGATAATCCCCGACCTGGCGGGCATAGACCGCGCGGTCCTCGGAACCTTGTAGCTCAAAACTCAATCAAACCTGCGGCGCTCATATTCGGCGCCGTTTTTTTCTAAGTCCTTCCAGATGTATTCGCCGTTTTCGTATATGATGTAGGAATGTCGGCTGTTTTCTTTGGGGATCGAGACCGAGCCGGGGTTTATGTAAACATATCCGTCCTTTTCCTCGCATTTGGGGACATGGGTGTGGCCGCATATTAAAACGCCGCCGCTTAAACCCTTGGGCGGAGCGTCTTCGCCGTATATATGGCCGTGGCTCAGATACATGGCGGCGCCGTCGAAAATCACGGCGTAGTCCGCCATGATCGGAAAGTCGAGCACCATCTGATCGACCTCGGTGTCGCAGTTGCCGCGCACGCAAAGTATCTCATCCGAAAGCCCGTTCAGCGCCGCGATCACCGCCTTTGGGTCATAGTCCCGCGGCAGGTCGTTTCTCGGACCGTGGTACAGAATATCGCCCAGCAGAACAAGCCTTTCCGCTCCCTCGCGGCGGTACGCCTCGATCATTTTTTCGCAGTAGTATTTTGAGCCGTGTATGTCGCTCGCTATCATCAGTTTCATTTTATCACCATTCTGTGTTATTCTTTAAACTCCGCCACTATGGGCGCGATCGCGTCTTTATCCATGAAGTCGCTGCTCTTGTCGCACAGCTCAAGCAGCAGCTTGCCGTCCTCGCTGAGATCGGTCTTTTTTGAAAGGATAGCCTTCAAAACGCCCAGCTCCTTGCGGTGAACAAAGCTCAGTTCCTCCATTATCATCTTTCCGGGCAGGTTAAAGACCTTTACGCGGCTCTGTATCTCCGGACTCAGGTTCCTGTCGGCCACCGACTTATAATATTTTTTGTGCCCCGGGTCGGTCAGACCGACCGTGAATATAACGACTTTTTTGTCATTGAGCCTGTCAAAATTCTTCGTAATAAGCGACACGCCGTCAATGCTCTCGGAGTACATGCCGCCGCCGAAAATTATGCTATCATACTTTTCAAGCTCGGCCGCCTTGATATCCTTCGCGTTTGCCGCTTTGCAGCCCAGCTCCTCCGCTATCCACTCGGCATACCGCTTTGTGGAGCCGTATTTGCTTTTGTATATAACTATTGTATTCATAATATCACGCTCCGATCATTGTTTCAAACTAATATATGCGCCGCAAATATAATTATACCCAAAAACAAGCGGATTGTCAACACAGCGTCAGATCATTGGGTTTTGTTTATATAAAACGGGTCGCACAGCAGCTCGTTCGGTTCTACTGAAGAGCCTTCGACATAAACCACGTCGGCCTCGATGTCTCTGAGCGTCACGGTGTAATAGCCGAATCCGCTCTGCGAAAACGGCTGTGAGGCCACTTTGATCAGGTGCCCGCTCTCATCATATTGTCTCGCCGATACAACGCCCGATTGGATACATGTCATCTTTACGATCGTGTCGCCGCCCAGCACGTAAGCGTCATATATATGCGGATAAACGCCTATTGACGTTACGCCTATACTCACATCCGAGGCAGGCATTTGAAAGCTCCTGTAACAATATGATCTATGCTCCTCGGAAACGTTATAAACATCGGTTATTTTGACGTTCGGAGCGAATTTTATTATTCTGTCCTCACCCGGCACTTCCTCGATCCTGACGGTTACTATCTCGCCCTCTCTCGCCTCGGTCTCGGACACAGGCTCGCCGTCCTTTATGATCTCAACAAAGCCGGAACTGCACACAGCCTTGTATCTGTCGTTGATAAAATTAGTCTCTGTTATGCCGCCGTCGATTTTCGACGGAGCGCTGTTTTCTCCGTTGTCGGGGATCTCGGCTCCGTTGACCGTGAACCCTCTCATGCGGCTGCAGTCCGAGATCGCGCTTTCGTCGTCAAAATATCCCGACACGGCGCCCCTGTGCTCGCCGAGCGCACTCACTTCGCCCTCGGCCGTGCAGCCTTCAAGTATATTTTTGTTATTGAAAAACGGCGGGCTTATCTGAGCGCCGGCGATACCTCCGGCGTAATCCGCGGCGGCGGATACAGTGACCTTGGACGCACACTTTTTTATTCTGCTCAAGCCGCCCTGCAGTCCGACGATGCCGCCCGCGTAGTTTTCGCCCACGATCTCTCCCTCGCAGAACGAATCGATAATTCCTCCGTCCTCAGTCATGCCCGCGATGCCGCCGACATTTTCGACGCCCGTGACAGAACCCGAAAAACTGCAATAGTTGACCCCTGCCTGTCCATAGAGTTCGCCAACGACGCCGCCGACATTTTTGACGCCGAATACGCTACCCTCGGCGGCGCAGCTCACAACATAACCGCCGCCTCTGCCAAAAATGCCTCCGACGTACCCGCCGCCGCATGAGACATCGGTTTTCGCATTGCAGTTTATGCACAGCGCGGTGATCCCCTTACTGCCGGCGATACCGCCGACACTCTCGTTTCCTTTTACGGATCCGCCGCTCACGCCGCAGCCCCTTATCTCGCTTTCCAAAGGCAGACTGCCTATAATTCCGCCTACGTATCTGCCTCCTGTTATTCCTTTGTCAGAAAGCAAGACTCCGAGATGTAATATATCCGCTGTTATGCGCCCAACAGCCGAGGCGTTTCCGCCGAACAGACCCACGTTGTCCTCATCGGGCCTGTTTATATAAAGCCCCGATATAACATGTCCTGCCCCGTCAAATCCTAACTCGTACGAAGTGCCCTCAACGCCTCTGATCGGCTGCCAGCCCTTGTCTCCCCATTTGGCAAATCCCTCGCCGCCCGGAGACAGATATTCAGTCAGGTCGATATCGTTTTCAAGCCTGTAGCAAGCGTTTAAATTTTCTCGAATGCTGTCAAGCTGCCGCGCCGAAGTAACGAGATACGGCCTCTCCTCGGTGCCCTCGCCCTCAAATCCACTCTTTAGCGTATACGGCTCCGCAAGGGGTTTAATTCCGTCGGTCCCGTCCCACAGCATGAGCTTTACTTCTTCGCCGAAAGCGTCCGAGGTGATAACTCGGCCGAGCTTTGCCGTGTATTCGCTTCCGCCCTCTGTTTCCGTTTTGAAGCTTTCGATCGCGCAGTCGAGCATAACATTGTTTTTGTATTTCGCCATAATAAGCGTGAAGGCCGTTCCCTCAGGTGTTCCGTCGGGAATAAATATTTTCGCTTCGCCCGAATCTTTATCTACGCTCAATATTTTCCACGAGGTCTCAAGCGGACGTTCGGTTGGGACCTGCGACGGCTCGCTTGACGGCGTTGCCGTCGGCGCAATTGTAGGCGTCACAGTGCTGTGATCTTCATTGAGTATATACTCAAAAGCGCCCGACGTGACCGACGGAGCATCCGCGACAGGCGCGCCTCCGATCGTTTCCACGGCGCTCACGATCCGGCGAGATACAGATTCTTTGTCGTCTGCCGTATCACCATATGCAAAGCTCAAGTTCATCGAGCAAGTGAGCATCGCGCATACAGCAATAACAGAAATAAATTTTTTCATAAAATATATCCTCCTGACATAATAGTGTTTTTATCATTCTCAAAAAACGACCGCCGACCCGCCGCCGCGCAGCGGCGGAACGCGAATTGTGTTTGGGAAAAACCGCTCCTTCTTTATCAAAAGCGGGGAGGTTTATTCCACATAAATCTCAGCCGGCTCGCAGATCGGCTTTATGTCCAGATTGTCTTTCCACAGCATTGCTTTTACTCTGTAGGCATCAGGAATATTTGAAAGGTCAAGGCTTGCGGAAGTTTTGTCTGCGTCAATTTGCTCGGTTTTCATTTCAAGCAGCGCTCCGAGACTGTCATACACAGCTATGTTTAAGCTGCAGTTCTTGTCGCGGTCCCGGTCATAATTATCCGCGCTCACCGTCACTGTATTTGAAGCGGAGCCGCTTATGCTTACCGCAATATCAGCCATTACCCATTTCATTCCATGGCTTGCGGCATATCCCAGACCATATTCCCTTGAAGAATGTATTGTTACGGTTTTTTTGCAGCCCTCAAAGGCGTTGTCGCCAATCTCATTTACGCTGTCCGGCAAATGCACATCGCTGATCCTTGAATTTTTAAATACATAATCCTCAATCTCTGTTGTTCCCGGCATTATTTTGCATACTCCCTCTTTGCTTGGCGGGCAATATATCAGTTTTTTTCCGTTTTTGCTGTAAAGCAGTCCGTCATATGATATGCAGTCCTCGTTGTTCTCTCCAACCTCTATCTTTTTCAGATTATCGCATCCGTCAAACATGGAAAGATATATTTTTGTCTTATCGCCCAAATGTATCTTTTCAAGAGCGGGCATGTTCAAGGCGCTTTGATCGTCATATTCCAGATTATCGGGAAGAACCAGTTCGGCAATATTTCTGCAATTTTTAAAGTTCATATAATCATTGAAATTAGTATACAGATCCACATCCACCGATTTTACGCTGTCAGGCAGAACAAGCTTCCCGCTTTTTCCTTTGGGAACATATATAAGCACTGTCTTGTCTTTGTTATACAAAACTCCTTCAACAGATGAAAAGCTGTTATTGTTTTCTGACACGTTAATTTCTTTCAGTGTGGGCGTATCATAAAACGCAGGGCCCATCGGTAAAGATATTCTTCCTACTATATTTATTCTTTCTCTGCCATTCATAAATCCGTTAATGGTATCAACTCCGCTGCCTATATTAATAATCTCAAGACTTTTGAAATATGCTTCGGATAAAACCTGAGGATGAGTAAATACCCCGTACCCTATGCATTTAATATTATTTGGTATGTTTACTGTTTTAACATTTTCAATATTTTTCTCATTTAAACCGGAATATGTGCCAATTCCGACAACCGGCTTGCCGTCTATCCAATTTGGAAAATTCAAAACTTCCCCAAATTGGGCATTATAGTCTCCGATAACAACAATATTTCCCGAAGATTCTTCAAACCCATATCTAAAGCCCTCATACACATATGCAAAACAGGGCGAAAAACTCATAATAATTCCCAATAAAATAATAATTGCGGCTATAAATTTTTTATATTTTCTTTTCATATTATCACCTCTTGCTATTAATGGTAGTGTTTGGATCATCCTCAAAAAACGGCCGCCGATCCGCCGCCGTGCAGCGGCGGAACGCGAATTGTGTTTGGGAAGAAAACGCTCGTTTGTTTTTGAGATTACAAGCGTATTATCTTTATGCACATATTATACTACGACGGTAATTGGTTGTCAATACTATATTTGTGATTTTTTAAATTTTTTTATAAGTTCCACGGCCTGATCTATAAACTCAAAAACAATTATTCGTTCACACATTGCCTGATTTGGCATTTGATTTTAAAAACTAAAAATTAAAAAATTTCGGCCCGCGGCAGACAATAAATGTGTCTGCCGCGGGCCGTTTGTTTACGCGAGGCTTTTTATAACCTCGTCGAACTGTTTCGGATAATATACTTTATAATATGCGATGCGCACCGCAAAGATTACATAGGATACTGCGTGAGCTTTCGGGAAGAGATAGCCGATTTTTTTGCAGGAGTCCATATACCATTCGGGAACGCCGCGGGACCTCATGAGGCTCTCGTGTTCCTCAGGCAGTCCATCGTTCCGCGCCATGCCTTTGCGCACATACTCCGAGATTTTATACGCGGTCTCCGTGTCGATACCCTTATTTGTTAAGTACAGCATTATATCCTCCCGCGCGGCGATCACTTCCGAGAGACCCGCGGTGCCGCTTTCGATCAGCTCTCTCGCGTTGCCGCTCCATGTGTTCGTTCCATGCAGCAGATTGGAAATTTTAAGCAATTCATAAAATGTTGTCGGCTTGGCAATTTTCAGCATGCTCAAAACATACTTCCCGCCAAATTCGGTTATGTCCGCGATTTCACCTTTCGCTATGCACTCAATAACCTTGGGGTCGCAAAGCGGCACATCCTTTGCGCTAACACCTGTCTTTTTTTCCAGATGATGCAGAACGGTCGGATCGTTGTGCTTAAGAACATCAAGTACGGCAAAATGATTGAAAAGCGAGTATATGTCAAAATGTGTGACCGCTATATCGGAATCATCGGGCTTGCGCCATATCGGGAAAAATTCATTTTGCTCCGGTGTTTGCGGACAGATGATAAAGAGGCCGCCCGGATGAACTTGGTCGAGGCGTTTTACTCCGATAATCCTCTCGGCCGCTGATGCCTGTTCTTTATTCGAGGGGCTCAGACCCCATTGCTCAAAATATTTTTTTGTCATATCGGCAGCCCGCTTGTCGGATATTGTGCCGATGACCCCGCCTCTGAACACATGATCTTTGCCGAGTATGCGGCTCGCATGTTTTTGCGCCTCCGCTTGATATTCGCCCGAAAAATTCAGGTCAATGTCCGGCCGTTTTTCTCCGTTAAGGCCAAAGAAAATCTCAAGCGGAACATCAAAGCCGTCTTTTTTCATCGGCGCGCCGCATATTGGGCAAACCTTGTCGGGCAGATCAACTCCCGTGCGGTCCCCGCCTGTCTCAAGAAACTCGCTGTGCGCGCAATTTGGGCAGATATAGTGGGGAGGCAGCGGATTAATTTCCGTGATGCCGGCCAAAAACGCCGCGAAAGACGCGCCGACCGAGCCGCGCGATCCCACAAAATAACCTGACTCGACAGAATTTTTCACCAGTCTGCGCGCGATAATGTATTCCGCGGAACAGCCGCTCTTTAAAATGAGTTCAAGCTCCCGCTCCAATCGGCCGCTCACGATGTCGGGCAAAGCATCACCGTATATCTCCCGCGCTCTCGCTCGGCACATCTCGGCCAATTCCCGATCGCTGTTTTCAAAAACAGGCGGGAAAAATCCGTCCTTGATCGGCTTTAGCTCATCTGTCATATCGGCGATTTTGTTTGTGTTTGCGACCACAAGCTCATACGCCTTTTCCTCGCCCAGAAAGCGAAACTCACTTAACATTTCATCCGTGGTGCGAAAATACATTCCGCTTTGGTATTTCGGGTCTTGATTTTTGAGCACCCGCCTTGAAATCTCATCCTCCGGATGAATAAAGTGAACATTGCCCACGGCGACAACGGGTTTATCAAGTCTTTCCCCAAGCTCCACAATTCTCCGCAGGTTTTCTTTGATTTCCGTTTCGTTCGGCGCGCCGTCAACCGCTTTGTATACGACGGGAGGCTGAACCTCGAAGTAATCATAAAAAGCCGCGATCTCTTCGATTGTCGCGCCGCTTTTTTGACCCGATGCGGCTCTGTACAGTTCTCCGTCGGCCGCGGCTCCGATCAATAAACCCTTTCGCAGACTTTGCAGAAGGCTTTTGGGGATATAGGGCGTGTTTTTGTGCATATATTCGGTATGGGATTTGGAAACCAATTCATAAAGGTTTTTGAGGCCCTCGGCGTTTTTTGCGAGCAGCATCACGGGGAAACAAGATGAGGCGGCTTTTTCAAGACCTTCGGCGTTGGTTCCGCGCGAAATATCATCCGCGACCAAGCCTTCCATTCCGTAAATTACCTTAAATTTCTTTGCGTTTTGTTTCAGTGCATCCGCCATCCGCTGCGCTCTCGGAAACGCCTGCACAACGCCGTGGTCCGTAACGGCGACAGCCGTATGCCCCGCGTCAGCCACATGCTCGATCAATTCTTCGACAGAAATTATACCGTCTGTTTCACTCATCTTTGTGTGCGCGTGAAGCTCCACTCTTTCGATGTTTTTGTTCATTATTATACCTCTTTCATGAATTCTATAGGCTGTTTTAGTATGACCTGATTATACCACATTACATAAGCAAAAAATTGTACAGCGATTTGTGTTTATAAAAACGTTTTTGTAAATCTGCTCGGATTTGATCGGTTTATACAAAAACTCCCGCATTTAAAGCGGGAGCCGTGAATATCATACGTTTAATTATTTTCCGAACATGTCTGTCCTCAGCCGGGATTTCAGTTTTGCTTGCGGACGATGGTGTAATCATCTCCGGGGCGGTAGAACGGACATTCCTTGTGCCGCCCGAGCATTATCCTCGCCATGTCGTCCTCGTCCATGTTGGCTAGGCAGACATATTCCTCGTAGTCCTCATCGTAATCATAATATATACATTCCTCGCATTTGCTGTTCATTCGCTCAATCCTCCGCCTCGATTTTATCACACGCGCCGAAAAGTGTCAATCCTTATCGGGCAGAAATTTTGACGCGAGCCACAGTCCGCCGATGATAAGCGCGCACCACAGGATCTCGCCGCCCACCAAGATCAGATAGCGCTTTATGTCAAGCGGCGGCATGGTGTAAAGATACATCGAGTATTCCGAAAGCTGCCCGCTGTCCGCCATAAACGCGCCCGCGAAGTCTCCGTCCAAAAGCGGCGCGGCGGCAAAGGTCAGGCCGAAGGCGAACGCCGCCTGGACCGCCTTGCCAAGCGCGTAGTACTTCATCGAAAGGCCGCTGTCCGAGATAATCGACGCGGTCTGGAAAAACACCGACAGGCCCGACAATGCCAGGAACATCGAGATAAGCGGGAATTTTATACCCGGCACCATGCTCATTTTTGATACCTCGGCAATACCGCCCGTTATCTCGAGCAGACAGTTTAAAAACTCGTGCCCGCGAAACCGCGGAATAACGCTCTCAGCCACCGCGAAAAACACCACAAAGCCGCACACGTTTAATATCGTCGTGACGCTCTTTGCCACCGAGCCGCCAAGCGCGTCCGCCAGCTTCGCGGCCGCATGATGGTTTTTGACGAGCCTCGGGTTTATCACTTCCTCCTCGCCGCGAATAAGGCGCGCGGTCACAAATCCCGCCAGCAGCGCCGCGGCTATGTGAATTATATATAATATTCCGCCAATGCGGGCGCTGCCGCTCATGGCGGCGCCCACCGTACCGATTATAAACAGCGGGCCCGAATTGTTGCAGAAGCACAGCAGCCGCTCCGCCTCGG
>CANQLT010000070.1 GCA_947624775.1 uncultured Monoglobus sp.
CCTATGTACCGCACAAAGCTGCCCCACAAATCCCAGGTGTCAAGCTGATTGAACGGAGCCTCGGCGGGATACATAACCGCGTCGCCTCCCACAAGCACCAGCATCGGCATGATAACGAACCAGCCCAAAACAGCGCCGCCGAGCATGTATGACGAAACTCTCGCTCCGCATATGTAGCCGACGCCGACCAGAGCGGGCAGAACGTCCATTCCTATGCCCGAACCGGGATACGCCTTGATCGACCAATCGACCTCACTGGGGAACAGGCAGAGACCGTCGGCGATGAATTTGTAGACCGCCGCGATTCCCAGACCCGAGAATACCAGCTTGGATTTGTCGCCGCCTTCCTCGCCGGCGAGCAGAACCTCGGAGCAGGCCGTTCCCTCTGGGAATGGCAGAACTCCGTGCTCCTCAACGATCAACGCGGTGCGCAGGGGGATCATGAACAGAACGCCCAGAACGCCGCCACAGATCGCGATGAATGTGATCATCAGGAACGAGGGTGTTGCTACCGAGCTGTCCTCCGCGGCCCACATGAACAGAGCGGGCAGGGTGAATATCGCGCCCGCGGCCAGCGATTCGCCGGCGGAACCGATGGTCTGCACCATGTTGTTCTCAAGAATGGAATTCTTTCTGAGAATAAGTCTGATAATACCCATCGAGATAACCGCCGCGGGGATCGAAGCCGAAACCGTCATACCCACGCGAAGGCCGAGATAAGCGTTAGCCGCGCCGAACACTACCGCGAGGATAACGCCCAGCACAATAGATATGACCGTAAATTCCGGCACGATTTTATCGGCGGGAATATAAGGTTTGAATGTTGATTTTTTGTCCTCCACTTTTAATTGCTCCTTTCTTTTTATTAAAATATACAATTGTCTTTTATATTTTAACACAAAATTTGTCAAAGGTCAACGTTTACCATAACAAAACCCCCAAAATTCACGAAAAATTTGGGGGTTATTTTAAAAAATCAGGCCTCCAAATTCGGGAGGCAGACTGGCGGATAATATCCGCCCCTACGAACGTAGTGATTAGTAATTAGTGAATAGTGATTAAACTAATAGTGCGCAAAATGCCGTAGGGGACGGCGCCCTCGACGTCCCGGCGCCCCGAGCGGGAGCTGTCAACGTAGAGACTAGGAAATAGGGACATAGGGACTAGGCTCGCCCCTTGGGGAGAGCTGTCTGCGGCTTGTCCGCAGACTGAGAGGGGTTCCTATTCGCTATTTACTAATACATAGTGCCTATGTTGACCCCTCTCCGCCCGCAAGCGGGCACCTCTCCCCAAGGGGCGAGGCAAACGGGAGGCCTATTCGCTGCGCCCAAACGCCTTTGCCAAGGGCTCCATGGTGTTCGCATCCCAGATGAAGATCTTGATGTTTCCGCTTTCGGAGTCTTTATAATCAACCGCGGATAAATCATCGCCCGTTATGTCAAACATTTTAACGCTCGTCACGAGCCCGCTTTCGGAATAGGCCGCGATTATCAGCTTGGCCTTATCCGCTCCGCCGCCGTTATATTTCAGATCAATATTGATATTTCCGCCGTCGAAATCATAACCGTTGATATCATAGAGATATTCGGGCGTCGGCGTCTCGGTCACAACAGGCGTCTCGGTAGGCTCTGCAGTTGCTGTCGGAGCGGCCGTCGGCGCGGGTGTTTCGGTCACAGCCGGCGTCTCGGTAGGCGTCGGCGTATCCGTGGGCGTTTCGGTCACAGTCGGCGTCTCGGTTGGCGTCGGCGTATCCGTAGGTCTTTCGGTCACAATCGGCGTCTCGGTAGGCGTCGGCGTATCCGTGGGTCTTTCGGTCACAACCGGCGTCTCAGTAGGTTTCGGCGTATCCGCGGGCTTTTCTGTTACAGCCGGCGTCTCGATCGGCGCTGCCGTAGGCACAGGCGTATATGTCGGTTCAGCCGTAGGCGCCGCGGTCGGTATAAGCGTAGGCAGCGGTGTGATATCCGGCTTTTCGGTCACTACCGGCGTCGCCGTCGGTGTTGCCGTAGGTGTTGCCGTAGGCGTCGCTGTGGGTGTCGCCGCGGGCGGAGGCATAAACGTCGGCTTAGACTCATCGGTCACAATCGGAGTTGCCGTCGGTACCGCTGTAGGCGTCGCGGTCGGTGCCGCGGTCGACGTGGGTGTCGGCGCCGTAGTGTTTGTAGGCGTAGGCGCGGCTGTAGGCGTTGTTGTAGGTGTTGCCGTAGGCGTCGCGGTTGGTGTTGCCGTCGGCGTTGTTGTAGGTGTTGCCGTAGGCGTCACGGTTGGTGTCGCGGTCGGCGCCACTGTAGGTGTCGGCGAAGGCGCCTCGGTTGGCGTGTCCGCGCTTACAAATGTTGCCCCAACAGTAACATCACTGTTTGGCATAACAAAGCTGTAGTTGTTTTCGCTAATATTCGTAACCTGCGTTTGCGGAGTGACATTTATCGAATCGGCTCTGAATCCCTCATCGGGCACGGTCTTGACATTCACCGTCTCACCCGTTCTCGCGGCGATCCCGCCGCCCGTCACCGTCACGCTTTCAATGCCGATCTTTGAGCCGTCCGCCCACGCGTAAAACTCCTGACCCGCGGTGCAGTCGGATGAAAATTCATAATAGCTTTCATCGGTTGTTTTAAACTCCTTTTGGATATATCTGTTATTTGTGTTATCATATAAATTAAACGGTTTATTGCTGTATATATAGAAACTTAGCCTCATACTGCCGTCACGGCCGGGCTTTATCAAAAACACGCTTCCTTTTGGTTGATTAGACGATGTAAATGGGGGCTTTGCCGTCGGATTAGTATCGCCTTTGGCACTGAATCGATCCTTGAACGGATACACTTTGGTGGTGCTGTCATACATCTTTATTGTTCCGTCGGTATCATCCGTTCCGTTGATATTCAATGTTTTCGCGCCGCTTATCTCGCTTTGGTGATCGGCTGCCGACCATGTAACCTCTCGGCTTGACGCGCCGTTTATCTCGATCGAGCCGTTTTTGATATTCTCGGCTATCGAGATATTGTGGGCAGGCGCCGCGGTGGGCGCGGGCGTATTTGTCGGCGTCGGCACAGGCGTGGCCGTGGGCGTCGGCGTAGGAGTAGCGTTCGGATCCGGCGTGGGCACATTGGGATCTTTGGGATATGCAATTTCGTCTACCAAACTATTCGCATACTCCTCAATATTATAATAACCGCTTTTCGCTTTAATTAAAGCGTCGCTTTTGTTGTTTTTATTCAGACCATGATTATCCTCATATGTATCGGGTATACCGTCGTCATCAGTATCTGTTTCTTTTTTGCCGCCGCTGTAATCGGGCCAACCTCCGACATCCGAAACAAAATTTATAATACCGTTCGTTCCGTATGTGTAGCTGCGTTTCCTAGCATTATCGATCGCGCGGCTGTCGACCTCATCTCTATACAAATTTGCTCCGGCAATTTCCAAAACCTCGTCATACGCGTCATTCGCCGAAACAGTTGTAATCGGATAATTTTTAATAAACTCATTGTGCGAGGCGTCATTATCGTCATATACGCTAACCTTATAAGTTTTCAGCTTACTGTCAGAGACATCTACTCCTTGTGTGTTATCGTTGTTTATCTTATTGATTTTATCGGTAGCGCCAAGCGACGGATTTGGATCATAATAATTTCCGGCTATTGCTATATCTGTGCCCCAGCCCTTTAAATCAGACTGCTTACTGTTGTTTCCGGGCGTAATTTGATAAAACCTGTTAATTCTTTTTTGGGCCGCGGGACCTTCTTTGTAATAATTATTAACAAGATTGACCCTTATCATATTTTCGCCGCCATATGATGTATTATCACGCCAATTATATATTACATTATTTCTCACATCAACAAGGCTGTCGGTATCGGGTCCGCCGTCGTATGAGCTCACTGTTGAACTGGTTCCTATTCTCGGGAAACGGCTTTTTCCGCTGGACATAAAATTATGATGGAAGGTAGCGTTGACACCGCCCCAAATTCCTCCGTAACCGTGCTGTTGGACACCGCCTCCCTCATCATGCAGAGACTCGTTGAGCGGCTCTGTTATAAGACACCACTGCATGGTAAAATTCTTAACCGCATAGACGGACGCGCACTCGTCGGTAGACCAACTCATGCTGCAATGGTCTATAATTATATTCTGACCGTTTTTTCCGCCAAACGAATCATTGTCAACTCCGGTCTCAGAGCCCATGCGAAAACGCAGATAACGCATTATAATATTACTTCCTGTAATATATGTCATGTTTCCCGATATGCAAATTCCTTTGCCGGGCGCAGTCTGCCCTAATATAGTAAGATTGCTTTTGCTTATAGTAAGCTGCGATTCAAGATTAATAATTCCCGATACATCAAAAACGATTATACGATTATCTTTTGAAACCGCGTCGCGCAGCGAGCCCGTACCGCTGTCATTAGTGTTTGTCACATGGTAAACCGTCGGGCTTGACGCGGCTCTGGCGCCGGTGGTGTACATTCCGCCGCCCTCCGCTCCGGGAAAAGCGGGAAAATTTCCGTCTGTCGCCGCCGAAACGGCGTTTTCTCCGCGGATATCATAGGCGCATAGCGTCAGGCACAGCGCCGCGCACAATATAAGTGAAATTGCTCTTCTCATCTGTTCTCCTCCGTAATGCTAAAGCTGTTTTTCATACGCTTCCGCCATCGGGCTCAGCGTCTCAAAATTCCAAATATAGATTTTTATGCTTCCGCTTTCGGGCTTTTTATAATCGAGCGCCGAAATATCGCCGCCGGTTATGTCGTACATTTTTGTGTCCGCGAGGGCGCCGCTGCCGCCGTATGACGCGATTATCAGCTTGCCTCTGTCGGAGCCGTCTCCGTAATATTTCAGGTCAATATTGATATTTCCGTTATCTCCGAACCCGCAGTCAGCGATCTCATAGAGATGATCGGGTTTCGCCTCGGGAGTTGGCGCGATCGTCTCACCCGGCGTGGGCGCGGGCGTCGCGTTTGGTTTTTCGGTCGCGGCCGGAGTTCCCGTCGGCTCGGGCGTTGCGTTTGGTTTTTCGGTTGCGGTCGGAGTTCCCGTCGGCTCGGGCGCGGCGGTAGGCTCGGCCGTGGGGTCGGGCGTGGGCAGAGGCAGCGACTCATCCTTAAATTCCGCGCCGACGACCACGTCGCTGTCAGGCATTATGAACGAAAAGCTGTTTTCCGCGAGCATGTGTGTTTCTGTCTCGGGTCTCGTGTAGATCCCATGGGCCTTGTAACCGCTGTTCGGCACGGTCGTGATATTCACGGTATCGCCGACTTTGGCGGAAGCGCCGCCTCCTCCTGTCACAGTAACGCTCTCGATGCCGATTTTCGAGCCGTCGGCCCAGGCATAGATCTCGCGGCCCGCGTAACACGCGAAGGTGTGCTCGTAGTATCCCTCGGTCGGCTTTTGGTCCCTTTGCACGATATATTTTTTCACTGTGTTGTCATAGACATTAAGCTCCTTGCCGCCGTAGACATAAAAGCTTATCGTCATTTCTCCGTCGACCGCGGACTTTATCATATAAACGCTTCCGCTCGGCTTGTTCGAGTCGCTAAACGGCGGCTTGGCGGACGGGTTGGTTTCGCCCTTGGCGCTGGTTCTGCCGCCGAATTCAAACGCAGCCGTGGTCGGATCGTACATAGTTATGGTTCCGTCGCTGCCCTCGGAGCCGTTAAGGCTGAGCGTCTTTTCGCCGTCTATCTCGTTCTTGTGCTCCGCCGCGCTCCATGTTACCGTTCGGCTCGAAACTCCGTTTATCTCGATAGAACCGTTTTGCATGTTCTCATCGACCGTTATATTGTGTCTCGGTATCGGCGTGGGCGTTGGCGTAGGCGACGGAGTTGGCGTGGGCTGATTTGGGTCAAGGGTGGGCGTCGGAGGGATCTCCAGCTCGTTGCCCTCGGCCAGCCAATTGGCGTATGCCTCTATATTGAAGTAACCCTCGCTCGTTTTATCGAGCGCGTCATCTTTATTTATATCGAGCCCGTGGTCCTTCTCATACTCGTCGGCCATTCCGTCGCCGTCGGTGTCCGCGGGCGCGGTTCCGGGGCTGTATGTTATGACCGGCATTTTCTTGAGGTGCGCCAGGTCGATTATTCCCTTATTGCCCATTTCGGCGGTACCGTTTCTCGCGTCGTTCACCGCGCGCTCGTCGACCGCGTCGCGTTTGAGGCTGTCGCCCGCGTGCTCGAGCACCAGGTTAAAGGCCTGCTCGGCGGAGTGGGTGCCGATAGGGTATTCGCGGATATACTGCGTGTGGTTTGTCGTTGTTCCGGATATTGTCTCGTCGTATTTCTCTATATTGTAGGTTTTGCAGTCTCTTGTGTCAACGCCCTTTGTGTTGTCCTCGTTTATCGCTCTGACAGTGGACGATTGACTGTTTTTCGAGGCATAATAATTTCCGTCAACAGCTATGTCGGTGCCCCAATTTGACTTGCCGCCCTTGCTGCCGCCGTACATCTCATAAAATCTGTTGATCGAGCTGCTTGCGGGGCCCTCTTTATAGTAGTTCGAAACCAGATTCACGCGCACACCGTTCTCGCCGCCGTAGGAGCTGTTGCCGTTCCAGTTGTAAAACACGTTGTTTCGGATATCGAGCAGGCTCTGGGTGTCCTTACCGCCCTTGTAGGAGCTGACCGTCTCGCTTGTGCCCACTCGGGGAAAGCGGCTGTTGGCGCTTGACACCATGTTGTGGTGGTACGAGACGTTGACGCCGCCCCAGATTCCGCCGTAGCCGTGGGCCTCTATGCCGCTGCCCTCATCGTGTATCGAGCGGTTGAGCGGCTCGGTCATGATGCACCATTGGATGGTGGAATCCTTTATCGCGTAGAACGAGCAGCACTCGTCGGTGGACCAGCTCATGCTGCAATGATCGACTATCAGGTTCGACGTGCTGCTTGTGCCGCCCAGCGCGTCGTCGTCATACTTTTTGTCGACCTCGCTGTAGACGCCCATGCGGAACCTGAGATAGCGCATAATTATATTGTCAGCGCTGACCTTGATCGGGGCGCCCGAAATGCAGACTCCGTCGCCCGGCGCGGTCTGACCCAGAATAGTCAGATTTCTCTTTGAGATATTGATCGGCGATTTAAGCTCGATCTTTCCCCCTTTGTCAAACACGATTATCCTGTTCTCTTTTGAGACCGCGTCGCGGAACGAGCCCGCACCGCTGTCATTGGTGTTTGTCACATGGTAAACCGTTGGGCTTGACGCGGCTCTGGCGCCCGTGGTGTACATTCCGCCGCCCTCCGCGCCGGGGAAGGCAATAAGCTTGTCGGCTGCCGCGGCCGCATCCTGCGGCGCCGCGAAAACCGTCGGCGAAAGGCACAGCGCCATACACAAAAACAGAGCGATAAACTTTTTCATATATATTCCTCCTGCAAAAAAATTTTCAAAAACAAAAGAGACCATAATCCAAGGGTACGCAAATAAACCCTTGAATTACAGTCTCGCAAATTCATTATGAACCGCGGCCCCGGGAATTACCAAAATTCCGTGATGACGAGGTCCGCGACGGCATACGCCGCATGCTACTCCCCAAATTCCTCATAATTATACCATGCCTTCCTCTGTTTTGCAAGTAAAAACAACAGGTTTTTTTGACATATACTTCGGCTTTATTGTCCGTTTGGGGCAAGTTTCCCCAAAGGCCGAGCCGTTTCGGGATTTATTTGCCCAAATATGTAAAGTGCATGTAGTTGACAGTTCCGCTCACCCAGGCGTTGCCGCCCCAGAGCCATCCGTATTTGGCGAAGGTCTGCACGACCGCGCCGGTCGGAGCAAACGAGAATATCGAGTTGTCGGGGTCATAGAAGGTTCCTATCTGCTGTCCGCTCTTGTAGACGCAGTAGTTCTCGTTATAGTTTATGTCAAGGACCGTGCCATAATTGTTCTCGGGCAGACTGCCGCCTGAAAGCGCGCTTCTCCACGCGTATCCCGCAACGTCCTTGATAGGCGGCTTTGTTGGCGAGTTGTATATCTCGTTGAATATAGCCACAACGTCGTCCTTTAATACCGTGTTGACCTTAAACGTCCGCCATCCCGTCTGCAGTTCTGTCGCTCCGTCGGGCAGCTCCCATACGGGCACCGTGACTTCCGTCATATGAGCGTCGGCTTCCTCCAATGTGGTGTATCTTATTCCCAGATCGCCGAATATTCTCATCTCTTTGTCCATCGCCTCGCCGGTCGCGAGCGTCTCGGAATAGGTCTTGAGCTGATACAGTCCGTTTTCGTCCGGCACCTGAAGCGGCGTGCCGCTTGCCGCGAAGCCTCCGGTTCCGTCCGGAGCAGGCAGGGGATCGGTCTCAACCACGGGCTCATTGCCTCCGCCCACGATCTCTCCGCCGGGTGTGACGAGAGTTTTATCGGGCGCGTTGCGCAGCGCTATGACCGTGCCGTTGCTCTGCATTACGGTTTTCTCGAGCGTGTAGATGCGTCTGCCGTTCGAGTCGGTTCCCTCTTTGAGCGCCGACTGTATCTGGCCGTCAACGTCTCTGCCGTATTTTACAAAGCAGCGGTAAGCTATGATCGCCGCTTCCTCGCGAGAGACATAATCAAGGGGCTTGAACAGACCCTCGTATCCCGCCATCAAGTCGTTGTCGAGCATAAACGCCACATAGTCCTTGGCCCATGAATCGATCTGCCACGCGTCCTGGATATCGTCAAACACTCCGCTTGACGGAAAATACGGGCCCAAAACGCCCGCCGCCGACAGCGTGCTGGTTATGACCTTGCACATTTCCTCGCGGGTTATGAAGTTCGCGGGGAAAAAGTGCCCCTCACCGTCACCGCTGATGATACCCGCGTAGTACGCCATATTGGGAAAGGCGTTGTCGGTATCAATAAACGGGTTATACGCGTTTGACGACACGTTCTCGGCCGTTATCGTGGCGTAGATATTGACCGCCACATTTATAAAGTCAAGCCTGTTTATGGCGTCGGTATAGGGCTTTTTGCCGTATTCCGTGGAAATAAGGCTGTAGTCCATCGCGCCCTTTACCGTGTCTGTCGCCCACCAGTTGGGGTCATAGGCATAGGCGCCGAGGCTTGATACCAACAGACAAAGCGTCAGCAAAACCGCGATAATTGTCTTTTTCACAAAAACACCTCTCTAATAATCAATAATAAATTTCCGTGTAAAACACAAATTTAATTATAACACATTTTTCTTGTTTTCTCAACAAAGAGGCATTATTATTAATAGAAATTTAATATAAAATTCATAATAATAGAAATATTTTACTTCTTTTTATATTCCTCAACTATGAATCTGGGGCGAGCCTTTGTCTCTCTGTAGGTCTTGCCGATATACTCGCCTATAACGCCGATCGACACCAACTGAACTCCGCCCAGGAACCAGATCGAGCACATCAGTGAGGCCCAGCCGACCGAGGAGCTGCCGAAGAATTTGCTGACAAGAGTGTATATCGCCGCGATTATGGCGGCGGCGCACACGAGCAGTCCGAGCCAGCCGACGATCCTGATCGGCTTGATGCTGAACGAGGTTATTCCGTCAAACGCGAGCGCCAGCATCTTTTTGAGCGGGTACTTGCTTTCGCCCGCAAATCTCTCAGCGCGCTCGTAGTAAACGCTGTCGCTCTTAAATCCGATAGCGGGCACTATTCCGCGCAGGAACAGATTCGCCTCTTTGTACTCGGCGAGAGCGTTCAGCGCCCTTCGGCTCATCAGACGGTAATCGGCGTGGTTGAACACGACCTCGGTGTCCATAGACGCCAAAAACTTATAGTAGCCCTCGGCGGTGAAGCGCTTGAAGAAGGTGTCGGTCTTGCGCTTGCTGCGCACGCCGTAAACCACGTCGCAGCCGCCGTCGAATTTTTTCACCATCTCGGGGATCGCGTTTATATCATCCTGCAGATCCGCGTCGATCGAAACCGCGCAGTCGCACTCGTCCTTGACGGTCATAAGGCCCGCCAGCAAAGCGCGCTGGTGTCCCGAATTGTGCGCCAGCTTAATTCCGCGGAATATGCTGTCGCTGTCGCAAAGACCGCTTATTATGCTCCAGGTCTTGTCTCGACTGCCGTCATCCACCATAACGATCTTACTGTCAGGAGAAATAAGGCCGTCGCCCTCCATTTTTGCAAACAGCTCGCGCATGCGCGACGACGTTTCACCCAGGACTTCCTCCTCGTTGTAGCAGGGCATAACCACAAAAAGCTTTGTGTCTTTCATTGGTATCACTTCCTAAATAAATTATTATCCTTTGAACAAAACGGGTAGGCGGAAAGCCTACCCTTTAAGTTCTGTATTTTATACTCTTTTACTCGGCAGCAGCCTCGCCTGCCGCCTGCTGAGCCGCGTCGGCTGCCTGATCGGCCGCTCCCGCAGCCTCATCCGCTGCTTCGTCAACCGCGCCCGCAGCCTCATCAACCGCGCCTTCTGCCTCGTCCGCAGCGCCTTCGGCCTCGCCTGCCGCGGCGTCCTCGGTTTCGGCTTCAGCCTGCTGAGCCGCCATATCCTCGGCGCTCATAACAATGTTGCCGCTCTCGTCAACTAAGTTTCCGTTTTCGTCAACAGTCACGTTCATCGACTGGCTCGCGTCGGGATTGCTCTCCTCGGCCGCCTCGTCCTCAAGATTGGCCTGACGAATCGAGACGTATGTCAAAACGATGGACGACAGAATGAACAGTATGGCGAACACCGCCGTGAATTTACGGAGCATGGCGTCGATCGTTCTGCCTTTATTCTTACCGAAAAATGTTTCGGCGCCGCCGGCGATAGCGCCGGACAAGCCCTGCTGCCTGCCGTGCTGCATGAGCACGATAACCGTGAGCACCAGAGCGATAATTACATGTACAATAACCAAAGCTGTTACCATTTAAACTTCCTCCTTATACGCCGCGCGTATAGTAATATATTACAGTGTTTGCTAAACATCAGTATTCTAGATTATAGCACACTCAAACACAAAATGCAAGAGTTTTTTTCAAATATTGCAAAATTTTTTAAAAAATCCGCTCATGCCCGCTACAGCTCGAAATTCTGAGCCCTGTGAGCCTTTCGATAGGCGTCGGGAGTGAGGCCCGTGTACTTTTTAAACGACGTGTAAAAGTAGCTTCCCGAATTGAGGCCCACCTCTTTGCCTATATCGCGGGCTGTCAGATTGGTTTCGATAAGCATTTTGCAAACCTGGTCGAACCTCTTGCGGGTCAGGTATTCCGATATGGATATGCCCTGGCTCTTTTTGAATATGCTTCTGATATAATTTGAGCTGCGGTTGACGTTAGCCGCGATGACCTCGACCGACAGAGACGAGTCGGTATAATTTTCGTTTATATATTTGAGAATAGCCAGCACTATAAAATCCTTTTTAGTGTCGGACTTCGACATCTGAATAATCTTCATGACCTTTTTGCAGCGTTTTTCCACAAACGCGATCAGATCGTCGATCGACTCGAGCGCGGTGAGCGCCTCTATTATGCTGCCGTCGGAAAACTCGCCGTCATCTTTTTCGGAAACTATCATGCCGTCGACCGCCAGCAGCAGCCGCGCGGTGTGCAGCACAATCGTGTCGTATGACATATTGTCGATCGTTCCGATAAAGGCCGAAACCGCTCTGCTCAGCGCGATCTCGTCTCGCGACTGAACGCACTCGAATATCTCCCTCTCAAGCAGCGACGGATACTCACAGCTAAGCCTGGACATCGAAAGCGTGTCATCGTAATTTATGATAGAGTATGGCTTGAACGAGAGCCTGTAGAGCATCGCCGTGCGGGCGTTTTTGTAGAGCTTTGAGCACTCGTCGGGAACGCAGCTGCCCGACGTACAGAACGAAAGCGTGGTGTTGAGCCCGAAAAGCTCGACAATGTGCCGCTTGAAATCCTGCGACTGCTCACGGATAAACGAAAAATCCGAGCCGTGGTTGAGCAAAAAGCCCACCGTCATCGCCTCGAACTCCGCGCCATAGCACTCCGAAAACGCGCCGTAAAGCTCCTCGCCTATATTGCGTATGGCGTATATAATATCCGGAATGTCGGACAGGGCCACATCATCTCCGCGTTTTATTCTGACAAGGATCACGGTAAAGTACCGCGACGTCATTCTTATTCCCAGCTCCGCCGAGATCTTGGGATTGAAATCCCTGCTTCCGAGCAGGAGCCTTCTTATAAATTTTTCTCTTTTGCTGAGCTCGTTTCTGTGCTCCAGAGTTGTTATATGCGCGCTTTGACGCGTCATGCTGCTATATTCGTTAGTTTCCATACCAAAGCCGCCTTTGCACAATTAAATTCGATAATATGTATTTGATTTTTTACAAATCACAGTCATTCATGTTTATCGTGTAAATAATATAACACATAAGCGCCGCTTTGTAAATATGTGAATTTGACGAAAAACAGAGCGTCAAAACTCGCGTATTAGTTCAATCTCTCTCGGAATTTTCCATATGGCCGCCTTGACGTTCTCGTCGGCGCGGTAATTCGGCGCGGATGGGTTTTCGGCGCGGCCCGTGTCACCGAAAATATACTTTTTGTCGCCGTACAGATTAAATCCGGGCGGGCAGCATTTGATCTCGACCAGGTGCCGCTCGTCCGCCGCCATCGGCGGGGCCGGCAGAGTGTTGTTTTCGCCGTAGACATAACCCAAAAACTTGTTGTCGAAATACACGGCGATCAGCGACGAGCCGCCGCAGTCTATTTTGAGTATCGGTTTATTTATGTTTTCTTCTATATATATTATCTTTTTCGCCGAGACGCGCTTATCGGCGAACGGGTATCCGCACCGCACCAGATTCGTCTCGCTCTCTATTCCGGATGGGCGTATAAAAAAGCTGTCGCGGGTCTGCACCTGCCTTGAGTCAAAGCTGCGCCAGCCGAAGGACGGCATGACCTTGAAATTCCCCAAAAGAAACGCGAGGGTGTTTCGGCAGTTATCGACTGCTATTTTATTCTCTCCGGGCAATATGTTGTTCGTTATATCGTAGTAAGCGCCGCGCTCATCGGCCGCGCTGCGGCTCACGAGTATGTCGTTTATACTCACCATGCCACAGGGGTCGGTAACGAGCAGCGTCGTTTTTTCGGCGTAGTCATCCGAGGCTGTGAACACAAACTCCGCTTTGCCGCCGCCCTCAATCGGCACAAGAGGAAGCACATTATCCTCCGGCAGCGTTATAGTCCACCTATCCTGGTTCACCACAACGGGAACTATCTCCCTGAGGGTGTTGCGTATAAGCTCAAGCGGGATTATTTCGGTGTCCGATTTGGGTATATCATGGAGTATGCGCGTTCCGCCCGCCTTGGCTTTCTCGGCGTTGAGCCTGCCTTTTTTGTTAAAGGCGCAGCCGGGGGTGACGAGCAGTGTTCCGTATGACTTTTCTCCCATACTAACGCCCGAGCCGTCAAAGGCCGCGCAGCGCTCAAACAAATTCTCGTCGGTCACATCAAAACGGCGGCTCATCTCAAACAGACGGTCGCATATGCCGGTCACCGCATCGCTGAGACGCATCGCCTCGCTGTTCTCGCCGCCCGGCGTGTAGCAGCGCTGTATGGCGCGGGTCGGGCACACGAGCAGTATTCTGTGGGCGCGCTTTTGCTCGATCTCGGCCAGATGCCTCAATTTTTTGAATATATCGGGGATCACCGCGGACCACGGCACATGGGTCGGAAACGATATGCGGCGGGCGCTGATGGCCCCGTAGTTAAGACGCGGATAGCACGAGTTTATCACAAACGTGGAAATGCCGCACTCCATCAGTTTTCTCAAACATTCCTCAAAATCTTCGGGCGAAAGGCCCCAGCCCGTGCCGCCGAACACCGAGGCCGCCGCCTCGCCGCCCTGCTGCCGCGCCAGACCCGACGCCATCGAGGCCGAAAAAACGCTGACCTCATCGGGCGTCAGCGTTTTTT
>CANQLT010000071.1 GCA_947624775.1 uncultured Monoglobus sp.
AATCAGAAAGAGGCGATGTTTATGTGTGTATAATTTCTTCGCTTTTTTCTGTCTACTTTATTGACATTAATCCAATTATTATTCTATTTCATCGCCTTGATACACCCCGCATCCCTTTCAAAATGAAACGAAACAGGGGAAACAATATCCAAATACATCTCTCCACTGTAAAATGTCTTAAAATGTCATTTTCGCATTATTTCAATAGGGGTATTGCATATATGGGTATCGGTAACAATGATATGCTGTCAAATTTCCTGTTTTTACAGAGTTACCATAATATATCTAAAGGTTCGTCAAAATTTCATTCCGTCTAAAAAATTCCTTTGCCGCGCATAGAGCAATACCTCAATACTAATCAAATCAGGCACAATAAAAATTTCGCTCTATTTCAATGAGATAAAAATAACTAATTATCTTCATATATCAGTTATTCGCAGTATCCTGATATTTATTGATTGATTTTCTCGGACTTTTAATATTATAGCAGTAGCTCTAAAATTTGAACTACTGCTATAATCAAAACTTTGATATTATTCTTTTTTCTTATACTTTTCATAACGCACGGCATTAATTAAATGCGGTATTTTACCTTTTTCAAATCTTGTGATAATATCATACTGGCAGTCATATCCTGTGACCGTTTCTTTCATTTCTTGTCGGGTCATTTTATGGACAATAGGTCTTTTGATATTCTGGGAACAAGTGAATAGCTTTGTGTTTGAATTATAAAAGTGCATTAGATCATTTTCCATATGCAAGACAGAAATACTATTATTTTCATTCTTGCATATTTTTTCACTTGACACTACACCAGATTTTGAAATCGGGCATACATATACATTATCATTACCCCACATCTTGGCAATTTGGTCTTCTGTAATTTTTAAATCTGTCTCATCTTCTGCCTTTACCAACAAATGTATATGCCAACCCTCTATAATTTCTTCCGCGAATTCTTCCGCGAATTCTTCCGCGAATTCTTCTGATATTTCTTTTGGCTCTAATACCCGTATAAATGATAGCTTTGTATTTGTCCTTTTCCCGTAGTAATAATGGAAACGGTGTTCGTTTGATATTTTCATTTTATATTCTCCTTTACTAAAATCTTTATCAAAGCTTCTACTCTATAAAAACTTTTCAGCTCAAAGAGCTTCTTGTATATCAATATCTTTTTTCATCTTTCTTCTAAAAATATCTTTTAACCAAGATTTTCTTTATTTAATTTTTTTATGAATTGTTGCCATTAATATTAATTGAAATTGCTTTTTCTATGTTCCCTCTTCTTTTCATACGTTTCATAAGTGATTACATTAACCAATTTGTCATTTTTCTCGCCTATACGTATCTCCTTAACATTCTCATATACCTTTTCATAATCCGCTACCTTGTTCATAGCCTCCGCTTTAGTCATTCTTGTAACAGCAGGTCTCTTTAAGCCTACAGAAGAGGAGAACAGTCTCATTCCCGATTTATAATATTTCCTTCTGTCATATGTATCTTTTGCAAGTATATCTAAAATGTCATAATCTTCATCTTCTGAAAAATTATTTTTATAATTAACGGTCAAATTTCCTAAATAATATGCTAATCCTTTTGCATTATCAATAGGCTTAACCGAAACACTTTTTTGCCCCCACATCTTCCGCAGTCTGTCCTCGGATATTTTTATTTTGCTTCCGTTCTCCGACTTTACTAAAATATGAAAATGCCAACTCCCGCTAGCCTTCGGCTCAACAACTTTAATAAATAAAAGTTTTTCTATATTCAATTTGCTTTTACAATAATACTTAAACTTATTATAAAATCTATTATAATCTTTCTGAGCCACGCTGTAATCCTCCATATAATCATCATATGCCAACGTAATAAACAAACCGTCACAGTCCGTAAAATTCGCGATAATCAACCGTCTTAAATCTGAAAGAGATTTATTTAAATTACTAATCGACTGCGCTCTGGTTTCGTTTTTCTTTCGTTTTTTAATTACTCCCGTTTCCAAATCCACATACTTATTATCGGGTAAATTCCTAATCTTTTTAAACCACTCTCCGCTCGCCCTGTTTGACGGGGTAATCACATCTACATTATTACCATACTCGATAACACTGGAAAGTTTGTAAGCGTCGGGTCTAATCGTTTTATAAATCGTACCTGCTCTGATTTCTTCTAACATTGTCCGATATTGAGGAGACTCAAATACCTCATTGTCATCTTCCTCAAAATCAATTCCGAGTTTCTTAAAATCCGAATAATTAATTCTCATTTTTGTCTCCTTGCAGAATTTTCTTTTTTGTCTTCTTCATTTTTCTTAAATTTTATGTACTCTTCTTTATTCTTTTCAATCGTCTCCTTTATGTCAGCGATTAAATCAGTATTGTAATAGAGATAAGAGGCAAATTCTTTTATTTGCTCATCACTTAGCTCAATATCAACCAACTAATCA
The DNA here is from genome assembly GCA_947624775.1 of uncultured Monoglobus sp. Taxonomy (GTDB): domain Bacteria; phylum Bacillota; class Clostridia; order Monoglobales; family Monoglobaceae; genus Monoglobus. The sequence goes on from CANQLT010000071.1 coordinate 2,447, forward strand.
CCGCCTTAAAATCTTTTAATTTTAATTTGGTTTTATTATCTGGTGTTTTTTCTCAATAATCTAAAACAAATTTTCGCAATCACAATATTACAGTATAAGTTGATAATAATACTGTAATATTTTATCTAAAAACAGTAAAATATTTAAAATTATACTATTCTTGAAATGTCAAAAACTATTAAATTTCAATTTCGAAATCTTCACATAATAAAAAATTAAATCAATAATACAGCTAAAAACAAGGGGCGAAATATACATAAAACAAAAAAAGGCGAGCTGTCAAAAAAGCCCGCCTGCTTTAAAAACCGCCTATCTACGGCGTTTTTCCAATGTTGCTGAAAAAGCAAAACCCCCGAAAAAACAATAAATTCGGGGATTTTGTTTATTAATTACTTGGTGATCCATCGGGGAGTCGAACCCCGGACACCTTGATTAAAAGTCAAGTGCTCTGCCAACTGAGCTAATGGATCTTATAATTTGGCTGGGCCGGCAGGATTCGAACCTACGCATGCAGCAGTCAAAGTGCTGTGTCTTACCGCTTGACGACGGCCCAGTATAAATTGTGGGGTGGGTAAAGGGAATTGAACCCTTGACCTCCAGAGCCACAATCTGGCGCTCTAGCCAACTGAGCTATACCCACCATGTCTAGGAACCGAACAGAACCCCGGCCTTTTAAACAAAAAAACTGGCGCGCCTGAAGGGACTTGAACCCCTGGCCCACTGCTTAGAAGGCAGTTGCTCTATCCAGCTGAGCTACAGGCGCACGACAGCATAATAAAAGTTATAACCGGCTGTGATGCGGTTATAACAGTGGAGCGGGTGATGGGAATCGAACCCACGCAATCAGCTTGGAAGGCTGAGATTCTACCATTGAACTACACCCGCGTATAGATCCTCCGCATTTGCGACTTTAACAGTATAGCAATTCTTGGGCTGTTTGTCAAGACTTTTTTTAAAAATTTTATTATATTTTTTGTGTTTGCGAAAATAAAATAAGATTTTGCATATTGCTTAACCCGATTTTCTCGGCGCTTTATAACGCCGTCAAATTTAATTTAAAAAAACCTTGTGTCACAACGGCAATGTATGGTGACACCGGATTGACAACAAAACGGGATTTGTGTTATATTATTAAAAATACGAGAATTACGGAGCTGTTGAAATATGACAATCGGAGAGTATTTGAGACAAATTATCGCTCAAAGAGGCATAAGCGTTACACAGCTTTCAAGCGAGCTCGGTCTGAAAAGCAGAAATGTTTTGTACCGCTTGTTCGGGAACTATTACAGCGTTCAAAAGACAAGCGAGCTGATCGGGCAAATTGATAAAAAGATAGTTTTTTCGAATGCCGAGAAAGCTAAAATTGGTGAGTTTTTAAATAAAGGCATGATCAGCCGCAAGGCCGCCGAGTCGCGCGATATACTGAGCGGTATATACAGAGGCGCGGTAGGCGGCGGGTTCGGCGTCTTGATAAACGGAAAGCGTCTGCGTTTTTCGGACGCGCTCAGGCGCGCCGCCGAAACCGAGTCGGTTGTTTTTATGTCGGGCATCAGCGACAGCAGATTGATCGGTGATATTGACAGCTTTCTCGGCAATTCCGAAAAAACCGAGGTGTTCAACTATCTGCAGTTCTCGCAGCAGCTCATGACCTGTCATGAGATAAACGCGCTGCTTGTTTTAAAACCGCACAAGAATTACACGCCCTTGTTCGCGCAGCATGTAGGTTTTAAGGGCGTGTTTGTTTTGTGCAAAAGCGGCGCGGAGCATTACGCTTTTAAGCTCGAGCTTTTCAGGGATGATTATATTTATCTGGAAACGCCGATATCCGAGGATATCTACAATCACATTATCTACAAAAAAGACAAATTCAACGAGACCTGCACGCCGATAAAGGAGCACGGGAGCCGTGTGTCGGATTATATCGACATTATGAACGACAGCGCGCTTTTTGACAGCTGTGTCACATACTACAGCGAGGGCGCGCCCTGCTTCGGCAATCTCCCTTATGATATCGTGTATGATATGTTTAAGGACATAAACTACTTCGGATTTCCCAAAGACCATCCTTATGTGCAAAAGCTCATAAACGTTTTTATCGAGCGCCAGAGGGGCTTTATGAAAAACGACGCCGCTAAAAAGCGATATTTGTTTGATCATGAGTCGATAAAGCGTATGATGCAGACGGGCCTGTCGTTCGACCACGCCGAGCATTTCAATCCCATGACGCCCGCCCAGCTTAGAAAAAATTTTGACATTCTTATCCAATACGCCAAGGAGACGCCTGAGAAGATAAGTTTCCGCTTTACAAAGGAGCCGCTTAGATACCCGTTCGTTTACGGAATAGACACCATGCTCTACAGCTATGTTTCGAACACCGGCTATATGGACGGATTTGTTATTAACCTTAGAAACAAGGCGATATTCGACATGATGAACGATTTTATGCCGTATGTTTGGGATAATTACACAATATCCGAAGCGGAGAGCATAAAAATACTTGAGGATATGAGCGAAAAATACATAAAATAAAGGCGCCGAGGGGCGCCTTTTAAATTACGCGTTGCCGCAGAGGACGCGGGATCTCAGGAGGGCTATGTCTTCGGGGGTGGTTCCGGCGTAGCCTGCAACTATGGCGTTTGAGGGGTTTTCGCGCGGGGTGAAATAGTAGTCGTCGAGGCTGTACAGCTTTATGTTGTTTTCGGCGGCTTTTTTTAATATTTCGGAGGCGCGCGGTGATTTTAAAACCAGGTGCAGACCCGCCTTTTCGCCGCTGATCTCTATGGGATAATCAGACGATAAGGCCGCCTCGATCAGTGTGTCGCGGCGCTTTCTGTATATGTTTTTCACGCGGTTTAGGTGGCGCGAAAGATAATTTTCAGATATGAACCGCGCCAGCGTGCGCTGCTCGAATCGCGGCACCGTGGAGGCGTAGCGGCTGAATTTTTTCTCAAAGAGGCGGAGGAGGAGCGGCGGCAGCACCATGTACGCGATCCTGACCGACGGCGCCAGCACCCTTGAAAACGTGTTGAGATAAATCACCTTCTTGCTTCCGTATATGCCCTGAACCGCCGTGTGTGGACGCTTTAAAAAGCAGAACTCGCAGTTTATGTCGTCCTCTATAATGTAGCGTTCGGGCTTTTCGTCCGCCCAGCGCAGCAGCTCCTCACGCCTGTCTATCGGCATGACGGTGCCGCTCGGGAATTGGTGCGACGGCGTTATGTACACCGTGTCGGCGCCCGATCTTTCAAGCTCTTTGACCGATATTCCCTTTTCGTCAAGCGGAACATAGCGGACCTTTCGGCCGCTGTTTTTCAGTATCAGATCAATTTTTCCGTAGCCCGGGTTCTCTATGGCAAAGACCCTTTCGCTTCCCGACAGTCCGCAGAGCAGCATCACGAGATACTCCATTCCCGCGCCCGTTATGATCTGGGACGCCGAGCAGTGCACGCCGCGGAACTCCCTTAGATATTTGGCGATGCTGTCTCGCAGCTCAATATCGCCCTTGAATCCGCCGTGATTTAAAAGCTCGGGATTTTGGTACATCACCTCTTTGGAAAGCTTTATCCAGGTCGAGTACGGAAACGAGCTCACGTCCGCGCCCGCGGTCCTGAAATCCGCCGCAAAGCTTTCGGTCGGCTTTTCCTCAAAGACTGTCGGCGTCGAACTTAGCTGCGGAGCGATAACGCGCCTCGCGTAATATCCGCTTCTGGGCACGGGACGCAGGTACCCCTCCTGCGCGAGTATCTCGTAGGCGGTCTCGACCGTGTTCACGCTGACCCCCAGATGCGCCGAAAGCGCCTTTTTTGACGGAACGCGCTCGTTTTCCTCGAGCCGCCCGTTTCGTATCTCGTCGGCTATGTGCTCGTATATTTGCGTGTATAGCGGCTTTTTGCTGTTTTGATCAAGCTCAATCGTAAAGTTATACATAATCTGACCTCATAAAAAATTTATAATTTGACACTTTAAAAGGTGTCAGTTGGTGGTATAATTATACATGTTTTAAATTTATATGTCAAGAAAGACAGGAGGAAAATTTTTATGAAAAACGAGAGATTCGAGCTTAACAAGAATTTGGCGCAGATGCTCAAGGGCGGCGTTATCATGGACGTGACCACGCCCGAGCAGGCGAAGATCGCCGAGGCCGCGGGAGCCTGCGCGGTTATGGCGCTTGAGCGCATACCGGCGGACATCAGAGCGGCGGGCGGCGTCTCGCGCATGAGCGACCCGAAAATGATAAAGGGCATACAAAACGCGGTCACGATACCGGTCATGGCAAAGTGCCGCATCGGACATTTCGCCGAGGCGCAGATACTTCAGGCGATAGAGATAGATTATATAGACGAGAGCGAGGTGCTCTCTCCCGCGGACGACAAATATCATATAGACAAAACGGCGTTCCGCGTTCCGTTCGTATGCGGCGCGAGAGACCTGGGCGAGGCGCTGCGGCGCATAAACGAGGGAGCCGCGATGATACGCACCAAGGGCGAGCCCGGCACAGGCGACGTGGTGCAGGCCGTGCGCCACATGAGGATCATGCAGTCGGAGATCAGACGTTTCGGCTCGATGAGCGCCGACGAGCTGTACGAGGCCGCCAAGGAGCTGGCTGTGCCGTATGATCTGGCCGTTTATGTTCACGAAAACAAAAAGCTGCCTGTGGTTAACTTCGCCGCCGGAGGCGTGGCGACTCCGGCCGACGCGGCGCTGATGATGCAGCTGGGCGCCGAGGGCGTATTTGTCGGCTCGGGCATATTCAAGTCGGGCAATCCCGAAAAGAGAGCCGCGGCGATAGTCAAGGCGGTCACGAACTACGAGGACGCCGACATGCTGGCGGAGCTTTCGGAGGATCTGGGCGAGGCTATGGTCGGCATAAACGAGCACGAGATCGAGCTTATTATGGAAGAGCGCGGAAAATAATTATTATAGAAGAAAGAGGAAAAAATCATCATGAAAATCGGAATACTGGCGCTGCAGGGCGCGTTCGTCGAGCATGAAAAAATGCTTGGCGGCCTCGGCGCCGAGACATTTGAGATCAGACAAAAAAGAGATATAGAGCGAGCTTTCGACGGGCTGATAATTCCCGGCGGTGAAAGCACGGTGCAGGGTAAGCTGCTGGCGGAGCTCGGACTGACGGAAAAGATAAAGGCGCTGATAAATGGCGGGCTGCCGGTGTTCGGCACCTGCGCGGGACTTCTGCTGCTGGCGAAGTGTATCGAAAACGACGAGCATGTTTATCTCGGAACAATGGACATAACCGCGGTGCGCAACGCGTACGGGCGGCAGCTCGGCAGCTTTTCTGCCGCCGCGGGATTCGGGGACATGGGCGAGGTGCCCATGACGTTTATCAGGGCCCCGTATATAAGCGGCGTCGGGGACGGGGTTGAGATTTTGTCTGAGGTCGGAGGAAGAATAGTCGCGGCGAGGCAGAACAATATGCTTGTCACCGCGTTTCACCCCGAGCTTAACGATAACAAAACGGTCCACTCCGCGTTTTTGGATATGGTGAGAGCCTCGTAAAATTTATGAATTTTATTCTCCCAAATTATTGAAATATTAATCGAATTATGTTAAAATCAAAAATGCCGCGGCGCACGCGGCATTGCGATTATTCGGGGAATATTATTTGGGGAGAGGGATTTTGTGATAAAATATGTGATAAGAGGCCTGAGGCACAGCGATATCGACGGGATATACAAACTTGTCAACTGGGAGGTTGGGAGCTTTGTTTCGCGCGCCGATTTGGAGGAAAGGCTGAATATGATTGACAGCGACGAAAATTACCGCGTATATGTGGCGGGCAGCGGAGAGCGCGTGCTCGGATACGTCGTGCTGCAAAAAGGAATTACCCTTGAGTATCCGGGGCGCATTGTGCGCGTCGTTTCCATGTCGGTGGACATCAGCTGCCAGAACAAAGGCATAGGCGCCGACTTTCTGGATATGGCCGAAAAATTCGCCCGCGAGCGCGGCGCGGGGCTTGTAGCCTTAAACTGCGGATTTGCCAGATACGGCGCCAACGCTTTTTACGAAAAGCGGGGCTATACCAAATTGGGTTATAATTTTTATAAGAGAGTATAAAGTCGGGCGCCCGATATTTCTTGACATTTTAATAATTAAATAATATAATTTATGATATAAATATTAAATTAAAGGGAGGTGAAATCATGAGAGTATTGTCAATCATTCTCGGAATTATTTTGATAATCGGAGGCATCGCGTGTATGGCAACGCCTATCCGCACCTTTGTTGACGGCGGATATTTTCTCGCCGCCATGCTGCTTGTCTGGGGTATATACGGAATAATCGCCGGGATCTCGAAAAAGAGATACGGATTCCTGTTTGTGTTCAGCATCATATCAACGATCATGGGATTTGTGGTACTGTTTGTGCCGAGCTTTAAGTTTGTTGCGGATATCGTTATTCTTATCTCCATGGCGTGCTGGTTCGTTGTTCGCGGCGTGACGGCGATATGCACCTCGATAAAGCTTAAGGACATAAGCAGCTCGTGGGGCTGGGGCGTGTTCCTGGGAGTGCTCGATGTGATTGTGGGAATATATTCATTCGTGCGCCCGTTCGCTCTGGCGATCGGCATCGGAATAATGCTGGGAATATATTTCATAATTTCGGGCATAAATCTGATCGCTATGAAATGCGACTAAATTTTAAAGGCGCGGACATTTATAATGTCCACGCCTGAATCATGCGTTTTGCCGCCTCGCTTATGGCGGCTTTTTTAAGTTCGCCGAAACCCAGAATAAAAGAGTTTTCGGGCATATTGTCGTTCATAGCGATCAGGCAGGCCGAAAGCGGAATGAGCTTCACGCCGTGGCGGTTCGCGGCGCTTTTCAGCTCCTGCTCGTTCATGCCGTTTTTGACTTCGATTATAAAATACGTGCCGCTGTCCGCGCCGTGCAGCTTTATATGCGGCGCCAGCGGAGAATCAAGCAGAGCCGTTTTTAATATATTCCGCTTTTCTTTGTACAGCTTGCGCAGCTTTTCGGTGTGGCTGCGGTATTTGCCGCTTCTTATGAACTCCGCCACCACCTGCTGTTCGAGCCTCGATTTGAGATTGATGTAATATGGCAGCCGACGGTCGAAGCTGCGTTTCAGCTCGTCGGGCAGTACCAGAAAGGCTCCGCTGAACGCGGGCGCTATGCTGCGGTAAAACGTGCCTAAGAATATAACCTTGTCGGGGCATTTTGAAATCAGGGTATATCCCGGATTTTCGGCAAAGTCCAGGTCAAAATCCGCCTCTATTATATAATTGTCGGGTTCTGATTCCGCCCAGTCGATAAGCTCTTTTCGCTGCTTGTCCGAAAGTCTGCGCCCGGTCGGAAAGTGCATATCCGCCGAGACGTACATAACGTTAATGCCGCTCTTTTTAAGCTCGTCTGTCGGAAAGCTGTCCATGCGCGCGTTTATCAGTTCGGTCCTCACGGCGATGTTTTTTATCGGCACATAGCTCCTGGCAAAGCACGGGTTTTCAAAGCCGAAAACCGCGCTCTCGCCCATAACGCACACTATCTGTTGCAGTAGATAGTCGATGCCAGCGCCGACTATCACTCTGTCCGGAGTGCAGGTTATCCCGTGCAGGTCGTAAAGATTGTGCGAGATCGCCTTGCGGAGCGAGCTTTCGCCGTATTTGTGGCCGTAGCCCAGAAGCTCGGGATTGTCGTAGCTTATGTCGCGGCGCAGCTTGGTGAGTGCCTGAGTGGGCACCGCACCCAGGTCGGTGCCGTTCTGGCTCATAACATATGTGATGCCCGGATTGCCGTAAAAATCGGGCTCGGAGATATCGGTGTTTATCGGGCTGGTGCGTCTGGCGTAGTAGCCGCTTCTGGAGCGGGCCACCGCGTAGCCCTCGTCGATCAGCTTGCGATAAGCCAGCTCGACGGTGTTTTTTGAAAGTTTCAGATCCTCCGCGAGGGCTCTGCGGGATGGCAGTCGCTCGCCGTCGGGGATCCTGCCCGAGATGATGTCGGCCTTTATGCTTTCAAAAAGCTGAATGTAAAGAGGTGAGGCGGAGCTCTTGCTCAAGCTGTATTTCAGATTTTTCATAAAAAATTCCTCTTATGTCTTGTTATTTCCGATGTTATGTATTATTATATATACTATCACGAGTTTGACCGATAGTCAAGCAAATTAATAAAACTGGCCCCATAAAATTTAATGCAACCGGAGCTTTTATTTTGGATAATATTACCGTATAATCATTTAGGTGAGCGCAAAGCGACGCGCTTGCTTGAGGAGGAAAAGCATGAAACACGGATTTAACCCCGAAACGGTCATATGGACCGACAGAATGACAGAAAATATATTGGCGGAAGCCGGGGTTTATGAAAACTTGGCTTTGATCGACCTCAATGCCGATAAGAACACATACGTTAAAGACAAAAACGGGAATTTGATTCAAAAGCCATACATGGATGAGGGATATGGATTTTCGGGCTGGTCGTATTCCGAGTATTTGTGGACGCGTTTTTATCCGATAGGCTGTGGCAGACTGGCGGCCATGGCCGCCGGAGGCATCGACAGAGACGTTATTCAGATAAACGAGGACACCTGCTGGGATGGCTCGCCCTATGCCGATATGATAAACGAAAACGGCGAGAGGATAACCACGCGGGAGCAGACATTCGCGGCGCGGAGGATCACGGCCGAAAACCCGACGGGCGGCAGCGTGAAAGGCGGCTGGAAATATTTGAGAGGCGCGGACAGCGAAGGAGCGCCCGCTCCGATAGGCGCGGAGGGCGTTTTGGTCGGAGATGAGGAATTCAGAAAAAAATATCCCGAATTCTCGAATAAAAGCATATCAAACATGTCGCTCAACATTAACAACGCCCGCGAGCGGTCGGCAGTCCGGGAAAGATACGGCCTTCACAGGCTTGTCGAGACAAAGTTCCTCGGAAATCCCAAAAAGCAGAGGGCCTATAAATCCTTTGTTGAGGTTTATCTCGATTTCGGGCACAGTTACAAAGCGGCGGAAAACTACGTGAAAAGCCTTGATCTTGAGACGGGCGTCGTGACGGTCGAGTACGACCATGGCGGACATCATTTCAAGCGGGAGTATTTCGCGAGCTATCCCGATCAGGCTGTCGTTATCCGCGCGGGCTCCGACGCGGAGTTTGACATGACGGCCGAACTGCATACATATCATAATGATAAAAACTATCTCAAATACGAAAAAATGAGCGATCGCGAGATAAGGCTGGTGTCCGCGGTGACCGACGGCGGCCGTGACGGGCATTTGGCCGAGACCAACGCGATAAGGTTCGAGGCGAGAATGATACTCGAAGGCGACGGCCGTTTTGAGGTGAGCGGCGATCGAAAACGCGTGACGGTCAGCGGCTGCAAAAACACCGCGGTCTATATCGTCGGCGCGACTAACTATGTGAATTGGGCGGAGCTTGACAAATCAAAGCCCGAGCGCGACTGCGAAACCTACTCGGCGAATATCAAAAAGAGAACATATGAGCAGATAAAAGAGCGTCACATCAAAGATTTTACCGAGCGTTTTTCAAGATCGAGCCTTACGATTGACAACAAAGAGGGATTCAAGCGCGCCGAGATCCCCACCGAAAAGAGGGTGCGCAAGGATATAAACGGCAAGTCGGGTTACCTGACAGGCTCGGGCTCGGATTTGGCCGCGGCCGACTCCGCGGGAGTGGAAACAACCTACACCGACGGCGACTACAAGCTGGCCGCGCTTGAGTTTAATTTTGGAAAATATTTGATACTGTCGGGCTCTCGTCCCGGCAGAGAGGCGGATGGCGACAACATCGCCGTGCCTGAGAGTCAGCCCCTTAATCTGACGGGAAAATGGAACGCGGCGATGACCGCGGGCTGGAACGGAAAATATACTATAAATATAAACACCGAGATGAATTACTGGGCGGCCCAGCCCCTGAACCTCGCGGAGTGCGAAAGGCCTTTTATCGACACATTTAAGGAGCTGGCGCGGAGCGGCAGCATAACCGCCGACTATCAGTACGGTATAGGCGACAGCTCGACATATAAGCCGGGCAATCCGTGGGTAATGCACCACAACTTCGACCTGTGGCGCGGCACCCAGCCTATAGACAACGCGACCGCGGGTCTGTGGCCGACCGGCGGCGCGTGGCTTATGGAGCACGCGTGGCAGTATTATAAATTTAACCGAGACGAGAAATATCTCGCCGAGGTCTATCCGTATATGGTCGGAGCGGCCCGATTCTTTACCGAGTATTTGGTCGTTGACCCAAAAACCGGCTATCTGGTAACGGCGGCGTCCTGCTCGCCCGAGCAGGGCGGAGTTCAGCCGGGAGCCGCGATGGACACCCAGCTTGTGAGGAACCTCTATGATATGGTTCGCCGAGTGAGCAAGATATTGGGAAAAGAGAAAGAGAACGCCGATCTGCTCTCTAAGATAGACGAGCAGATGCCCTCAAGCTATTTCGCCGATGAGCAGGGCAGGCTTGCGCCCGATTTGATCGACGATTCGGGACTTATAAAGGAATGGGCGCGGAGCGACGTTTTGTTTGATTTGAAAGACAGCGGCGACCCGAACCGCGGCGATTACAATAATATAACAGACCCGTTTAGCGGCGGAGAGGTCGGCATAGAGGAGCATAAGGCGAGAGCCGAGCACAGGCACTGCTCACATCTTTGGGAGCTGTACCCGGGAACGCATCTTGATCCCTACAGCGCGGACGCAGACGAGAAAAAGCTGTTTGACGCGTTTTGCAGATCTGTCGCCGCCAAGGACAACGCCGACGGCAAGGGCTGGAGTTTGGCCTGGAGAATGAACCTGAATGCCAGGGCCCTGCGGGGCAACAAGGCGGAAAGAATGCTGATACAACTGCTTCGGTGCCGAACCGCGCCGAATCTTTTCGATCAGCACCCCGACTTTCAGATCGACGGAAATCTGGGAGCCGCGGCGGGGATAGCTGAGATGCTTATACAGAGCCACAGCGGAACCGTGGATATTCTGCCCGCACTGCCCAAAAACTGGCAAAGCGGCCGCTTCAGAGGATTCAGAACAAGAGAAAACGCCGAGATATCGGCGGCGTGGAAGGATGGCCGCGTGACCGAGATCTCGCTGAAGGCGCAAAGAGCCGGGATCATTAAGATACGCGCCGATTTTTCGAAACCGCCCGAAGTTTTTGGCTCATCAGGAGCCGCGGCAAAATTTGATTTTGACCCAAAAACCGGCGTCACTTCGATAGACGCGAGAGAGGGCGAAACATATATAATAAAAGCGGGATAGCCTCCCAATGTCATTAAGTTAAGAAAGACAAATAAAGATTAAGTACTATACAGGGAGAGCGAAAACTGCAAATTCACTCT
>CANQLT010000072.1 GCA_947624775.1 uncultured Monoglobus sp.
GCACGCCCAAGTCACAGCAGCCGATAGCGGCGGTAAAATTGACCGAGGCGATGACCGCGCCTCTGCCCGAGCTGAGCAACGGCACTCTGAGCCTTGACGCTCTCGGCGAGATAAAAAGCCGCCTCAGCCGCGCCGACGTTTGTGTTTTCGGTCCCGGCCTGTCGCAAAACGGCGATATGCCGAAGCTCATTGATTCTCTATTAAACGGCTCGACCGACATGGTGCTTGACGCCGACGCGCTGAACGTTATCTCTGAAAACCTTGACATACTCAGAAAGCACAAGAACCGCATGTCGTGCAGCGTTGTGATAACGCCCCATCCGGGAGAGATGAGCCGCCTGACGGGCGAGCCGATCGAGGCGGTGCAGAACGACCGCAGCGGCGTCGCGGCTGAATTCGCCAAAGAATACGGCGTGACCGTGGTGCTAAAGGGCAAAAACACGGTTATAGCCTCGCCCAGCGGCAAGCTGAGAGTCAACAATTCGGGCAGCGAGGCGATGGCGAGCGGCGGCATGGGCGACGCGCTTTCGGGAATAATAGGCAGTCTGATGGGTCAGGGCCTCGAGAGCTTTGACGCAGCTGTCTTGGGCGCCTTCGTTCACGGAGCGGCGGGCGATCTGGCGCGGTGCGACATAGGCGACCGCGGAATTTTGGCGACCGACCTTTGCGAGCGGATACCAAAAACGCTCAGAATGATTTCAAACGCGGAATAACGGACGCCGGGCAAATAGGGGGAGCTTATTATGAATAACGAAAAGCGCGCCTGGGCCGAGATCGACCTGGACGCGATATCCGAAAATATGCGGGCCATACGCGCCCACGTGGGAGATAACACAAAAATCATGGCGGTTGTCAAGGCCGACGGCTACGGTCACGGCTATCTGGAGGCGGCCAAGACCATGATCGACAGCGGAGCCGACGCGCTGGCGGTCGCTTTTATCGACGAGGCGATCCAGATACGCAAGTGCGGGATAACCACTCCGGTGCTTATATTGGGCTACACCGACATAAGCTACGCCGAGGAGCTTATCGAAAAGGACATAATGCCAAACTGCTACACCTTTGAGATGGCAAAGGCGGTGTCCGACGCGGGCGCGCGCCTTGATAAGATTGGAAAAATACATATAAAGATCGACACCGGCATGGGCAGAGTGGGTTTCAGATACTGCGGCGACGAGGCCGCGAAACAAGCGACAATCGAGGAGATCGAGCGGATTTCCAAGCTTCCGAATCTTGAGATAGACGGAATATTCACGCATTTTTCCGTGGCCGACGACGATGACGACGAGTATACAAAGCAGCAGTTTGAGCGTTTTTTTGAGCTTTGTGAAAGGCTCAAAGAGCGCGGCGTGAAAATAAACCTGCGCCACTGCTGCAACAGCGCGGGCCTGATGCGCTTTCCCGAATATCACATGGATATGGTGCGCCCCGGAATTATTTTATACGGCCTGATGCCGAGCGATTTTGTGGATAAAAGCATATTAAAGCTGCGCCCCGCCATGTCGCTCAAGGCGAGGATAACCAACGTCAAAACCGTTGGAGCGGGCGCGTCGGTCAGCTATGGCAGAAAGTATATCACCGAAAAGCCGACTAAAGTAGCCACCGTGTCGATAGGGTACGCCGACGGGTACTCGCGGCTTTTGTCGGGAAAGGTCGAGGTGCTGGCGGGCGGAAAAAAATGCCCCCAGATCGGAACAATTTGCATGGACCAATGTATGATAGACGCCGGGGATGTCAATAATATCAGTATCGGTGACGAGGCCGTACTCTTCGGCAAAGACTCCGCGGGAAACGTGCTCCCCATTGAGGAGATAGCCGGGATTATGGGAACGATAAATTATGAAATTCTTTGTGTCATTGGAAAGAGAGTGCCTCGGGTCTATCTTAAAGGAGGTCGTGTGACCGACGTTCACAACTACCTTCTCGACAGCCCGATAAAAACCTGATCTGTACATAGGCGTCGGCGTTTTGTCACCGCAAGTTCCGCCGTCCGAACCAAAACAGATTTAAGGCATAAAATACTACCAAAGGCATTAAGAAAAACTAAACTTGCGGAGTGTGAATTGATTTGGTAGTAAAACGCGGAGACATTTATTACGCGGATTTAAGTCCGGTCGTGGGCTCTGAGCAGGGCGGAGTGCGCCCGGTGCTGATCATACAAAACGATGTGGGCAACAAGTACAGCCCGACCGTTATCGCCACCGCCATAACCTCTCAGCTCAACAAAGCCAAAATGCCCACCCATATTGAGCTTGACGCCGGGGGATACGGCCTTTCGAAGGACTCGGTGGTCCTGGCGGAGCAGATACGCACGATAGACAAACGCAGACTGAAAGAGAAGATAGGCCATCTTGACGACAGACTGATGACGCGCGTCAACCGCGCGATAAGCATAAGCTTCGGACTTGACGACAGATAATATTTTTTGAAAATCACATAAGGAGGTAGTATTATGAGATCCGGTTTAAAAGGTGTGATAGTTAAAATAATGATCGCGGCGGCGGTGATCGCGGCGCTTTTGGGCGTGACCTCGGTCCTGGCAGAGCCGGGCGATACCGACGATCCGGTCGTTACCAAAAGCTACATAGTGAACGTGGTTGTGCCGCAGTTTAAGGCGTATGTCGAGGAGCGGCTGGGCGAGGGCTCGTCCGATTCCTATTCAGATAATTTCTCGGTGGTAAATGTGAACCCCGGCCAGACCGTCATATTCGACGGCGGCGCGCAGTTCATTCTGAGAAAGGGCAACGGCGTGATAATCGGCACCGAAATGGGAGGAATAGCCGACACGACCTACGGCTATGACCTGCCCGACGGCACCGAGATGCCTTCGAACCATATGCTGATCGTCCCGCGTGACGACGGACGCGGATTCAAGGCCAGCAACGAGGTCATAATCATGGTAAAGGGCGGCTATTCGTTCAGATAGCAAATAGTCAATCAGACAGCAAACAGTAAATATAAACCGACATGCGCGGCTTGTCGGTTTTTTTGCGCCCCGATTGCGTGAAATGCGGGTTTTGGGGCGTGAAATGTGGGATTAAAGTATTGAAAGCCACAAAATGTTGTGCTATAATATTTTTGGATTACTGCGCTTAAATGCGCGCTAAACGATCTTGGGAGGTGTGCGGTATGAGGATCGCGGTTTGCGACGATGATTTGAGAGAGCGCGAGCAATTCGAGGAGGCGCTCGCGGCATGGGACCCGACGCGCACCGCGGAGGTGTTTTCAAACGGCGAGTCGCTGCTCGCCGCGGCAAAGGAATACCCGCCGTTTGATATCGCGTTTTTGGATATTTATCTGCCGGGTGAAAACGGCATTGACATAGCCAAGCGGCTGCGCGAGATCTCTCCCGACACGGGGATCGTGTTTGTGACAGTCAGCCGCGACTTTGCGGTGGACGCTTTTTCACTTTACGCCGTGCACTATTTGATAAAGCCGATAACGGTCGACGGAGTGATAGAATCGTTCAGGCGTCTGACCGAGTCGCGCTCCGAAAACAGGGAGCGCATCACGCTTAAATCGGGCCCCGAGCGGCACACGATACTGCTCGACCAGATATGCCTTATCGAGAGCGATAACCATTCGGTCATCATCACGCTTGCCGACGGGCGGCACCTGAAAATTCGGATGTCGTTCAGCGAGCTTGAGAACCAAATGAATAAGAATTTTTTAAGAATAAACCGCGGCATAGTCGTCAATATGGACTATATCTCGCAGATGGAGAGCGGCACCTGCGTCTTGCGCAGCGGGATCAGGCTGCCGATCGCCACAAGGCAGAGCGCGGCGATACGCGCGGCGTATGATAATTACGTGTTTGAGCGGCTTTCGCAGTGGAAAGGGTTATGAACAGAATTATAAGGGAGTGTTTGTTATGACGGCATATTTGCAGAATTCTTTGGGATTCTTCATACAGTTTTTTCCCTGCGCCCTGATGATCTTTCTGCCGTTTCCGCAAGATTCATACCGCTTTCGGCGCGGCCGTATTTTTATATGCGTGACGGTGGCTGCAATTATCACCGCGGCGATGTTCCCGGCGGCGATGCAGCGGGGTTATTCGGGAAACGCGGCCTATATCGCGAACGTGTTCATGTTTTCCGCGATACTGCTGACGATGCTGGCCTATATCTGGCTGGTGCGAGAATCCCTGATAAAAAAGCTGCTGGTCTTTTTCGTGGTCTTGTTCTACGCGACGCTGCAATACTGCCTGGTGAACGCGCTCAACGGCCTGCTTCCGGGATTTTACCGCGTGTATGAGGATGTCGCGGAATGGGCGGTGTATTCGCCGAGCGGAGTGCTGCTTTATTTGATAACCGCGGCTTTTCTGCTGCCGATGATGCTGTCTTTCGTTATCCGCATACTGCGCGAATACATAACCAAAGTCGAAACGCGGAGCATGAGGCGGGAGTTTATTATACTTATCGCGTCAACGACCGTGTTTGTCATAATGATAATATGCGTTGATTTTTCGTATTATTATATGGAATACCGACTGTATTTGCTGCTGTTGACAATGTTTTTGGTCATGCTGGTAGATCAGGTGCTTATATACTGGCTGATCTTCCGCGAATCGCTGCGGCGCGAGGCGGACAACGAGAGAAAGCGAACGTTGGAAATTCAGCATCTGCAATACGAGAGAATCATGGACGATATGGAAAACACTCGCCGAATGAGGCACGACCTGAGGCACCACTACACCTCGCTGAGCGATATGCTTGACAGAGGAAAGCTTGACGAGATGAGGGAGTACCTCTCTGAGGTCATAGATATGACCGTCAGGCGCGACAACGAGGCGTACTGCAAAAACATGACTGTCAACGGCCTTTTGCAGTATTATATCGGTATGGCGAGAGACGCCGACATAAGCTGCGATGTCTGCGCCGAGTGCGGCGAGCTTGACATAGACTCTGCCGACCTGACGGTGCTGTTCGCCAATTCGTTTGAAAACGCGATAAGAGCGTGCAAAAGTTTTTCCGAGGATAGGCGTATAAGCGTCAGGATTGGCACGGTGCAGGGCTCGTTTGCGATAGAGATAACCAATTCCTGCAAAGAGGCGCGGATAATCAGGAGGTTCAGGACCGAGGACGGATTCCTGCCCGCCGAGGCGTTTCTGAGCGGACGAGCGGGAGGAGGCTACGGCCTTACGAGCATAGCGCGCACCGCTCAAAAATACGGCGGCAGCGCCATGTTCCGCTTCGACGCCGAAAAAGAAATATTCACGGCCCGCATCCGTCTCAACAATCACTCGGATGTTTAGCGCGCCGCTAAAAAATGTATTATTTATATATGAAAAAAATTAATTTATTATAAAACTCACCAAGGAGGAATTATTCCATGAAGAAAAAACTTATTGCGCTGTTTATAAGCGCGGCGATGCTGCTCACCGCGATGCCCGCGGCTGTGTTCGCCGACGAGGCGCCCGCTGATGATTACGCCACCCGCGGCGAGGTCTGCGACATGCTGCTCGCCGCCGCCGACGACTACAACCCCGGCGTCCAAAAGACCGATATTTTAAAGGGCTATGAGGACGGCCTGCTCCACGAGGACTGGAGCGTGACGAGAGCCGAGGCTCTGGTTATGCTCAAGCGCGCGTTCGGCGAGATCCCCGAGATCGAGGGCGCCAACGAGTACATCGCTTTCCCCGCCGAGACGTTCACCGATATCCCCGACTGGGCCGAGACCGAGCTTTCGGACGTGTTCGACTCGGGCATAGTTGCGGGTAAAGCCGAGGGCATATTCGCGCCCGACGACAACGTGACGACAGGCGAGATGGAGCTGTTTATCGAGCGTATGTACCGCGTGTTCGGCACCAACCTCAAGGACAACTACTATCAGACCGTTAATCATGACGCGCTTGACAGCGCCGTGATCCCCGATGGAGAAATCAGCATGGGCACCATGTCCGGCTTTGAGGTGCAGGATCAGATCAAGGACATTGTAAAGGGCGTTGCCGCGTCAGATCCCGACAAAAACTCAAAAGAGGGCAAGATCAAGACTCTCTACGACAACTACATGAATAAAGAGGTGAGAAACGCGCAGGGCTATGAGCCGATAAAGCCGTATCTTGACGAGATAGACGCGATGAAAAGCGTTTCCGATCTTGTAAACTGCAAGGAGGCGATGGGAATTTTCGCGAGATTTGAGATCGGCTATGATGATAAGGACTCAACTCATTACGCCGATTTTTTCTCGACTCCGACAATAAACACAAAGGAAATGTATGAGGGAAAGGACGAAAATCAAAAAGCGGCTTCTCTGAAATACGCGGCGTCTCTCTTAAAACTGATCGGCTACAGCGAGGCAGAAGCCGAAGCTGCGGCAGACAGAGTGTTTGATATAGAGACACAGGTCGCCGAGGCGAGTCTTTCGCTTACCGATACCTATGATATAAACAAAACATACAACATATACTCGCTTGATGAGATATCCGCTCTGTTTAAAAACATTGATATAAACAAGGTGTTCGAAAACAGCGGCCTTAAGAATAAGGACAGATTTATTGTTTATGACGTCGGCGCGATGGAAAAAATAGCCGAGCTGCTTGATGATAAGAACCTTGAAGCGATCAAGGATTGCGCGAAGATCAATATTCTTAAAAGCTACGACTCATATCTGAGCGATGACTTTGATAACGCGTATAAGACGTTTGTTTCCGAGGTTTACGGAATTCAGGGAGAGAGCGACGACGAGACCGACGCGGTGAACTGCGTCGACGGCTATCTTTCGGATTATCTCGGTGAGCTGTATACCGATAAGTATATGGACGAGAAAACAAAGACCGACGTTACTCAAATTATCGAAGACATGATAGATATCTACCGCGAGAGAATACAAAAGCTTGACTGGTTGAGTGACGCGACGAAGCAAAAGGCGATAAAGAAGCTCGACACCATGGGAATAAAGGTCGGCGGCCCCGATAAGATCCCCGAAACGACCTTAGACAGCACAGAGCTTAAAAGCTACGCCGACGGCGGCAGCCTCGTTGAAAACATTATAGCGATCAATGACGCCGCCGAGAAAGACGATATTAAGAATGAGGGCGGAGAGATCGACCACAACGAGTGGATAATGTCGCCCCAGACCGTGAACGCCTGCTACAATCCCAGCTTTAACGATATTACCATCACCGCCGCGATATTGCAGATACCGCACACTTACAGTTCAAGCGCCTCATATGAGGAAAATCTGGGCGGAATAGGAATTGCTATCGGCCACGAGCTCAGCCACGCGTTTGACAAAAGCGGCTCTCAGTACGACGAGAACGGAAACGCGGTGAACTGGTGGACCGACGAGGACGCCGCGGCGTTTGATGAGCGCTGCAAAGCGGTTATCGACTTCTATGACGGACAGGAGTCCGCGCCCGGCATCACCATAAACGGAGAGCTGACTCTTACAGAAAACACCGCCGACATGGGTGGCCTTTCGGTGGCGACGGAGCTGGCGTCAAAAATCGAAAATTTTGATTACAAAAAGATGTTCGAAACATGGGCGCAGCTGTGGCTGAATGTTTCCTACCGCGGGTATCTTGAACAGCTGGCCGTGTCAGACGTGCACAGCGCGGCCGAGGTTCGCGTGAACAGACTGTTTGAGACCAGCGACAAGTTCTTCGAGACCTACGGCATCACCGAAAACGACGGCATGTGGGTACCCCCCGAAGACAGAGTTTCAATTTGGTAAAATAAACGGATTTGCCTCCCCTGCCGTAAGGTGGGGGAGGGGGACCGCGATAGCGGTGGAAGGGGCCACCCCCTCAGTCGCCTTTGGCGACAGCTCCCCCTCATAAATGAAGGGGAGCCGCGGAACGCCGAGTCGTCGTCCCCTACGACCATGATACATAAACACCGTAGGGGCGGCCACATCCGCCCGAATAAAAAAGGAGGAAAATAATATTATGAAGAAAAAAATAATCGCGCTTTTATTAAGCGCTGCAATGCTTATCGGCACAATGCCCGCTATAATGGTATTCGCGGCGGACGACTACGCCACCCGGGGCGAGGTCTGCGACATGTTACTCACCGCCGCTGACGACTACAACCCCGGCGTGCAAAAAACCGACATATTAAAAGGCTACGAGGACGGCCTGCTCCACGAGGACTGGAGCGTTACCCGTGCCGAGGCGCTCGTTATGCTGAAGCGCGCGTTCGGCGAGATCCCCGAGATCAAAGGCTTTAATAAGTACGTAGCGTTCCCCGCCGAGACATTCACCGATATTCCCGACTGGGCCGAGACCGAACTCGCCGACGTGTTCGCTTCGGGCATAGTGGCCGGAAAATCCGAGGGCATATTCGCGCCCGACGACAACGTGACGACAGACGAGATGAAACTGTTTATTCAGCGTATGTACCGCGTGTTCGGCACCAACCTCAAGGACGACTATTATCAGACCGTTAATCATGACGTGCTCGAGAACACCGTGATACCCGAAGGACAGACGGCTACCGGAACGATCAGAAATGACACGACCGATATTCAGCTCAGAGACCTTATCAAGGAGATCTCCGCGTCAAATCCCGACAAAAACTCAAAAGAGGGCAAGATCAAGACGCTATACGACAACTACATGAACAAAGAGGCGAGAAACGCGCAGGGCTATGAACCGTTAAAGCCGTATCTTGACGAGATAGACGCAATGAAGAGCGTCTCCGACCTTGTAGACACGAAGGCTATAGACTTTTTCATGCAATTCGGCGTATCTTTCGATCCGATGGATTCAACGCGTTACGCGAATTATTTTGGCACTGCCGCAATACACACAAAGGATATGTACGAGGGCAGGGCGGAAGCGCAGAAAGCGGCGTATATTGAGTATATGAAAGATCTGGCTGTGCTTATCGGTTACAGCGAGGCCGACGCTGAGGCAGCGGCTGAGTCGGGCTTTGAGCTTGAAACTCAGATAGCCGAGGCGAGCCTTTCTCTTGCGGAGCAGATGGACATTAATAATACATATAATGTGTACTCCCTTGATCAGCTGCGCGACTTGTTCAAAAATATGGACATAAACAAGCTGTTTGAAAACAGCGGATTAAAAAACAAAGACAAGTTTATCGTAAGTGACGTGGGCGCGATGGAAAAGATGGCCGAGCTGCTTGACGACAAAAACCTCGACCTCATAAAGGATTATTCAAAAATCACACTCGTTACAAGCTATGCCGAATATATGAGCGATGATTTTAAACAGGCAACTAACAAATATAATTCGGCAATGAACGGTACCGAGGGAACGCTCAGCGATGAGATCGAGGCGACAAGCTGTGTGAACGACATGCTCGAGCAGTATCTCGGCGAGGTATACGCCGAAAAATATGTTGACGAGAAAACAAAGGCCGACATAACCAAAATGATAACCGATATGATCGACATCTATCGCGAGAGGATACAAAAACTCGACTGGATGAGCGACACGACGAAACAAAAGGCGTTAAAGAAGCTCGATACCATGGGTATAAAGGTCGGAGCTCCCGATTCTTACGATGAGATCGGGATCGACAGTAAAGAGCTCAGGAGCTATGCGGACGGCGGCTCGCTGGTGGAAAATCTGATGACGATTAGGGACGCGACATTAGCCGACATGATCGCCAATGAGGGCGCCGAGGTCGACCATACGCAGTGGACTGCGTCTCCGCAGACGGTAAACGCTTTCTATAATCCCTCATTTAACGACATCACAATATGCGCGGGATTTATTCTGACTCCGGGCATCTACAGTTCCGACGCGGCATACGAGACAAATCTCGGCGCTCTGGGTATTGTTATAGGTCACGAGCTCAGCCACGCCTTTGACAGAAACGGCTCGCAGTATGACGAGAACGGAAACGCGGTGAACTGGTGGACGGATGAGGACGCCGCGGCGTTTGCGGAGCGCTGCCAAGCGGTTATCGACTTCTATGACGGCCGGGAGACCGCTCCCGGACTCGCTATGAACGGCGAGCAGACGCTTACCGAAAACACCGCCGATCTGGGCGGACTTTCAGTTGCGACCGAGCTTGCCTCAAAGACCGAGAATTTTGATTACGAGAAATTCTATGAGAGCTGGGCCAATGTATGGATGAGCACGTACTACCGCGCGGCGCTCCAAAATCACATGAATTCCGATGTTCACAGCCCCGACAATGTGCGCGTGAACAGACTGTTCCAGTCCAGCGACAAGTTCATGGAAGTCTACGGCATAACCGAAAATGACGGCATGTGGACAGCCCCCGAGGACAGAGTTTCGATCTGGTAAGATTTTAAATTGTTAGATGACACCTCATCCGAGCGCCTTTTGCGCCCACCTTCCCCTCAAGGGGAAGGCAGAAAAGGCTTCCCCTTGAGGGGAAGCTGTCAGGCGAAGCCTGACTGATGAGGTGTCATCTTACTAAAAATCACATAAAGGAGGAAAATAACCACATGAAGAAAAAAATAATCGCGCTTATATCGATCGTTGCGATGATTATCGCCGCAATGCCCGCATCGATGATATTCGCGGAGGACGCCGCGAAAAGCGACCATATCCTCTACTACGACAGCGCGACAAGTCAGCTTTACACGAAGATGGACTATGACACAAAGGAGTTTTCCGAGCCGATAGACAGCTTCCCCGGCGCTATATGCGAGGGAAACAAGCTGACGCTCACCTCGGAATTCCGGTTTGTGACGACGGCCAAGGACGGCCTGTTCATAGACGGCGGCACAACGCTATACGTTCCCGAGGGCGAAAACCCGACGATACTGAGCGCGGCCGACGGATTTACGGGCGACGATGATCTTTTCGAGTACACCGGAATATTTGCGGCCGACGGCAGCACGATCGACATAGACGGCAGCTTGACCGTGCGATCGGGCACGGGTACGGAAGCGTCGAGCCGCGCAATTCTCTCGGACGGCGACCTTACGATAACCGGAAAAGGAGAACTCATCGCAGTGAGCGGAGACACGGAGCATGATGAGACCGCGGAGCCCGCCAGATGGGACTCTCTCGGAATATATGTGTACGGGGATCTGGATATATCGGTTGCCAAAGCCCGTTTCAGCGGCGGCAGCGCGTATGGAATAAGTTTTGGTATAGTGACCGATGAAGGCCGCAATCTGACCGTAAGCGGCGGAGCTTCCGTCACGGCGGAAAGCGGTGAGACCCGCGGAGAAGGTGAACCTTACGATGATTGTTACAGCGCCGCGTTAACGACGGGCAATCTTACGGTTAAGGACAATTCGAGCCTTACCGCCTCGGCGGCAGGCAGCATACAAAGCGACTCCTACGGACTCTGCATACTGTGCGGCGATGTGCGCGGAGACGGCGTGATATATAACGGCAGCATTATGCTTGAAAACAACAGCACGCTCAAATCAAGCGCCTCAGGCTCCGAACGCAGCTTCGGTATCTGGGGTTCGGCGGGTGTGACGGTACCCGTGAAAACAGACAACACCTGCGCGTTTACAGTCGAGGGAACGATGAAAGCGGCGCACTACGCCGAGCTTTCGGGAGTTGTGGCTGTGTCACAGGACGGCGAGATACTGTCGTATACAAGAGGAACGGATAAACTGACAAACAGCTATGTTGACAAGCAGGGAAATATCGCGAAGTACATCGAATTTAAAAACGCTGAGGACGTCTCCGAGGGTGACAAGATACTCTACTTCGACGGCGAAACGGGCAAGCTGTATTCAAAATACGACTTCCACACCGGCGAAATGTCCGATCCTGTCGAGGTGCCCGGCGCGATATGCGAGAAGAATAAGCTGACGCTCACCTCGGATTTCCGTTTTGTCACAACACACGAGGACGGACTGTATCTGAGCGAAGGCGCAACGCTTTACGTTCCCGAGGGCGAAACGCCGTATATCTATAGCGCCGCCGCCGGATTTACCCGAACCAATACCAGCATTTGCGCGTCGGGAATAAATGTGCGCGGCGATCTGACGCTTGACATAGACGGCGCTCTTACAGTAATCGCGGGCGACGGGGTAAACATTGACAGCTTTGGCGTTGCCTGCGAAGGCAATCTGAAAATAACGGGAAAAGGCACCCTCCACGCCTTCGGAGGAAATACCTCGTATGACGAATCGGTACAGGACGGTCAAACAAGCTCAACCGGAATACTCGCCTATGAAAATATCGATATATCAAACGCGGAGGTCAACGCCTACGGCGGAGACGCGCGTGACGACAGCCTGGGAATAGATACATGGGAGAACGGTTCCCTGACAATAAGCGGCGGCTCAAGCGTTAAGGCGGAGGGCGGCTCATGCGCCGATACAGAATATACGTATGCGGGTATCGGCTGTGATGTGGGCCAACTCGTCATAAAGGACAACTCAAGCCTGACCGCCTTGTCGGTCAGAGATAATGGCGTGGTTCACGTAGGACTTCGTCTTAACGGTGAATTTACCGATGCTGACGGCACAATATACAAGAGCAGAATTAAGCTCGAAAACAACAGCACTCTCACGGTAAGGGCGGCAAACGCGACAAATGATTACGCTATTTATCTGTTTGACGGGCCGTTTGAAGGCGCAATAAAAACTGAAATGGACGACACCTGCACCTTTACCTCAGAGGGAGATGTGGCGGGATTCGTTTATCTTGAAGGAGTAACGGCAACGTCCGAAGGCAAGGTTTTGACATTTGACAGCGACAAGTGGGGATGTTATGTCGATGCGGACGGAAATGTCGCGGAGAAAATTACGTTTTCGCCCAAAGCCGCGTCACATTCCGGCAGCAGCAGCTCGGGAGGCTTTGGCGGCAGCTCATTCAGCACGACCGGAGCAACCCCCTCTCCGCCGCCTTCACAAACGCCGACTGAAACGGCGGCGCCGCAGCCTGAGGCTACGGACGCTCCCGCAGCCGACGCGCCGATATCCGACGGAATGCCGTTTACTGACGTAAAGCCATCCGATTGGTTCTATGACGCGGTGAATTCGGCGTACGGCAAAGGCCTTGTAAACGGCGTGAGCGACACCGAGTTCGGCCCCGATGAAAATATGACGCGCGGAATGCTTGTGACGATAATCGGACGCGCTGACGGATTCACGGAGTCGATCGGTGCTTTGTTGAGCGACGTTGACCCGAATGAATATTATGCTCCGTATGTGGCCTGGGCTGCCGCAAACGGCATAGTGACGGGTTTTGAGGACGGCACGTTCAGGCCCGACGAAAATGTGACAAGAGAGCAGACCGCGGCGATACTTTACAGATACGCGCAGTATAAGGGCGGAGACGTGTCGCTTGGCGAGAGCGCGAACATGAGCTTCACCGACGCGGCGCAGATAAGCGAATACGCGGCGCCCGCCATACAGTGGGCGTGCGGAGCGGGAATCATAAACGGTTATCCCGACGGCACTTTGGCTCCGGCCGCCTCAATAACAAGAGCCGAATTTGTGACAATGATAAGCAGAACCACATTGCTGTAAATAAATTTATTTTAGGAGGAACTTATCTATGAAGAAAAAACTGATCGCGCTTATATTAAGCGCGGCAATGCTGATCGGCGCGATGCCCGTTGTGGCGCCGGTATTCGCGGCGGATGATTATGCCACTCGCGGCGAAGTATGCGATATGCTGCTCACCGCTGCGGACGACTACAACCCCGGCGTTCAAAAAACCGACATATTAAAGGGCTACGAGGACGGTCTGCTCCACGAGGATTGGAGCGTGACAAGAGCCGAGGCGCTTGTTATGCTGAAAAGGGCTTTCGGCGAGA
>CANQLT010000073.1 GCA_947624775.1 uncultured Monoglobus sp.
TAATGTCCACGTTCGCAATGGCGGTAAACCCGTGATCCTCCGCCACCTGCTTGTGCATAGCCGTTGACGAGCGCGAACCGCCGTATGCGGTGTTGCACTCGACAATTGTTCCGCCCACCTTCTGCACCAAATCGCCGATAAGCTCCGGCCTTAAATAGTTACTCGCCGGCGGTTCACCTGTGGACATTTTGACTGCCACATTGCCCTCGGCGTTAAAGCCGAGTTTGTCATAAATTTTCACAAGCGCTTCCGGCGTGATTTCCGTTGTCATGTAAACAGCCGGTGCGTCGGGATTATCTGTTTTATACTGCTCATCCGCCGCAAAAGCTGTCAAAGAGCAAATTCCAAAGCAGATAACCGCCGATATTATTATAAAAATAAATTTTTTCATAACGTCTCCACCCACTTTTTAAGCTCGTCTTGTGACAGCCTGTCGTTTAACATTCTGCCCGCCTTTATTTCGGCGCTCTGCAAAACCGAGTCTTTCAGCGCGTCAACGCAGCCGCCGATACCGCTGCCACCGGAGGTGGCGAACAATATGATCTTTTTGCCCGAAAAATCATAGCTTTCAAGAAACGTATTTATTATTGTCGGCGCGGTGTACCACCAGATAGGGAAGCCCAAAAGAATTGTGTCATACGCGCCGATATTCGCGTTTGTGTCCGCAAGAGCGGGACGGCTCGATTTATCCTTCATCTCGACCGAGCTTCGCGAATTTTTATTTTGCCAATTCAGATCCGCGCTTGTGTAGGGGACTGCGGGCTTGATTTCATATAGATCCGCTCCCGCCGCCTCAGCGAGATTTTTCGCGGCTCTCGCAGTCGTGCCGCTTGCACTGAAATATGCTACCAATGTTTTACTCATTGTAATTACCTCCTAATATTGACATTATGTCATTTTTATATATTATAGCACACCGCTGACACGCTGTCAATAGATTTTCAAATATATATTGACATTATGTCAGAATTATGTTACACTAATGGCGAACTAAATTTTAAGTAAGCGCTGATTAAAGGAGAAAAATTTATGCCAAAAGGATCACCCGAATTAACCAACGCGCGCAGGGAAGAAATCATCAACGCCTGCGAGAAGCTGTATAAAACCATGAGCTTCAAGGAAATAACCATAAAGGAGATAGGGGGTGCAACCTCATTTACGCGCACTTCAATTTACAACTATTTCCAAACGAAGGAGGAGATTTTCCTCGCGCTTATTGAGCGGGAATACAACCTCTGGTGCGACGATCTGGAAAAGACGATGCGTGAAACCGAGTCCATGACAAAGGACGAGATCGCCGACGCGCTCGCGCGGTCGCTGGAACGTCGTCCGCAGCTTTTAAAGCTGTTGTCGATGAACCACTACGACATGGAGGAAAACAGCTCCCTTGACCGTCTGACGGATATGAAGGTCGCGTACAACCGTTCGATATGCACCGTCCGCAATTTTGTGAAAAAGTATGTCCCGACGCTTACGAACGAGCAGCTTCATGAGTTTATATATCTGTTTTTTCCGTTCATGTTCGGTATATATCCGTACGCGGTCGTGACGGACAAGCAGCAGCAGGCTATGACGGACGCGGGTATGAATTATCCTAAAATGACGGTCTATGATATAACATACGCCTGCGTAAAGCGGCTGCTTTACAGTATTGATTAATTGTTAAATCATGTACCAAACAGCGCGGTCAGATTTGAAGCGGACCGCGCTGTTTGCCGCTCATATCGCAGCTCTTGAGAAACCGCAAACGGGTGCAATGTTCCTTTCGAATTTTTGTTTTTAAAATATTACAGGCCGAGACCGTTTACCCATTCCATAACGACGTCGCTCGATGAGCCGCCGCTGAAGCGGTGTCCGTCAAGCCAGTTTGCGCCCGGCGTCACGCTCTGCATTGCCGCCGTTGAACCTATGGGGCTGCTGCCCGAAGTGCAGAACGGGATTATCGTCTTTCCGGCAAAGTCATAGCTTTCAAGGAAGGTGAATATGATCTTTGGCGCGTTGCCCCACCAGATCGGGTAGCCCAAGAATATCGTGTCATACTGCGCCATATTTTCAACACTTCCGTTGATCGCGGGGCGGGCCCCGTCGTCGTTCTGCTCGCGGTTTGCGCGACAGTCGCTGTTGTAGTCAAGATCTGCGTCCGTGTAGGGAACTTCGGGCACGATCTCATAAGCGTCGGCTCCGATGCCGTCGATGATATGCTTTGCTATTCCCGCGGTGTTGTTCGTGCAGGAGAAATACGCGACGAGGGTCTTGCCGCCCGCCTCGGGCGCGGGTTCCGCTGTCGCCGCAGGAACCGTTGTTGCCGCGGGAGCGGCGGTACTTGATACGTTTGAAACGGTCGCTGTCTGCGTCGCGTCGTCCCAGCCAACATTAAAGCCGAAGCTCTCGGCGATGAAGCGTATCGGCATCATCGTTCTGTCGCCTATTATCATGGGCGCGGTGTCAAGAGCCTTTGCCTCATCGTTTAAATACGCTGTCGGGTTGTCGATTTGCAGCGTTATTGTGTCGCTGCCGTATGCCAGTATTACCGTTTGGGTGTCCTCGACCCATTCCACGGAGCCGCCCATTTCCTCAACCACGGCGCGAACGGGGAGCAATGTCCTGTCGTTTATCAGAACCGGAGCCGTGCCCTGCTCGTCGATCGCTTTTTCTGCGCCGTTCACCGTCATGTTGGGATCGCCTATCCGAAGCGTGATCGTTATGTCGGCATTGGCCGCAAACACGGCGGCTTGACACACGGTCAGTATCATACATAAAATCACAAAAACCGATAAAACTTTTTTCACTGTAAAAACCTCCTGAATTTATTCTTCTTTGTTTATATAATTTTTAATTGCCGTTGATTATTCCGCCTTAATACCAATGTCAAGGCCGTTTATCCACTCCGTCAGGTCCTCGCGCGAGGCGCTTGACGTAAAGCGCTGTCCGTCAAGCCATTCGGCGTTCGGTGCCGAGGCGTGCATGTTTTCCGCGCTCGTGCCGATAGAACTGCTGCCTGAGGTGCAAAACGGGATTATCGTTTTGCCGGTGAAGTCATGACTTTCAAGGAAGGTGTACATAATTTTCGGCGCCTGTCCCCACCATATGGGATAGCCCAGGAAGATCGTGTCATATTGCTCAATTCCGAACTCGCCGCCATTGATCGCGGGGCGAGCCGCGTCGTCGTTCTGCTCGCGGTTTGCGCGGCAGTCGCTGTTGTAGTCAAGATCTGCGTCAGTGTAGGGAACCTCGGGCACGATCTCGTGTAAGTCCGCGTCTGTAACAGACGCAATGTTTACGGCGACGTTTCTTGTGTTTCCTGTCGCGGAAAAATATACGACAAGTGTTTTGTTAAATAACGCGGGCACCTCCTCGGCTTGTTCTGCCGCCGTTTCCGCGTCAGGCGCGGTATTGCCCGCGGCGCAGCCGGCCATGGATATTATCATGACAGCCGATAAAAGTAACAATAAAAGTTTTTTCAATTTGATCTCCTCCTTAATTTTACACCACATTTCCGGCTTTTTGTTTTCCGTTCTGAGCCATAACTCCCGCCAGCGCATGGGGGATATACAGCTCTTCCAAATAGCCGATCTCATCTTCGGTCAGTTTCAGATCGACCGCTTTGGCCGCGCCCTCGACGTGAGAGAGCTTTGTCGCTCCGACCACCGGAGAGGTGGATTTTGTCAGCAGCCATGCCAGCGCGATCTCGGTCATCGAAACGCCGCGTCTGTCGGCAAGCTCCTCGACACGCTTTATTATCTTGCCGTCCGCCTCGGCGGTCGCGTCATACTTGAATTTGGCATAAGAATCCTCTTTAAGCCTCTTTGTGCTCTCACCCGACCTGCGCGACAGTCTGCCGCTCGCCAGCGCGCTGTAGGGCGTTACCGCGATGTTTTCCGACTTGCAGAACGGAATCATTTCGCGCTCCTCCTCGCGGGCGATAAGGTTGTAATGCCCCTGGATCGAAACAAATTCGGTAAGCCCGTTTTCTCTCGCGTAGTAATTCGCCTTTGCGAGCTGCCATGCGAAACAGTTGGAAATGCCGATATATCTCGCCTTGCCCGCTTTGACCGCTCCGTCAAGCCCTTCCATAATTTCCTCCATCGGCGTGTGATAGTCCCACATATGATAGATATAGAGGTCAACATAATCCATACCGAGATTTTTAAGGCTTTGATCGAGATAGTTTTCGATATGCCTGCGGCCGTCCACGCCCACATTTATCTCGTCCTGCGTGCGCGGAGTGAACTTTGTGGCGATCACATAGTCGTCGCGCTTCGCGAAATCCCTGAGCGCCCGTCCCACATACTGCTCGCTTGTGCCGTTTTGGTAAACTATCGCGGTATCGAAAAAATTTACGCCCAGCTCAAGCCCGCGTTTTATTATCTCTCTTGTCCGGCTTTCGTCAACCGTCCAGCTATGCTGTCCCGTCGCGGCGTTTCCGAAGCCCATGCAGCCCATACATATCCGCGACACGTTTAGATCGGACTTGCCCAATTTTGTGTATTCCACAACTATCACTCCTCCTGAAAAAATATTTGTAAAAAATTAACTGTACACTTATTATATACCTGTTGAATAATAAATGTAAAATGCTTATTTCTCATAGTTATCCATACAAATTTTGTATTGATAAATTATTCGGTCAGTTTGTCCCGTATATATTCCAAAAACCGTCTCGCCGCGGGAGCGAATGTCTGCAATTTTTTCCACGCTATCACCGATGTGGCGGTTTTTTCGGGGCACAGCGGACGCATACAAATTATGTTTTTGTCAATATACGGAAGCGAGCCCTCGATAACGATTGCATATCCTATGCCCTGTTCCACGAGAATTGACGCGTTCGTGCTCATATTTATCGTCGCGACAATATTAACTTTGTCAACGCTTTTCCCTAACCAGTTTTCGATCTCGTTCCTTACGCATTGGCGCTTAGTGACGATCAGCGGGAGGTTTATCAGGTCCTCGGGCGTGACGCACTTTTTCTGCGCGAGAGGCGAATCGGAACGCATTACTACAAACCAGCGCTCGCGGGTCTTAAAACGTATAAAATCATATCGGTCGATCTCCACCGGCTCGAGCAATATGCCTATGTCGTTAAGCCCGTCGTCGAGCCGCTGCCTGATCTGGTCGGCGTTTCCTGTATACAGATCGAGCTGCACATTCGGGTAAATTTCCTGAAAACTTTTAAAAATATCCGTCAAAAGTCTGACCGAGGCAAGCTCGCCGCAGCCGATCGAGAGCGTGCCCTCAACCATTTCCGCGCTGTTTCCAAGCTCCTGCTCCGCCTTGTCCGCAAGCTCCGTTATTTCCTCAGCGCGGCGGCGGAACAGTATTCCCTCGTCGGTGAGCGTGACTCCGTTTTTGTCGCGGACCATAAGCCTTACTCCCAGATCGTCCTCAAGCTTTGAAAGCTGCCTCGAAAGCGTCGGCTGCGTTATATGCAGCATCTCCGCCGCCTTTGTTATATTTTCCTCTCTCGCTACCGCGAGAAAATATTTTAATATCCGTGTATCCATAGTACTCTCCTTTTATTATTTACCGTCGTTTTTGAATGACAAACATTTACCGATCACATCACCCGTTCTCAGATACTCATATGTCGGAAATTCGAAAAGAATGGGGTTCATAGCCCGATAATCAATTTTTCCCGCACCGTTTAAGCAGCTTTCCTCAACGTATGTGCCGTCTATGGTGCATATAAAGCTCTCAAAGTTCGGAGTGTTATACACATCAACGACGCTGCATACCATAGTAAGCGGAGATTGTTTTATAATTGGAGCCCCGTCTGCTGTTTCATAGTCGAACAATCCCGACTTGTCTGTTTTCGCTCCGCTTACGGAGCCGGAAAAATCCGCTTTCGGTAAAATTTCCTCAGTCACCATATTTATCGAAAGCTTATTTGTCTTTTTGATAACGCCGTTAATGAAGTGGGGAGCAGCCAGACTTACAAGAACTCTGTCATGTCCGATAATTCCGGTATGAGCGACAAGAGTCCAGGTCGGCGCATCGTCATTCATTGCACCTATAACAGTTACCGGCACAGGATAAAGCGCCAATTGAGAACCAATATTCTTTTTCATTTAAATTACCTCCGAAAAATATATTCTGACATCGTGTCACTGATTGTATTATATCACTATCCTGACATTGTGTCAATATGTTTTTAAAATTTATATAAAAATTTTTGCGACGGGTTGTATTTTTACGGACGTTTGCATTTCAACGTTTTGTAAATCCCATTAGATAGCATAGATTCATGATGTTGACAACAGAAATTAAAAGCGGTATAATTTATTTGATATAAAAACCATAATTTATAATAAGCGTAGCCGTAAGGCGGTATTTAATTAGGGATTACGAAAGGAATTTTTGATATGAACGAAAAATATAAAAATCTAAAGGAATATATAAAATCATTGGGATCAGTCGCGGTTGCTTTTTCGGGCGGCGTGGACTCGACGTTTCTGCTAAAGACCGCGCATGATGTTTTGAGCGACAGCTGCGTCGCGATAACGGCGCGCTCCTGCTCGTTCCCTCAGCGCGAGCTTAACGAGGCAAAGGCATTCTGCGAAAAGGAAGGAATAAAACAGATAATTGTAGAATCCGAAGAATTAAAAATTGACGGCTTCGAGCAGAATCCCAAAAACCGCTGCTACCTCTGCAAGACGGAACTTTTCACTAAAATGCGCAAAGCGGCGGCGGAGCTTGGCATCGAAAACATCGCGGAAGGCTCGAACATCGACGACAACGGCGACTATCGACCGGGACTTATCGCGGTCAAAGAGCAAAACATCAAAAGTCCGCTCAGGCACGCGGGACTTACCAAAAACGAAATACGAGAATTATCCATGGACTTGGGTTTAGATACATGGGAGAAACCGTCATTTGCGTGTTTGGCGTCGCGGTTCGTGTACGGCGAGACCATAACCGAGAAAAAGCTCGGCATGGTTGACAAGGCGGAGCAATATCTGCTTGACTTGGGCTTTACTCAGGTGCGCGTGCGCGTGCACGGGGATATGGCAAGAATCGAGATCAACAAAAACGAATTTCCGAAAATCCTTGAAAAATCCGACAGCGTGCACGATTATTTGAAATCGCTCGGCTTTACATACGTATCGCTTGACTTGGGCGGTTATCGAACGGGCAGCATGAACGAAACGCTTGAAAAATAAGGGGCAGCGAAAATAATCGCGAATATACTTGAACAATTTGCAATTTAAGTTTTAAGGAGAGTATTTAAAATGACGCTGCATATAGCCGTGTGCGATGATGAAAAAGCCGCTTTAGAATATGAGGCCGATCTCGTATCGAAGATATTATATGAAAAGAAGGCGAATATTGAGCTCAGCACATATAATTCTCCCTCGGATCTGTTGAGTTCGGGGAAAATATATGATATGGTTTTTCTCGACATTGAGATGGACGGGATGAACGGCATTGAGCTTGCCGAAAAGATCCGCGAGAAAAACGAGAATTGTTTCGTGTTTTTTATAACGAACTACTCGCTTTATCTGGACAGGGCCTTTGACGTCAGAGCGATAAGATATCTAACAAAGCCTGTCGATCCCGACAGGCTGAGCTCGGGCATTGATTATGTGCTCGACAGCATCGCGTCCGCGTCGAAAAAGATATCGGTGACAAATTTTAAAAACAAACTGACCGTTGAAATAAAAACGGCCGATATAATATATGTTTCCAACAGCGGACGGCACGCCAAAATCGTAACCAAGCAATATGAATTTGAAACCGAGGAGGTATTCTCGGCCGTGAAACAAATGATAGAAAAAGAGGTGAATTATTTTGCCGCGCCTCATCAGAGCTACTATGTAAATCTGAGATATGTAACGGGGTACACAAAGACCGATGTCAAAATGTCTTACGGAGGCCGCGCGTACAAGACTATGATGAGCAGACGGAGATACAAGGATTTTGACATCAAGTTTTTTGAGGCGGCAAAAGTAATATGATGAGTCTGAATGATATTACGACAGAGCTCTGCGTGCTTATCGAGTGTGTGTCTCTTATACTATATTCAAACGGAATTATGCGGTACCGAGAGAGCAGAGCAAAAAGCAATTTGATAATTATTCTCGGTTATACAGTTATAGGCGCTTTATGCCTTTTTTATATTCCCGTGTTAAATATAATCAGCTTTATAGTGATAACGTTTATCGTGCTGTATATGGGCTTTGCGGAAACAACGGGAAAAATTGTGCTTAACGTTATTATTCTGACCGTGTTTATGATGTTTACGGAGCTGATCGCCGAATTTATCCTGAGCGTGAACATAACCGAAACACCCACCGTCTATTTTGCATTCTGGCAAGATATGTTATATTCGCTTGTTTCAAAAACACTGTATTTTGTTTTTGTAATTACTTTAAAGCGTTTTTCATCAAGCAAAAAATATTCCGAAAAGGTTGCGGAAGTGCTTTTGCTGTTGCTGCTGCCGATATGCACCTGCGGTTTTTTATACGCGTTTGACAACATGAGACCCAATTTAAATTATGAAGCGGAAACGTTATTCTTAATAATAAGTTTTATGCTTATCGCGGCCAACTTTATCGTTTACATTGTATTTGACAGGATTATTGACAAAAACATACAGATAAAAAGACTCAGGGAGATCGAGAGCAAAAACAAGACCGATTTTGAAAGCTATCGCCTGATAAAGGAGAAGTACGACGAGCTTAAAATAATGGTGCACGATTTTAACAAATACTGCGCCAACATAGAGGCTATGCTGAGCGCCGACCAAACCGAGGCGCTGTCGCTTATACACAAGATCGAGGATAAAAACAAGGAATTTCTTTTGGTCGAGTACACCAACAACAAGGCGCTTAATATACTTCTGTCACAAAAAATGAAAGAGTGCGGCGCCGAGGGCATCGAGTTTCAGATATACATTCAGGATATTGACATATCGTTTATAAGCGAGGCGGATATCGTCGCGATTTTCGCCAATCTTTTGGACAACGCGATAGAGAGCTGCAAGTTGTCCGAAAACAAGAAAATATTTTTAAGCATATATGATATGAACAGCGCGTTCGTCGTGATAAAGGCCGACAACAGCGCCGATTCCGAGCCTGCGGTCGAGGACGGAAAACTCCTCACTCGTAAAAAAGACAAAGCCGCTCACGGAATAGGCATGCTCAGTATAAAACAAGCTCTCAAAAACTATGACGGAAAAATCAGGTGGAGCTATGACGATAATAAAAAGATTTTCAACACCACAATAATCATAAATTACCGGTCAATCAAATAGAAAAATATCCGATGCGCATCCTCCTCTGCGGTTATTCCGCATATCCAATGCCGATACAGCTGTATACTAAATGCAAAATGCCGCGTAGAGCGGAACCGTCTTTTTATCGTTTTCAAATCCGAAATTCTTTGACGACAGCTTGATCGCATAGTCAGGCTTATATGTTTTCATATAAACATTAAGGCTTTTGGCCTTGGTATTGTCGGCGGACTTGACCTCTATCGGTATAAGCTTGCCTTCGCGCTGAATAACAAAGTCTATCTCCGCTCCGCGGTCAGACTCCCAATAATACGTTTGATAACCGTTGATCTCAAGCTGCACATTTACATAATTTTCGGCCATACCGCCTTTAAAATCATTAAGCTCGTCAACCATATACAGCACGTCATTCGCCGCCAAATTCTTTTTGGAACACAGCAAACCCAAATCCGAAACATATATTTTAAACGCGTCAATATTTCGATAGTTTTCAAGAGGCTTTTTAATTTGCTCGACCTTGTATATCCGAGACACAATTCCCGATAAACTCAGCCACTCTATGGCGTTCTCAAACTCCTTTGCCCGTCCGCCTTTCTTTATCAGCTTATATTGAAAACGCGTGTTTTTCTTTGAAAGCTGCACGGTTATGCTGTCATAGGCAAGTCTCGTCTTTTTGATCTCGTTTAAATTATTGTATTTACTCATGTCGTTTAAATAACTTGCGAGTATAGTGTCCTGGGTATGGCGCACAAGAATATAATCGTTTGTTTCAACAAATTGCTTCACGCACTCCGGCATACCGCCAACGACAAGATATTTGCGATACAGCTCCATCGCTGTATCATGCAAAGCCGACGGCATAGGACTGTCGGTTTTAAAGCATTTTTTGATTCTGTCAACCAGCGCGTCCTCACCCATCGCGAGCATAAATTCTTCCATATCCATAGGATACAGCGTTTTCATATCTACCTTGCCGACGGGAAATGAAAACGCCGCTCTGTTGACCGCGACTCCGAGCAGACTGCCCGCGACAATAATATGATAATCGGGCGCGTCCTCGCAAAAATATTTCAGCGAAGTCAAAGCCCTTTCGCAAAGCTGAACTTCGTCAAACACTATCAGAGTTTTTTCTTTTACTATAGTCTGCCCCGCGATATGCGACAGAATCGGAATTAAATACCCGGGACTGATATTCTCGGCAAATGTGTCATTCAGCTTTGGATTTGTTTCAAAATTAAAGTATGCCACATTCTCATAATGCGTGCGCGCAAACTCAAGCACCGAATAAGTTTTGCCCACCTGCCTCGCGCCCTGCAGGATCAGCGGCTTGCGATGCTCGCTCTCCTTCCATTCTTCCAAAAAGCTCATAATTTTCCGATACATATCAACACCCCCCGATATTAAGATGATAACATTATAACATACTTTCGTGTAAAAATCAAGTGTATTAATCGAATTATTTGCATTAAATTACATGAATATTTTGCGATTTCCGCATAGATTTACAGAAATGTGTAATAACTCTGAATTATCATATAAAATACAAACTTATTTACAATTTTAAAAAATCGGGCATTTTATGTATGCGATTTTAAAAATTCTGCCCAAAAAATTTCATATAAGAGCCGCTTATTATAAACATAAATAATTCAAATTGAAAGCCCAAAAATATTATGATAAAATTATTATACGCCGCAAAGGCAAAAAATATTTGAACGCTTTGCGCTGATGTTATATAATGAACTTATAGTAAAGTTTAAAGATAAAGGAGAATCGTTATGGAATACAGAAAGCTCCCTCACGGGGAAGAACGGATAGGCATAATAGGAATGGGCTCATCAGTCATAGGCATGCAAAACGAAAAGGAAATAATCGAAACAGTCAGATACGCGGTCGAAAACGGTATTAACTTTTTTGATTTGGCGGCGGGACACGCCTCCTGCTTCCCGGCATACGGCAAGGCGTTAAATGATTCGCGGGATAAAGTGTATCTGCAAATACATTTCGGCGCGGATTACACTACGGGCGAATACGGATGGACGACAAATCTTGACGAGATCAAACGATCAATAGATTGGCAGATGAATAATCTAAAAACCGATTACATTGACTTTGGATTTATTCATTGTCTTGACGAAAGATCCGATTTAAGGGATTACGAAAAAAGCGGCGCTCTCAGGTATATCCTGGATCTGAAAGCGCAGGGTGTTGTAAGGCATATCGGATTGTCGTCACATTCGCCGGAAACGGTAAACAGCGTTTTAGACTTGGGGATAATTGATATGCTGATGTTTTCGATAAATCCCGGATATGATTATCAAAAGGGAGAATACGCTATCGGCGGCGTCTCCGACAGGACGGGACTTTATCAAAGATGCGAAAAAGAGGGCGTCGGCATCTCCGTAATGAAGCCCTTTAGCGGCGGACAGCTGTTAGATAAGAAAACGTCGCCCTTTAAAAAGGCATTGACTAAATACCAATGTATACAATACGCTCTTGACAGACCCGGCGTGTTAACGGTCCTGCCGGGTTGCCGCGGGAAAAAAGACCTTGAAGACATTCTCGGCTTTTTTAACGCCTCGGCGGAGGAAAAGGATTATTCCGTGATAGGCTCGTTCACGCCTAATGACGCGAAAGGCATATGCGTTTATTGCAATCATTGCCAGCCTTGTCCGCAAGGGCTGAACATAGGGCTGATAAACAAATATTATGACCTCGCCAAAGCGGGCGACAAGCTTGCCGAGGAGCATTACAAAAATTTAGATGTGACGGCGGAAAGCTGCGTGCAGTGCGGACATTGCAACAAACGCTGCCCGTTCCACGCGAACCAATCATCAAGAATGAAAGAAATCGCCGCTTATTTCAATAATAGATAAAAGCGGTCACAGCTTGGGCAAAATCGGTTTTGGAATAATAATTTAGTAAGCATAGATTCATAATGTTGACAGCAGAAATTTAAAGCGGTATAATTTATTTGGTAAAAAACCATATTTATAATAAGGAGGAAAATAAAATGGCATGTTTTTTAGTACCCACAACGGAAGCTATCGTAACGACGATCGTGAAGAAAAACACCGATAAAAAAGAAACTCATAATCCCTTTATCAAAAGACTTAACTGGCTTAACAATATGCTCTGGGGCGGCTCGGCTCTATTAGCGTTTGAGCATATCTGGCACGGCGAGATCGTGCCGTGGGCGCCGTTTTTGACAAACGGAGTATCGGCCCTTCAAGAAATGGCGACCGCAGGAGTCGCCATGGCCGCGGCGGTCACCGCGGTATGGGCGGGAATTGTAGCTGTGACAAACTCAATGGCAAAGCACCCGACAGAATTGCTAAAATCTGATTCCCAATAATTATCAAAAAACGGCCCTATGATTTTTCAATAGGGCCGTTTTGACTAAAAGTTTAATCGGGAATTAAACAGGGTTTTTGACAAATTGACCTAATAATTTATCAATACAAAATTTGTATGGATAACTATGAAAAACAGGCATTTTACATTATTATACAGCAGGTATATAATATATGCAGAGTTAAATTTTTACACACATTTTAACAGGAGGAATTTTCAATGAGTGAAAAAATAGTTCAAACAGCGGGCAGAAAGTCGCTCGGGGAGTTCGCGCCCGAGTTCGCGCATTTTAACGACGACGTTCTCTTTGGAGAGAACTGGAACAACGAGGATATTGATTTAAAAACGCGCTGCATTATCACGGTTGTCGCGCTGATGTCGTCGGGCATCACCGACTCGTCTCTGACATATCATTTGGAAAACGCGAAGGCGCACGGCGTTACCCGCGCGGAGATCGCGGCTATAGTCACCCACGCCGCGTTTTACGTAGGCTGGCCCAAGGCGTGGGCGGTGTTCAACATGGCAAAAGGAGTCTGGTCGGAAGAATAAAACTCGTCAAACGAATGGCTCGAAGCTGTCACAGACGAAGCATATTCAAAAGTAAACGGATAATAACAGTAAGCTGCCGCTTAGCGGCAGCCTCTGTTCGTAAAGGGTTATGGTTACAAACCGAAAGCCTTAGCAAAAAGCCTTCATTAGGTTTGTCAGGGAAGTTGGTATACATATATTATAGCGCATCGGCCGATTAAAATCAATTCCGATTTATTATAGTTTTTATAAGCGGGGCTTATAAGCGGCAAACTCGGATTTTTTCGCATAAGAAACGCTTATTATAAGCATAACCAAACCGAATTGAAAACCATAAAGCGTTATGATAAAATTTTATATAGAGATGAGCAAAACGCAAAAAATATAGGAATAAGGAAAAAGGAATGAGTGGAAAAGCAAAAAAATAAGTAAAACAGAGGAATTCAGACAGGACAAAGCAAGCGTAGGTGTAAAACATA
>CANQLT010000074.1 GCA_947624775.1 uncultured Monoglobus sp.
TTTGCCCGTTCGGGCAAAAACCCACCTTCCCCTCAAGGGGAAGGCAAGAGAGGCTTCCCCTTGAGGGGAAGCTGTCAGACGAAGTCTGACTGATGAGGTGTCTCACTACAACTCTTTTTTAATTTACAATTTTTTGCATTTGTGAAACCTCACAAACAAAAAATCGAAATGGGGGGGGGTGTTTTGTGTATATTGACGAAAAACATACATAAATGAAAAATTGTATATGTACAACTTGACAATTTCAAAGCAGCGTGATATAATAACATAAAATCGCGTTAAGTACGCTTAATCGAACAATTTGGCTCGAAAAAAATTTTAAAAATTTTATATAAACGGAGGAAAAGTTTATGAAAGCAAAAAGAATTCTTGCATTGGTTCTTTCGCTTTGCATGATCGCAAGCGCGCTCGGCGTCGGCATGCCCGTATTCGCCGCGGGCAGCGACGACACGGCGGCGGACACCGCGGCTGTGTTGACGCAGGACGAAGCGGCTGTCGATCAGCCGGCGGAAGAAGCATTGACGGAAGACGAGGCGGCGCCCGAACAGGCGGCTGCCGACGAGGCTTTGCCCGATGAGGCTCAGTCCGACGAGGCTCAGGCCGAGGAAGCTCAGCCCGAGGATTCGGAGGAGGAGGCCGCTATCCCCGCGATAGCGCAGCCGGACGCCAACCGTTTTGTCGGCCTTTCGGGCGAGGAGATCATCAAGGTCTTTAACCAGACGAGCGCGGGACGCGAATCCCTGCTTGCGGGCATGACCGACGAGGAGTGGGCCACGATCAACGCCACTCTCACCGAGGACGAAAAAGCCCGTCTCGACAGCATACTCGCCGGCGGCGAGGACCAGCCCGCCGCGATCTCGAACGAGTCCGGCATAGAGCTTGCCGCAATAGACGGAGCTCTTCAGCTGTCGAATGAAACAAAGCAGTACCTCGCGGCTCACGCCGGAACCTATGTGACCGAGAAGGACTATAACGACGGTACTGAAAAACAATACGAGGACACTGAGTGGTCTATCGTGATTGCCCCAGATGGAAATAACGTTCAGTTGTTGCATAGCGGTCAGGACACCGACGCAAAGCTTACATCTGTTGGCACTGCGAACCCACAAACAGGCATGCCCCAAAATCTGACATTCAGCAAAGAGGGCGAATGGTTCACAAACAACGGCAGCAGCAATCAGTCGCTTGTGTTTAGTTGGAACCAATACGGTTATTTCACTATGCCGAATGTTACGGTTTACGATAAAGAAAAGAATCCTACGTATTATTTCTCAAGCGCTGTTCATATGTATAACCAGACCAAAGTAAAAAATTACTTTTTAAATTATGTTGATACATATGAGATAAACGACGGCTCCAATTGGAAAATAACCGTTGATGAATACGGAAATCTTAAAATGTCTGACGGAGTTGAAGAGGATAATATTTTCCTTGATTATGTAAACTTTGGCAACACAGCCGAGACATACGATAATTTTGTATCATTTATCTTCTCAAGTGAAAATTGGTATAACGCTAACGGCGGCACGAATAAATATCATACCCTGACGGTTACATGGGAAGAAAAAGTGGGCGTAAACGCCGACGGCAATACAAATACTTCCTCAAGACCCGAGGGCTTTGATCGCCATGCGTTTAAGCCGAACGGCACGATTTATAATACCGATAAGTCAATACTTAAGGTATTTGTAAACGGCAGCACTTTATTCACACCGAATAAAGGCGATTTCTCGACAAATTATTTCAAGGATTATGCCGGCACATACTCTATTTCCGGCGCCGCTGATCTTGCAGCGCACTATGACCCCATATTCGCAAATATGAAACTCAAGGTCGAGGACAGCAAGGTGCAGGTCACATATGACGGAACCACTTGGTACACGGCTTCATTTTCTACAGGTCGCACCGAGCAGAGCAAAAATAACGAGGGCAAGGGCGGAGAAGAAGAATGGATCCCTTCGGTTGCCAATATGCTTGTTTATATGCCCGGATATTATACAAATAAGGAATGCACAACGCCCGCGTATCTGACGATTACTTGGCAGATCAACACATCCGACAAAAACGAGTCCGAGGGTAAGGGCGCGTGGAGATTTGCTGTTGCGGCGGCAAATCTGTATAAACCCGCGGGAGACGGCGTTTCGAGTTTCCTACGTATGCCTCCGATATATTTTGACAGCGACGAGCATTATATACAGAAGGCGAAGGACTTTCTTAAAAATTATGCCGGAACGTATCACTACAACTATGACAACGCCCCGGGCGAGTATATGCAGATAACAGATCAAGGCGAAGTTGTATGGTATTACTACAACGGAACTGAACTTGAAAAGCGCGACCCCGCGTATTATACTTTCGGCAGCGATAATATCAACGCGGAGTCACTAAATAACAACAGCTTATTTAACTATATAAATGGTGATTCAAGTTTTGAGAATCCGTGGAAGGTTGCAAGCGTTACGTTCACCGATAACAGTTGGTTTGACAACGCGACAACCAAGAGCGATGCCACCGTAAACAGAAGCCTTGTTACAATAGGTTTTGACTATACTCATGATCGTTTCACGCTTCCCGGAAACAAGCCGATATACACAGCTATGAACGGCGAGGCTGAAGGAACTCTTATACGTAAGTTTAATGCTCCCGGAGTTGGTGGAAACGGAAGTAATATAGGAACCGACCGTGAAAAATATATCAGATATGATAAGGTAAACGAGTATCTCGGAAACGCTCCGAGAGAGTATACCTTGAACGATAACTCCGGCTGGAAGATCACGATAGACCCGACCACCGGTCAGCCCACGCTCACCAACAGCGATATCGCAACGGCGAGCAATATCAAGGTAACCGATGTTACGTATGTAAATACAACGAACGCCGATAAGATATATCCGTATGAAAAGAAAGGATTGTCCTCGTTCTCATTCAGAAGTCCGGATTGGTACGATCTGGCAGGAACATCGAATTATCAAACATTCATCCCCGCATGGTCGCATTATGTGAGTGTTGACGCTAAGCAGACCGACAGGCCCGAGGGCTTTGAGCGCTACGCGTTCAGCGGCAATATGACGCTTTATGATAATACCGAGCCCGGACACATTCTCAAAAAGACTCAAGGCGCGGCATTCTTCACAGCCGACGGCGGATTTGCCAACGAGTACTTTAGGAACTACACGGGTGAGTACACTCTGGCTCCCGGATTCGGCGCCAACTATAACGAGATGTACAAAAACTGGAAGATCAATATAGACGATTACGGTACTGTTAAGCTTACAACGGATCAAGGCGAGTTTAAGCCGGTGCTTAACGCGGTTAACAGATTCACAAGAGCGGACGCGGAAGGCAATAACCAGCCCGAGAATTTTGTTTACTCGGTTGGCACTATGTACGCGTATCTGCCGGGCTATTATACCGACACGGCATGCACGACCCCGGCGTATCTGACGCTAAGATGGACTGTAAATAACGATAACAGAGCCCATGAGAACAAGGGTGATCCCTATAAGTATTTCACGATTGATGCAGGATATTTCTATCAGCCCGACGCGAACGGCGACGGCGAACCGGAGAAATTCAAGGCTCCCACGCTGTACTTTATGCATACCGATTATATGAATTGGTACAAGAACTACTATAAGGATTACGCGGGCAAGTATTATATCAACAGACCGGGCACAACAGAGAATTTAAATGACGAGTATATCGAAATCAAGGACGACGGCACGCCCGTATATCACGCG
The DNA here is from genome assembly GCA_947624775.1 of uncultured Monoglobus sp. Lineage (GTDB taxonomy): Bacteria > Bacillota > Clostridia > Monoglobales > Monoglobaceae > Monoglobus. The sequence continues at coordinate 3,741 of CANQLT010000074.1, forward strand.
TTTGACGGCGTTGACCACGAGCTTGCGTTCGTCAATATGAGCGACGCTCAAAAGTATGTTATGAAGGATCCGACGGTTTATCCCTCATCGATCGTGTTCACGGACTATGATTGGTACAGCAGAAACGACAATGAGTCAACAGCCAATATTTATCCCGCGACATACGCATTTACATGGGCGAATGATATGACCGCGCCTTTCCAGCAGCCGAGACGTTTCACCGCTCCGAACGCGGCGGTTTACGCCGTTCAGCAGAAGGGTGAGGACGGCAACTGGAATGATCCTTCCGAGACCGAGCTTTTGCATTACTTCTCGGGCAATATGAACTACACCTATCCCGGAAGCGCGGAGTTTGATCCCAACTCCGAGGAGAACCCGGCCAACGACAAGGATAAGGCGTCTATCGCCGAGATGAAGCAGTATCTGAAGCAATTCGCGTATCTCCCCGGCGGTGAGTCTGAGGAATACACCGAGTACAGCTTCAACGACCCCAATATCGACTGGGGAATCAGAATCACCAAGGATGGCGACGTGCTTGTTGATTTTGACGACAATTCAAACGAATTTGTTAAGGTAAATCCGAAACCGGTATTCGCATATAACGCCACCAACCCGGCGGTCGGCATAAACGGCAGATATTTATACCAGCTGTTTATCGAAGTTCCGGATCATTACAATGATGCCGCCGCGACCACGCCCGCGTATATTACGCTGACATGGCCCGGAAACTACACGCGTGAAACCTTGCTTTCACACTATTTCACCGCAGGCGGCACAATGTATCATAAGCCGGGCGAAACCGCTCACGACAAGGTTATATTGAGCAGCGCGGAGCGCTTTGTGTGCGACTCGGAGCTTGACGAAGACAGACATTACATAGCGGAGTTTGCGGGCGAATATTACGCGAACGACGGTTCCGAGTGGCGCATGAAGATAGACGACCAAGGTAATATATCTCTCAAGTTCGACGAATCGGAGAACAAGGAAGAAAACTACAAGGACGTTGTGGGCGCTCCTTCTTTCGCGACAAGCACGGTATACGACAAATATGTTTCAAGCATAGTTGTTCCGCTGGAAGGTTGGTACGACAATCTCGAGTGCACACAGAACGCGTCTCTCACGCTCACTCCGTATCTCAGAAATTCGGGCAACGCCGAGGATCAGCAGTATCTGAACAACTACTTCACGATCACGGCGAAAACCGTATACAAGCCGGACGAGGACGGAGACGACGTACCCGAGCATATGACGGTATCGGCGATAGATCTCTGCGCGGAGCATGATTATCTGAACGCGCAGCAATGGCTCTCGCAGAACAAATACAAGGGCACATACCGTCCGCAGATGACCGACAAGTGGTACGCCGAAATCAATGAATACGGAGAAGTATACTTCTATGTTGACAACGGCAAGGACGCCGAGGGCAATATTCAGTATAAGAAGATCAAGCCGCGTGTTACGCTCAAATCTGAAATCAGCGATGCGACGCACGTAGCGAGCGGCGTAAGCGGATTTGTCGTAATGTTCCCCAACGCGCGCGTGACTATGGCTAATAACAGTATCCAAGCCATCGAGCAGATGCAGAAGGTTTCCTTCGGCGCGGCGACGATCAACGGTCAGGCTCCCGTATTGGGCGACGAGACTGCGTATATTTACGCGGGCAACACAACGCTCTTTGACCCCAAAAAAGCGGACGGAACCGATTGGACGGTCGTACCGAACAGTGATCCCGGTTACAACAAGACCTTCACAAAGCTCTACGCAAATGACAGAGCGTACAGCGAAGAAAATAAGACCAAAGCGCATGAATACTTCAAGCAGTTCAAGGGCACATATTATCTGGATGATCCGAGTGTGCATCACTATATAAATATTGATGATACCGGCGATATCACATGGGTGCCTGAGGATAGTGAGTCGTTGAGAGATAAGAGCATCTACAGCGCGGATGTGGCGTTCAACAGCGATAACGCGACGCTCGACGAGAACGGAATGCATCTGCCCAAGACCATAAGCGTATTGTACAACGGTTTCAGAACCGAGGCAGACGATAAGGATGACTTATACAACGGCTTTACGCAGTTTGCGAGAGGCGATATAACCTGGAACCAATACGGCAGAAACGCAAACGAAATGCTGACGTATCACACATTCACCGCGGGACTGGGTAATGTATATCCGGATAATAAAGGCACAAAAGGCGAGCAGCCATTCTCGATAAACGGCAATTACCGTTATTATAAGACCGATCAGAGCAACTACGCATCGGTAATTAAAGACGGCACATATGAAACGGGTGACGGACAGTATAAAATAGAGGTAAAGACAACGGATGCAAACACAACGTATACGCTCACCACACCCGACGGTGAAACGTATCCTCTGTCGCCTCTCGGCACAGAAGAGGGCGGCTACTACCTCAGAGGCAAGATAGGCACGACATGGGTATTCGGTATGTTCGGCATATACGGCGAAGCGATCGTATCGAACCCCACCGCTCAGATAAGCTATAGGGATAAAGATAACAATAACATTGTGCTTCCCGCGAACACGACGTTTACCGACTTCGGACCTTCCGAGGAAGGCAGCATAGTTGTCGCGAATCCCGGTCAGACAGTAGACACCGGTACAAAATACGCGCGTTTCTATAAGGCTATGCACGATGTTCAGGACGGCGGTACGATCTACCTTACCGATGATTTTGAGATGGGCTATATGGCCGAGCTTGGCAAGAGCGCTGACGGCGAAGTCAAGAAGGTTACCATCGACGGTCAGGGCCATACTATAACCCGCGCGACTATCGGCGGCGTTACATACACAGGCTCGCTGTTCAAGGTTGACAAGGGCGACGAGTTAACGATCAAGAATGTCAAGATCGACGCGGGCGGCTACTGGTACTGGAACAATGATAAGCTTAACCGTCTTATACAGATAAGCGTATACGGAACAAGAGTTTCGGAGAGAGGCGTATCATGGTACAGCGATGTGTACGCTCACGGCGGAGAGAAGCCTGTTGAGTACGGCAAGAGAGACCCGAACTCAACCATGCTTGATCCCACAAAGGATTTGAGCGAACAGGATTTCCCCAGAACGCCGTATGATCCCAACGGTTACGCGTCCGGCGCGGCTTTGTCGTCGGATATAGGCGCTGACGCGGCGGAAGGCAAGAATATCACAACCACAGGCAACCTCATTCAGGTAGGCGGCACGGTTAATCTCGAGAACACCGAGGTCGGCTACATGAGTACGTATAACGAAGAAACCGACACGTACGGATACTACGCGGTATTCGGTGTTACAGACGCGGGTGCAACGATAAACATGAACGAAGGCACCGATATACATAATCTCGATGCCAACTGCGGACAGCTCGTGCGTGAACTGAAGGACAACACGCACATTAATATGACGGGAGCGAAGGTACACGAGTGCCACAGCGCATGGCAGAACGGCGGTCTTATGAGCATTGAGAGCAATCATTACCTTACGATCAATGAAGGTACTGATATATATGATATGTATTCATATAACAGCAACGGAAGCGCTATTATGGTTCACGGCGGCGGTACTTTTACCATGAACGGCGGAAAAATACATCACATTTTCGGCCCCGCGGGTCCGCATAACGGTCACGGTGTTGCGGTTTATCTCCATAACAACAGCACATTCATCATGACCGGCGGCGAGATCGCTCACAATATCGCCCACAGCACCAGCACGATCTATCAGTGGAGCAACAACACCAAGATGGAGCTTGACGGCGGAAGATTGTATGACAATCTGAATTATTCGTATGGCGGCAACGAAATGGACGGAGTCAACTATGACTACTATTTGAACGGCCAGAACGTATTCGGCCCGAACATGACGGTTGACGGCGACGTTGTTCTTGACAGCAAGACTTTGACCAACCACGGAACGATGACAGGCTCCTTGGCGGTATTCAGCTATACCGACGGTGAGAATACCACAACGTTCTCAAACTACGGAAGTGTAGAGGGCGACGTTTATCTCGAAAACGGCGCTAACGTTACAAACGAAGCCACAGGAACGATGAAAGGCAATGTTACGATTGAGAATTCGGAAGAATATGACACTCCCGGAACCGAGTATTTCGTAAATAAGGGCGAGATCGTCGGAGACCTGACTGTTTCGAACGACGCGAAGGTATTCAACAGCGGCCATATTGACGCTAACGTTACCGTAAAGAACGGCGGCGAGATCGTTCTCGACGGCGGCGGATATATCGAGGGCGACGTTACACTCTATCCGGGCAGCGAGCTGAGAACAAACGACAACAGCCAGCAGGGTAAAGTGGTAGGTAAGCTTACCATTGAATACAAGGACGAAGAGGACAGACAGCGCTTTGAGGATATACTCAGAGACTCGAATATAGACGCATCGGGCGGAGTTGAATATAAACTGCACGAGCACAGCGGCAGAGAAGTACACCGGGATGCGACATGCTACAGAGAGGGCTACACCTATCTCGACTGCCCGTGCGGAGAGCAGGGTAATTATACGACGATCCCGATGACGCCGCATAACCTGCAGCGCAATACGGCTCTTGAGCATACGGCTACCTGCACGGAGCCCGCAACGGTAGTATTCGCCTGCGTTAACGAGGGATGCACATACAGCGAGACAACGACCACAGGCGTGGCGCTCGGACATGATCCGGTTCTTGATGATGAAAACAGCGTAGCGCCCACAACGGTAAGCGAAGGTATTGTAGCAATGAAGTGCAGCCGTGATTGCGGCTGGACCGAGACGGCTTCGATTCCCACGCTGTCGATCGGCTCGGAAGGTCATAACATGCAGTATGACGATCAGCTGAGTTATTCCGCGGGATGCGACCATACGGGATTATATGTTTTGAAGTGCACGGATTGCGGTCAGACAGTCGAGGTATCTATCCCCGCAACGCCGCATAACTTTAATTCGAACGCGGTAGAAATTCCGGGCAGCCGCATTGAGCCCGCAGACTGCGTAACGGACGGCGAGTACCAGACGCACAGAGTATGCCAGGTTTGCGGCGCCGAAGAAGAGGGTTCTGTTGAGACAGTAGCTATACCCGCCCAAGGACATCAATGGAGCGAATGGGATATTGACGAGGAAAGCAGAAGATTCTGCACGGACGAGACCACGCAGACGCGCACATGCTCGGCATGCGGCGAGACCGAGACCGAAGTCGCGCGCGCAAAGGCGCATGATTGGCAGTCGTTCGGCGACGGAAGCATGGAGAAATGCTCGGTTTGCGGCATGGTTCAGGGCGGTCTGAACATCGAATATAACGTAAACGGCGGAACAGCTCCCCAGACTCTTCTGAGCCATATCAAGATGACATACGCGCCCGGAGACGCTGACTCGATCGGAATCAAGCTGTGGCAGCCCACAGATGAGACGGATCCCGACAGCGCCGCAAGCGCGGGAATTGTAAACGGAAGCTGGACTAAGTACACAGCCTTCGGCAACGCGGTATTCGTTGGCTGGAGCGATGTGGACTGCGGCGCGGAGCCGTTTTACAACGAGGCGCCGACGAACGCGCACTTTATCACAACGGTCGACATAACCGAAACGGTTGTGAACGATCCGCAGGTATACGCGGTTTGGGCGCTTGACAGAAACAACAACCAGATAGCGGACTATACCGAAAACAAGGTATCGCTGGCGTACCAGGCGCTGGGCGGCGAAGGCACAGTGCCCGAGCCATTGACGGATCTGCTTGTAGGCGCGAGCTATCCGCTGACAACCGAGACAAATCTGTACAAGAACGAAGGCAAAGCGATATTCGCGGGCTGGAGTGTAATACCGGAGACTGTGGATATACCGGCGCACGGTACGACAATAGACAGCAGCGTAATTGACGCTTACGGCAACCCGGTATCAGAGGTATCGTGGACCGACGCGGAAGGACATGAACAGTCTGTAGAGCTTGTGACAAGCCCGTATACGATCCCGCAGCCGACGAGCGGAAACTACGTAAATCTTTACGCGGTATACGCAGAGACGGACGACCAGGGTAACGCCGGATTTGACAGCAACTACTATCATGTAGAATACTACGCGCCCGGCGCGACCGGAAACCGCTACAGCGTAGATGAGACGACAGGATGGTTCTACACCTGCAACGACCATCATTCACCGGGTGAGTCGGCGGCGCTTATGTCAACACAGTCGGCGTCCGTAATGATCTACAAACCCGGCGCGGTTCTGATAGGCTGGACGCAGAACGAGGAATGGAACAATCCGGGTCATGCCCTTATCGACAACGAGAATGATGAGTCAACCACGCTCGTGACTGAAGTAGCCATACCGGACAACGAAAACGCCAAGGTATACGCGGTATGGGCGGTCGATTCGAACGGCAACGGTATTCGCGACTACGGCGAGAACAGACTGGCGCACGCGTATAACCTGAACGAGCGTTTCAGCAACCATGCCTCCAGCGGCAGCGATATTCCGACGCTTCCCTATGAGGACGAGAACGGCAATCCCATCACCGAGGATACGATAAGGATATCCGAAGAGAACAGAGCCAAGCTGCCCGCCATACAGTATAATGTTCTGCCCGGAGATTATGTTGCGTTCCCCGGAACGAATATCGACAGCCCGGACGAGAATATCAAGTTCGAGGACAGCAACGTGATCAAAGAGGCTGATCTGTACCTCGCGGACGGCGAGACACTGTACCACCACTATGCGCAGATCGGCTGGAGCGGATTCTCGCACGGAGTTTCGCGAAGCCTGACGGATGAGAATAACTGGGTAATCGGAAAAATGCTCCTGCCGGATACCAGGAACCCGAACCCCGATGTCGCAGAGAGCGATTCAAACGGATATCTCGACCATGACGGATACTATCACAGAGCCATCGTTGACACGAGATTTGTAAACGCCTATGTAGTATGGGCGGTTGACGACAACTACAACTACATCGCGGACTACAACGAGACGCCTTACAAGGTGACCTTCGACGGCAACGGCTGCGACGCGGCATCGGTTATCCCCGACACCATCGAGTCGATACTGCCCAATATGAAGATCGACATCGACGCGAGCAAGCTGTCCAGAGATAAGGCTGTCCTGATAGGCTGGAGCCAGACCAAACTGAACGGACTTGTTGCATCGGATGTAGGTCTGCCCGAGGATATTACCGAGGCAAACGAATATCGGATACCCGAGAGAGCAGAGGACGACGAAAGAACCGAGTTCACCGTTTACGCGGTATGGGCAGTTGACGAGAACGGCAACGGAACACCCGATTATGAGGAATCCGCGCCGCCCGTTGAGCCTTCGAACGAGCCCTCGGCAGAGCCTTCAAGTGAGCCTTCGAGCGAGCCTTCGGCTGAGCCTACAATGGCACCCGTAGAGCCCACCGAGCAGCCTTCGGCAGAGCCTTCAACGGCGCCCGTAGAGCCTACCGAGCAGCCCTCGGCAGAGCCTACGGAGCAGCCGACAGCAGCTCCCACAGAGCAGCCGACAACAGCGCCCACGGAGCAGCCCACAACTGCGCCTACGGAGCCCACAAACGCTCCCACAGAGCAGCCGACAACTGTACCTACAGAGCCGACGAACGCTCCCACAGAGCAGCCGACAACTGTACCTACAGAGCCGACGAACGCTCCCACAGAGCAGCCGACAACTGCGCCTATAGAGCCGACGAACGCTCCCACAGACCAGCCGACGACTGCGCCCACGGAGCCCACGAACGCTCCCACAGAGCAGCCCACGACTGCGCCTACAGAGCCCACGAACGCTCCCACAGAGCAGCCGACGATTGCTCCCACAGAGCCGACGATCGCTCCTACCGAGCAGCCCACAACAGAGCCTACGGTTGAGCCTTCGAGCGAGCCTACGGCAGAGCCTACGCTTGAGCCTTCGAGCGAGCCTACCGAGACACCCGCGCCTACGCCCACAAGAAGACCTTCTTACAGCGGCGGCGGTGGCGGCTTCGGCGGCGGAACGTTTGGAACAGGCGCCACGGCGACACCCAAGCCCACGGCAACAGCTGACCCGAACGCAACGGCCAACCCGAATGCCACAACGGTTCCCGGAGCGCCTACAGCGGCGCCCGCAGCCGGCGATCAGGTATTCGAGGACGTACCCGCGGATCACTGGGCATACAGCTACATTATGGACCTCTACAATATGGGTATCATAAACGGCGAAACGGCCACATTGTTCGTTCCCGACGACAATGTTACAAGAGCGGAATTCGCCAAGATGGCTGTACTGCTGTTCGGTCTGACCGCGCAGAGCGCCGAGTCGAAGTTCGTTGACGTAACGGCCGGAGATTGGTTCGCGCCCTATGTAATAGCGGCGACCGAAGCCGGAATCGTTCTGGGCACGAGCGAGACAACTTACAGCCCGAACGACAACATCACCCGCGAACAGATCGCGGCGATCATCGGCAGAGAAATGAACTGGACGTCAGACAATCCGCTTGACTACAGCGACGCGGACACTATAGAAGAGTACGCGCTGCCTTATGTAACAGGACTTACCGAGCAGGGAATCCTGACAGGAGACAACGGAATGTTCAGACCTAAGGATAATTCCACCAGAGCCGAAGCCGCGGCGATCATCGACAGAGTGAAGAATCACTAAGATAAAAAATCTCCCCCATCCGGGGGAGATTTTTTTTGTGGGCGAACGGGGCAGGCGGACAGGGGAAAATAAGCCTCGCCCCTTGGGGAGAGGTGGATTTTCGCCGAAGGCGAAAAGACGGAGAGGGGTTAACATAGGTACTAGTGATTAGGGACTAGGAACCCCTCTCAGTCGCCTTCGGCGCCAGCTCTCCTCAAGGGGCGAGCCTGATGTGCGGACGACCTCGGCCGCCCGTGAGGGATTTTTGATACCCAAATTTACGCTGTGCATATTTTTGCACCTAATGTAACAATTTTTTTAAATAAAACCGCTTGACAGGGTTTTGTATGTTAATTATAATTATATACAGGAAAATTATATCCAAATGAAAATAACCCAATTTATTTCACGAAACGGAGAAAATATAATGAACGAGGAAAAAAGAAAAGCACTTGATTTGGCAATGGGCCAGATTGAAAAACAATTCGGAAGCGGCGCTGTTATGCGTCTGGGCGAGAAGCCCAACGCCAACGTTGAGGCGATACCCACAGGCGCGCTGTCGCTCGATATCGCCCTCGGCATAGGCGGCCTGCCCCGCGGCAGAATTATAGAAATATACGGCCCCGAGTCGTCGGGTAAAACCACGGTCGCGCTTCACGTTGTGGCGCAGGTGCAGCAGATGGGCGGCGAGGCCGCGTTTATCGACGCGGAGCACGCTCTCGACCCCGTGTACGCCGAAGCGCTCGGCGTGCATACCGACGATCTGATCGTCTCGCAGCCCGACACGGGTGAGCAGGCTCTGGAGATAACGGAGCAGCTCGTGCGCAGCGGCGCGGTCGACGTTATTGTTATCGACTCGGTCGCGGCGCTTGTTCCCAAGGCCGAGATAGAAGGCCTTATGGGCGACGCGCATGTCGGTCTCCAGGCGAGACTGATGTCCCAGGCGCTTAGAAAGCTGGCAGGCATAATCTCAAAATCAAACACTACCGCCATATTTATCAACCAGCTGCGCGAAAAGGTTGGCGTTATGTTTGGAAATCCCGAGACGACCACGGGCGGACGCGCGCTGAAGTTTTATGCCTCGGTGCGCCTTGACGTTCGCAGGATCGACACCCTAAAGGGCGACGACGGCGTTATGGGCAACCGCACAAGAGTTAAAGTAGTCAAAAACAAGGTCGCTCCCCCGTTCAAAGAGGCGGAGTTCGACATCATATACGGCGAGGGCATTTC
>CANQLT010000075.1 GCA_947624775.1 uncultured Monoglobus sp.
CCCGAGGGGGCGCCAAATTAATGCCTTCTCCCGGGAGGAGGTGGCTGCGGCTTGCCGCAGACGGAGGTGGGCCTAGGTCCTAGTCTCTACTCCCTAGTCCCTACGTTGTGAGCCTCGGGGCGGGGTTGGCGTTTTTGAGGGTGCAGTTTTTTCTGAGGGTTATCTCCTTGTCCATGGCGCTGCCTGTTTTTTCGTTCCATTCGTCGATCACGCCGCCGCATTTTTCGGTATATTCTTTTCCGATCTCGTCCGCGTATTTTTGTTTTTCCTCATCGCTTCTCTGCCATTTGCCCGTCAGTTCGCCGCCGTTTTTGAGACTGCTCAGGCTGATGTCGTTTAATGAGTAAAACCCGATCTCATTGTTAAGCTCGTCCAGATAACAGCAATTGGTTATTATGTCCGAATCCAAAACGCGGCTCAGGATACAGGCCATGTCTATTCTTGACGCGGCGCTTCCCGAGTCGAAGCTGCCGAGATCGTCGGTAAGTCCGAGCTGAGAGGCGGCAATTAAATTTCCCACGGGATATTCGCCGTACATCCATATGTCGCTTTCAAAGGTTAAGCCCAGCAGGTTTTCGGTCATCTTGACCGCCTGTTCATAAGTCACGCTGTCGCTTGGGCGGAATGTTCCGTCCTCAAACCCGTTGATGACGCCCTCGTTTGCCAAGGCTCCGATATAGCCCGCGCCCCAATGAGATGAGGGTACGTCGGGAAAGCCGTCTGTCTCGTATGGCTCGATTTCAAACAGTCTGCAAAGCATGGCCGCGGTCTCCGCGCGCGTAACATTGTCGTCGGGCCTGAACAAACCGTTTTCGCCTGTGATAACGCCGAGATCGCTCATCTGGTTCGTGATCGCCGCCTGACCTGCCGTTATGTCAGAGTACCGCGGCTCGGTGCCTATGTACTTCGAAAAGCTGTCAATGCTGTTCGTTTTGTTGTTTTCAAGAATTGCGTCAAGCTCGGCGGCGGTTTTTATATCGGGCACAGCCTCGTGGATTTTTTGCCTCAAAAGCGCGCGGGCCTTTGCCTCGTTATCGGCCGCGCCGATTTTTCGGGCGTTATATTCATCAACTGTGTAAACCCGATCGGTTTCTATTATGCCGCCGTCATTGCCAAGATAAGACGCGTAACGATCATCATATTTCATGAACGGTATAATATAGCATCCCGTGTCGGTCTCAACGCCCAGCGTATGGCTTGAGTTAAATATATAGGCCTTGATCGGCGTTCCGATATTGCCGCCGTTGATAAGCTCGGCGGCTTTTTCGTATTTCTCGTCGTCAATAAATATTGATTGGTTTGCGTTAAGGTTAGTGTAGAGTTTTCCGTTAAGAGTGTTTACAAAAATGCTGACAGCGTTTGATTTGGCGCCGTCCGCGTTTACGGTCGGCTCGGTTCGGGCGTAGTATTCCGTTGAAATATCGGATCTGTTGCCGATGAATGAAAATTGCTGCGCCGCGATCGCCTCGTCAAAATTTTTCGAGCCGCCGTTGTCAGCTTCAAAAAACTTGGTAATATCAAACGCGTCGCCGTAAGCGGCAAAGGCCTTTTTCGGGTCGATAATATCGCCGATCCTGCCGCTCGATTCGGGCATATCGGCGCCGTGTTCCGTGTAGGTCTGTTCCAAAACCTCGGCCGCGTACGGGTTTTTGTCAAGAGTGTCGTTCTCCGCCAGCTCCCTGAGCCGCGCGCCCGTGATGTTTCCCTCGGCCGAGACCGTGAGCCCCGAAACCGCGGTCAGCGCCACCATGGCGGCCAAAACCGCCGATAGTAATTTTTTTAGTTTTTTCATAATTATCCATCCTCCTATTTTATGATAAGTTTTTCATGTTCGTTGCCGCCGATGCAGCCTATTTTAAAGTAATAACATTCGCCGCGCCTAACGCTCAGTTTGAACGAGCCGCGGATATCGCCGTCGCTTTCATAGACGGGTTCGGGATTTTCTCCGTTTTTTCCGCATCTGAAAATTTGCAGCGAGCTTATAAGATTTACCGATGTGACCGAAAGACTTTTGCTTTCACTCATTTCAAGTATCGGCGTCGCGCCGTCCTTGGCGCATGTCACGACGTACACCGATTTCGCGGGCAGCGTGACCGTTTCGGCCGCCGCCGTCATTGAGGCAAGCGCGGCCACCGCCGCTATCACAGCGGCGCATAGTTTTTTTAATATTTTAATTTTCATATATAATCCTTCCAACTGGGTTTGACTTGCTCGGGGCAGAAATGTTTCTGATGCCGAATCCCGGCTTGCCCGACGCGGGGCCGCTGCCCGTGATAGCGCGGTACTCGCGGAATATATCGCCGCATTTTTCGTCAAGCTCCTCGGCCGCGGCCTTGTCGTAGGCCTCCCGCGCCGCTTCGCCGGTGTGGTAAACGCCCTTGAGCTCCGCGCCGTCTCTGTATTGGGCGAGGGTCGCGTCCGCCATGGCCGTCGAGCCGAAGCCCAAAGAGGAGCTTGCGAAATAATAGCTTTCGGTGAGTATGTGGGTGTCAAGTGCGCGGCTCAGCATGCACGCGGCGCCGATGCGCGAAAGCGGATCTCCCGAGTCAAAATTGCCCAGATCGTCGGTCAGACCCAGCATGGCTGCGATCACGACATTGCCCTGCGGATAGCCGCCGTATGTAAGCGCGGCATGGTCGGTGTAGCCCAGCAGGTTTTCAATCATTTTTGCTGCCTGCTCGCAGGTCACGGTCTCGTCGGGCCCGAAGGCGCCGTTTCCCAATCCGCTTATCACGCCATTTTGGGCCAGAGCGCCGATATATCCCGCCGCCCAATGACCGCTCGGAACATCCGAAAATCCGCTTGCCTCGGCGGGTTCGATATCAAACAGCCTGCACAGCATGGCCGCGATCTCCGCCCGCGTCACGGTTTTGTCGGGATAGAACATACCGTCCTCTCCTGTGATAACGCCGAGGTCGCTCAGCTGGTTTGTCACCGCCGCCTGCGCCTTTGTTATGTCGGAGTAGCGCGGCTCGGTGCCGATATATTTCGAAAAGCTGTCGCTGTCCTCGGGCGGCCTTTGCGCTGTCGTCTCCATTTCCGCCTGCGATATCATTGTGCCGCCTATCGCCTCTCTCACGCGATTTTCGAAAAGCTCCGAGGCGACCGCCGCATATTGCGACATAAGACTGTAAAAGCTGTCGTATTCCAAAGCGGTATACAGCGCTCCGCCCTCAAGCGACCTTTCGCCGTATCCGGCATACTCCGCGCAGCCGTCCTTCACGGTCTCGCAGGGCATAACAAAGCTGCCCTTGTCGGTGTCCAGAGCGATCTCGCTCCCGAAGGTGTATACCGCGTCGATACGGCTTATGCCGCTTTTGTTTACGGCCTCAGCCGCCAAGTCGTAGTACTTGTCCTCGACCCAGAAGTAGGTCGCGGTCCCGAGCGTAACATTATTGAGCCTGCCCATGTCGTATTGCGCCTGAACGCAGCGCGCGTTCATAAGCTCCCCGTTCGCATCATAAAACGGTTCGACCGGCTGCCAGTATTCCATGTCGCAGTATTCGGAATTTTTGAACAACTCAAACGCCTCGGCGAACGATTCGGCGCTCCCCGCGCCTTCTCTGAAATACCGCGTGAGACCCTGCGCGGGTCTTAAATACATGCAGAACGCCTTGTCGGGATCGATATAATCGCCGATCGTTTTGGGCTCGGCGTTTGCCGCGTTGAGGCTCAGGTCAGGATTTTGCTCGATGTGAGCGGTGTTCAGTATTCGATCCGCGTCGGGATTTGCGCTCAGTTTTCGGCTTTCTGCCATTTGTTTGAGCATATCTCCCGTGACCGGCGTTTCCGCCGCCGATACCGCCAAACAGCAGATATAAATGCTAAATGTAATTAATAATAAAGACAATAATCTAAATATAGTGTAATTTTTCATATAAATCATTCCTTCCAACGTAGTGATTAGTGATTAGTGAATAGTGAATACGCGGAGACAGTTTGGCAAAAATCGTTCGCGCATTTCCCGCGTCCTAAATTTGGCTCGCCCCTTGGGGAGAGCTGTCAGCGGAGCTGACTGAGAGGGATTTGTGTTCCGAATTGCATTGTTGACCCCTCTCCGTCTTTCCGCCGTTGGCGGAAATCCACCTCTCCCCAAGGGGCGAGGCAGCCTCCGCCGCGCTCTGCGTGGGTCAATTGATGATCAAGGTGTTTGTTTGGGCGGGGGTGCGGTCGTGGTTGGTGAACACCGCGAAGCAGCACTCGCCCTCGGTCACGGGCAGCGTGAACGACGTTATGGAGCCGTCAGCGCTTTCGTAAACCTTACGCGCGTTTTCGCCGTTTTTTCCGCACGCGTAGATCTCAACTCCGCTTATCATGTTTGTCAGATTAAAGCTCAGTTTGGTCGTGCTTACCGCCTCTAAGACCGGCGACGAGGCTTTGCCCGAATCGTCATACTCAAGGTTTATCACGTATGACGACACTCCCGGCACTTTGACGGCCTCGGCTGTTTTGGGCGCCTCGGTTGGCGCGGGAGGCGGAGTGACGACCGCGGGCGCGACAACGGTCTGCGTTTCGGGCTCGTGCACCGGAACAGGTTCGGTATATTCGGGTTCCGGCTCCGGCTCGTTATATTGCGGTTCTGTAAATTCTTCGGATATAGTCTCCGCGCTCTCGTCCGTTATATCAATTATAGGCTCGTCGTTCGCCGCGTATTCGGGCTCGCTTGGGAGCTGCGCCGCGTCCGCCGTTTCGCCCGTGGTGAGTTCGGGCGCCGCCGTTTCCGGAGGGGTCGGAGCGGGCGTTTCGCGCACAGCCGCCGAGAATTTGCTGACGACCGAGCCGCCTTGGGGCCTGAACACCGAAGATATCTCCTCGGGCACGACTTTCGCCGCCTGCGTGAAGCCGAACGCCGTCATGCTGCACACCGCCAGTGCCGCGGCGGTCAGAACGCTTATCATCTTTAGCGCGCCCGTTATCTCCTTAAAGCGCGCAATGCGCGACAGCCGCTTTTTCATGCTGTTCTTGGCCGACGCCATAGAGGTGGAGTAGGCCGCGTAGCCCGCGCCGCCGTCCTCGACCACCGAGATTATCAGCCTGCCGTAGTCCTTGTTGTCGGCAAGCCTGAGTTTTTTCAGCACCGATTCGTCGCAGCACAGTTCGCACACTGTGTTCAGCGATCTGCGCAGCGGATAGATAAGCGGATTGAACCAATGCACGCAGCCCGCCGCTATTCCCAGCAGCTTTACCAAAAGGTCGCGGTGCCTGAGGTGGGTCAGCTCGTGGGCGAATATCAGCCTCAGGCTCTCGGCGTCAAAGCCGCGGTCGGGGATTATTATTCGCGGTCTGATTACCCCGAACAGCAGAGGAGAGGCCGTTTCGGCGCTCACCATGACCCGAACGCGTCTGCGGACCCTGAGTTCCTTCCGCAGCTTTTCACATATTCGCAGCGCCTCCGCGTTCTCGCAGGGCCGCGAGATGCGCCCTATGGTTCGGCTTGCCCTGATGTAGAGTACGATGTTCCGAACAGCCAGCGCCGATGCCGCGATCGCCCAGATTGTAAATATTATTTGAATGAGCGAAGGGCCCGATTCTGCCGCGGCTCCTGCGGCTCCGCTTATCAGAGCGGGCGCGGCGGCGGTCTCCGCGGGTAGGCTGACGTTAATGAGCTTCGGCAGCGAGCCGCCGAACTCCAGCGGCACCAGCAGCATGATGAGAGATAAAATAATTATCCCGTAGTACCACCGCGACATGCTGCGCTTGCTGAACCTTAAATTAAGCAGAGTGCCAAGACCGAACATGA
Source organism: uncultured Monoglobus sp. (assembly GCA_947624775.1). Lineage (GTDB taxonomy): Bacteria > Bacillota > Clostridia > Monoglobales > Monoglobaceae > Monoglobus. Next base: position 5,741 of record CANQLT010000075.1, read on the forward strand.
TGCTTCCGCTGACAGTGCATATCAGAATATTGTGAAGCAAAGCAGCCATAAGCTACACCCCCTCGAACCACTCTTTTATCTCGTCAAGCTCGTCTTTTGTGGGTCGTTTTTCTCCGTACAGCGCGGTCAGGAAATTCTTGACCGAGCCCGAGTGGAGCTCTGTCATAAATTCCCGCGTCTGCGCGTTTTTGTACTCGCTCTCGGTGATCAGCGGCGAATAAAGGTTGGTCTTGCCGCGCCTCTCGCATTTCAGCACGCCCTTGTCGGTCAGCCGCTTTAAAAACGTCAGCACCGTGGTGTGTTTCCATTCCGTTTTGAGACTGTCGAGGATGTAGGCGGTCGTCACCGTCTCACCCTTGTCCCAGATAATTTTCATGATCTCCATTTCTGATTCCGAAATCTTCATAATTTTCTACGCCTCCTATATTTCTACACTGTGTAGATAAATATATTCTACATCAGGTAGAGATGTTTGTCAAGCCTTTTTTTGAGAAATTTTTTGAAAAAATTAAAATTGATTTTTGCTACCCAGTTTGCCTCGCCCCAAAATGCCGTAGGGGCGGATATTATCCGCCCGTTTGCCTCTCCCCTTGGGGCGAGCCGGGAGTATCGCGGTTATTTCACCTCAACTACCGATATGGTGCTTCTGGTGCTTTCGCCTTTTTGGTTGTAGGCGAGAGCCGAGATGTAGTGAGTTCCGACGGCGGTATCTATGTTGACATTCACTTTGTCTGTTTCATGCTCGGATATTATTTTGTCGCCGTCGTAAATCACTATCTTTGTTATCGAACTGTCTCCAACAGGAGAAGCCTCGGCCGAAACCGCTATGTTATTGCCATTGGCGCTTGCCTGTATCGTCACATCGGGATTGGTCGGATTTTCCTGCTGCTCTGTCCACTCATTGACATATGCCTCTATCCAAGTATAACCCATCCAACGTCCGCTTGGTACTATGTCGCCCTCATAGGCGCCGCCCATGCCGCTTTCGTTTTTCCACTCCCGCGGTATCTCAAACGGGCGGTACACAGCCTCATACTGCATTACGCCGCCGACCTCGGCCTCGTTGTCTATTATCCTGCCTTGTCCGTTTCTTACCTCGCTGATTATTCTCGCGTCGGTTTCATCGCGCCTCGGCAGCGATGCTCCCACATGGTCAAGCAGAGTGTTGTATGTCTCCTCGGCTGTCTGCGTAGTCACGGGATAGTCATTCTCGTATTTAAAATGCACCGCCTTTGCCTCGTCGGTTATATTATCCTTTGTCCAGACATAATATTGAGCGACTGTGCTGTCGTGATCGACGCCCTTGCTGTTGTCGGCTGTAATCGACTGATTGCCTTCCATATAGTTTCCGTCCACATACAGGTCGGTCGCCCATTTTGAGGTTTGTCCGTTTCCGGTGGACGTCGTCTGGAATATTCTTGAGCGGTGGCTTGTCGTCGACGGGCCGGGTTTGTAGTAGCTGTTAATTATGTTTGCCGCCATCGCGCCCTGACCGCCGTAGGCCGAGTTGCCGCCCCAGTTGTATATTATGTTGTTGCGAAGGTCGGTCAGGCTTGTCTGCTTGCTCATATCATAATCAAAGTTGCCCTCGAACGGACCCGCCGCGATTCTCGGATTTCGGCTGTCGTGGCTCGCCAAAAGGTTATGGTGGAAGCTCGCGTTCGTGCCGCCCCATATGCCGCCGTAGCCGTGGGCGCCCTTGGAGTGGCCGCCGTTTTTGAGGCTTTCCGAATCAATGCAGTTTTGCACGGTCGTATCCGAGCAGTTATATACCGACAACGCCTCATCAATGCTGTAGCTTACCGAGCAATGGTCTATTATTGTTGATGACGCGTAGCCGCCCAAAGCGTCCGCTTCGATTTTATTAACAAACGTGGGCCTTATTCTCAGATATCGCACAATATCGCTGCCGCCAAGCTCAAGATTCGCGCCTGTGACCGTTATGCCGTCGCCGGGCGCTGTCTGGCCGAGTATTGTAACGCCCGTTATATTTCTGATCGAGCTTTCGAGATTAATCGTTCCGCCGACATCAAACACAACAATTCTGCCCGGTTTCGATACCGCGTCTCTCAAAGAGCCCGAACCGCTGTCGTTGAGATTCGTTACATGATATACTTCTATATTGCTGTCGCCTCTTGCGCCGACGGAGTATTTGCCGCCGCCCTCCGCGCCGGGGAATGCTTCAACCAACGCTGTCACATACGATTCACACAGCGGCTTGCAGTTTTCAAGGTCATCCAAAATCATTATTTTTATGGACTCATTGTTATTATCGAGCTCCATAGTTCTGTCAAAATTTACAGTAGCCGTCTTGGTTCCCGAACCGATAATATTTATTTCCGAGTTTTTTATCATAATGTCACTCAATACATCGCCCGAATATTTCGCGGCTATTGCTGTAAAGTTCAACACTCCGTTCGGGTATCCGCTGCCTATGCGGACATAGCATCTGTCGCCCGCGAAATTGGATATTCTGAATTCCATAGGATCGGATGTTGCCGTCGGAACAGGAGGAACAGGCGCGAGCGTAGGTTTGGCCGTCGGTGTCTCGGTCGGCTCGGGTGCGGGAGTCGGCGCGGTCGTCGGCTTAGATGTCGGCGCGGCTGTGGGCAAAGGCTCCGGCGTCGGCATTGTTGAAATGTCCGCGAACGGAATACCGTTTTGATTAGCGTAGGTCTCGGCGTACGAGCCCGCTGCGCCGTATATTGTAGTTGTGCCGCTTGAGGTCGTAATGATCGCGTTGCGGCCTATTTCCGTCACGCTCTCGGGTATGGATATCGCCAAATTATAAGAGCCGTAAAACGCGGAGTTTTTAATTTCCTTAACGTTTTCGCCGACCTCAAAGCGCCGCAGCTTTCTGCAGCCTTGATAAATACCGGTGGGAATAACGGTAAGCGCGTCGGGGAGCTTCGCGGACAAAAGGCCGGAACAACTCATAAAAGCGTAATTCCCGATCTCGGTCACGCTGTCCGGAACGATGGCGGATATAAGATTTTTATTATTGTAAAACGCGTAATTGTCGATCGAGGCGACCGTCTCGGGGAGTTTCAGCTCCGCGTCGGTTTTCTCATCCGAATAGAGCAGAAGGCGCGTCATATCGGCGCTGTACAGCGCTTTGTCCGATATTACGAAATCTTTGTTATCGGAGGATAAAATGATCTCGCTGAATTTCTTTCTTCCCAAAGCGCCCATGCCGATTTCCGTCACGCTCGACGGAATATTCACGACAGCGGGGCAGCTTTCGAAAGCCCTGTCCTCTATTGCCGTAAGCCCTTCGGGCAGCGTGATCGCCTTTATTCCGGAGGTATTCGCAAACGCCTGAGCTCCGATCGTCTTGAGGCTGCCGGGCGCCGCGTATGAATCCGCGGATTTTTTCCTCGGGCAGGCGATGAGCCGCGTCATGTCTTTATCAAACAATATTCCGTCCGCGCTCGAATATGTTTCGTTGGCGCTTGACACGGTTATCTCGGCGAGATTTGTCAAAACCATTATTGAGCTTTGAGTAATATTGGTGACCGAATCCGGGACCGAGATGCTTGTGATATTCGAGTTTCCGTTTGAGATTTTCAGGTCGGTTACAATGTAACCGTCGATCTCCGGCGGTATGACAAGCGCCTTATCCCTGCCGCTGTACCCGGTGATAGTTACGCTTGCGCCGTCCGAGTTGACTGCGTATGTGAAGTCACCCGAGGTCTCGGCAAAAGCCGCCGAGCAGACCGCCAAACTTAAAATCAGCGCCGCCGCAAAAACCAAACAAATTTGTTTTAACTTCATACAAACTCCTCCTTTTTTCTTTATGTTAATATATTTTTTCATTTTACATATCAACGTAGTGATTAGTAATTAGCGAATAGCGAATAGGCCTCCCCCTCAGTCAGCTTCGCTGACAGCTCCCCCTCCTAAAGGAAGGTGAGCCTATTTATTGCCTCCCCTGCGATAGTGGGGGAGGGGGACTGCGGCCGGAGCCGCGAAGCGGGTTCGTGGCGCTAACGTATTTCGTTTGCACGAATAAACGAGGCCACAAATCATTAACATAAGCGGACATGACGCGACAGCGGTGGAAGGGGCGCCGCGATTGCTCGTCTGTCTCGCCCCAAAATCTGTTTTTTTATATCAAATCCATTATTATAAAAAATAACTCGTATTCATTATCGGTGCGCGTGACCTTTGAAATGCTTTTATAATTATCAAGGGCTTTCATGATGTTATCTGTGCCGATGCCGTGATTTTTTTCATCCTTTTTGGTCGTGACTTTGGGCTTATCGGTTTTACTCGCGCATGAGTTTATAATTTTGCATATTAATTTATCTCGGTCATATTGCATGTAGACGTTAATATATCTGTTTTCTTTTACTTTATCGCAGGCCTCGATAGCGTTATCCAAGGCGTTTCCGAATATAATACACGCATCCTCGTGGGACATAGGCAAATCCTTCGGAATACATATTTTCAGGTTAAATTCAATATTTTTTTCTTCGGCCGCGGTTTTCTTTAACGTCAATATCGCGTCAAGGACCGTGTTCCCCGTGTCAATATATGAGTCGCTTTTTGAAATTCCGCCGATGAGGCTTTCGATATATTTAAGGCAGTTTTCGTCCTCGTCTTTTTCAATATACGCCTTTATCGCGTGCAGGTGATTATCGAGGTCGTGCCGTATTTTCTTTACTTGTCCCTGCGTCATCATTATATTGTCATAATGCTTTAGCTGCTCGCGGAGCTGTACCTCAAGCATACTGTTTTTTGATATTTCATAGTTTTGCTTTGCCAGATGCTCGTATAAGTACAGCGCGAATATCGTGCTGAACAGGAGCCCGAATGAACAGATTATCGCAAGGTTATTCATGGGAGTGTCCTTTAGCTCATACGACATTTTAAAAAGCAAAAACACCGCGACTATCGAATTGGCAAACAAGCAGAAAAACAGCGGCCAATAAGAATTTCCTATATCAAATTCATGCCCTTTCAGTTTTACCCTCAATATCGTAAAACCCGCCAACGCGGCCAGCTTTGAAACCATTATTCCCAAAACGCGGTATTCGGGTATTTGGACCGCCTCCTCGGCCGTTATGTTAAAAATCCATGTGATAAAAAACATTACAATTATTTCAATCACGCCGATAAACAGAATAGCGGCGACCGACGCGATAAGCTTCAGCGCCGCGGAACCTTTATACATCAAAGATACGATAAATACCGAAAGCGCCATTGCGAACGCGTTAAGCAGATTAAAGCTGAACACGGCATTGCTTATCAGCAGCAATCCCGACAAAATTCCGACTCCTATGATATATACCCATTTCGGAAAATTACTTCGCTCCTCGAATAATGTTTCCAAAAAAATAAATATCATAAAAGCCTCAAATATTACGGTCAATATATCGGCAAAATAATATATGTTCATACATAAAGTTCCTTTTCGTTAAAATCGGTAAATAAAAACCGCGTTATATATTATAATCCGATCTCCACAATGGTGTTGTTCATATTCAGGACCCTTGTGTATTCCATTTTGTCCGCCATGCGTTTTATGAGCTCAATTCCGCCCAAGTTATATTTATCGGCCTCATCGCGTTTGTATTCAAGGGGATCAAAAGGAATTCCGTCGTCGCGCAGACGCAGGATCAGCAAATCCTCGTCTTTTACCAAACATATGTCTATATAGCTTCGTTTTATATTTTTATAGCCGTATTTTCCGATATTGACGGTCAGCTCCTCGGCCGCGATACCCACGGTGTTGGCCTTGTTTTTATCTATTCCTTGGCTCAAACAATATTCGATAAGCTTTTCGGATATTCCGACCGCGTCATCAGCCGTGCCCGTGACGGTAACGTCGTAGAAAACATCGCCTCCCTTGTCTGGTATGGCGGCGAAACCTCTCTGCGGCACTTTGCCCTTTTTCTGCAAAACCACTCTTGTTACCGTGACAATAAGTATCGCCGCGATCTCGCTGACTATCATCGAGGCGAATATGCCTCTTACGCCGAACAGTATCATCGCGCCCAGCGCAAGCGGTATTTTTATAACAAACATTTCAAGCAGGGTATCAAGCGTCGCGATACCGGCTTGGCCTATTGTTCTGTAATAATTTTGAATAATCGAATTTACAGCGTAAAACGCGAAGCTCAGGCTGAATATCCGCAGGCACTGCAGATACAGCGGCTCAAGCTCGGGTATGCTGAAGCCGTACAATTTGGAAATAAGCTGTGGAGCGGCAAGGAACACGCCAATAAGCACCGCGAAAACACCGCCCGTCACTTTTAATATGCGCAGCAGCAGCCGCCTTATGCCGTAATAATCCTTCTCGCCGTACAGCACTCCCGCGATAGTCGGTATCACCTCAACAATGCCGTTGAGGCACAGCTGAACGATAAAATTCGTGTCGTTTGTTATTGAATAAACCGTCATCATATCCTGGCCGAGTATGTAAAGTGTGCTTGTGTTCATTATGACAAGGCTGGCCGCCGTCAGCGCGAACATAGCCATGTTCGGCAGTCCGTTTTTTGCCGATTCAAGAAAAAGCGCCGATTTTTTTAGCACGCTTATTTTTTTGAATTTAAGCATTCTTCTTTTTGATCTCAGGTATATCGGGACAAATACAGCGCCGCTTATGATATAGCCTATTATGGTCGAGGCTGTCGACGCGCCCACTCCGTAGGGCGTGTATTTGACAAGAATATAGTCGAGCGAAAGATTTATAACATTCGCGGTTATATGAAGCGCCGCCGATATGTTCGGATTGTTATCCACATTCATAAAATATGATATTGCCAAAACCGCGCAAACGGGCCACAGGCCTATGCCGTTCACGTACAGCACGGTCTTTACCATATTATACATGTCGCCGCCTTGAGCCGCCGTGAGCTTGGCGGCGAAAAAAGGCGCGGCAGCAAGCTCGGCGACAGAGAATATCAGCGTTAAAACTATCGTCACCAACATCGAAACCGATAGCACGTCCGAAGCCGAGTCCGTGTCTCTTTTGCCGAGATAAACTGCGGCGGTCACGGAGCCGCCCATTCCCAGCAATATAGCGGGCAGCTGGAGAAACAGAAGAAGCGGCATGGCGATATTAAGCGCCGACACGGCATAGCTGCCCATAAGGTTGCCCACTATTATCGAATCCACAAGGGAGCCGAGCTGCAGAGCCGCCGTTACCATAACGCTCGGGAGCAGGTAACTGTACAGCTTTTTTCTTATAAGATAATCATTTCTTTGCAAAGTAACACCCCATTATTTTATGTCGGCGGCATTGTCAAAAAAGCCGAGGGTAACAAGAGCGTTTATCGCTCTGCTTATGTAGTTCTCGTTGATGAGCGGCCACGAAAATCCCAGCTTGTACAGCGTCTTTACGGTAAACCTGTTGACGCTTTCGATCATTCTGTGTTCCGCGTCGTTTTCCTTGTATGATATGAGGGCCGAAACCTCCATGCTTTTTTCGTCGCTTGACAACATTTCGCTGAACTGCCTTTCGAATTCCTCGTCCGATACGTTTTTAATAATTATGCCGTTTTCGCGCATTCCCTCGATAACGTTGTCCATGTGGACAAAATGCGAGTTATACGCGTGGAATACCGTAAACTCGGGCGGAGTGCCCGCGAGCTTTAATATGGCCGCCGCCACACAGTCTATCGGCGAAAATTCAACCTCCGTATCAAGCTCCGAGATGGGGAAGCAGCCGAGCGCCGCGTAAGCGCGCAGCGTGTTCATAAAGTTGTTGGTTCGGAAATTGGCCTGGAATTCGCCGTCCTTTTCGCGGCTCATCAAATTGCCGACGCG
>CANQLT010000076.1 GCA_947624775.1 uncultured Monoglobus sp.
TTATGCGGTTATACCCGCCGCCGAAGGCTATCCTCGACGTTCTGATAAGGTCGCTCTCAATGACGTTTTTGTTTATAACGTCGCGGAGCCGCTGGGTGCCCGCCTCGGGAGCAAATGTCAGACCGCTCTTTTTCACCTTCTGCACCTTTTCCATAAGCTCCATTGAAAAATTGTCCACCCTCAGCGAGGGCAGCGACAGATTGATGCGCTTGTCAACCGTCATGCCGAGCAGTCGGTCTATCAGTTCCTGAAGCTCCCGATAGTCGCTGGTCGAGAGCGACGACAGCGACATCTCCTCGTAGCCCGTGTTTCTGATGCAGCCGTCGGCTATGCCGCACAGCCGCTCAACCGACCGCTCGCGCACAGGACGGTAGATATACCCCGCCTGACAGAATCGGCAGCCGCGGATGCAGCCGCGGAACAGCTCGAGCATGATGCGGTCGTGGACCGTCTCCATAAACGGAACGATCAGCTTTTCGGGTGCGTAGCACTTGTCAAAATCGAGTATTATCCGCTTTCTGACCTGCTTCGGCACGCCCGGGCGGTTGGGCTCAAAGCGCTTTATCGTGTTGTCGTCATTGAATTCCACGTCGTAGAATTTCGGCACGTATATGCCGCCGAGTGCGACCAGCGACATCAAGAAATTGTCGCGGCTCTTTCCGCTGCCGCGCCACTTTTTGTATTCGTCCATGATCTCGCCGTTGACTTCCTCGCCTTCGCCGAGGATAAAGAAATCCACCAGCTCGGCCAGAGGCTCGGCGTGATAGGCGCAGGGGCCGCCGCAGCAGACAAATGGGTCGCCCTCGCCGCGCTCGCGTGTCCTGAGCGGGATCCCCGCCAGATCGAGCATGTTCACCACGTTCGAGTAGCTCATCTCGTATTGCAGGGTAAAGCCCACAATGTCAAATTCCCTGACGGGCGCGCAGCTTTCCATCGAGAGCAGAGGGATATCCCGCTCCCGCATCAGCCTTTCCATATCGTCCCAGGGCGCGAACACGCGCTCGCACACCGTGTCCTCACGCTCGTTCAGCATATGGTACAGTATTTTCATGCCCAGGTGCGACATTCCCACCTCGTATACGTCGGGAAAGCAAAAGGCGAACGACATCATATCGTTGGTCCTTTCCTTGTGCACGCTGCCGAATTCGTTTCCTATATAGCGCGCGGGTTTCTGCACCCGCCGCAGGCAGTCCTCATAATCGGTTCTGTAGTCTCTCATCTGTTACCTCGTTTTTGTAAATTATTATTTAAACAGCTCGGATTCATTTTCGATCAAATCATTTGCGAGATATTTAAAATCCATATTCTCAATTCCGTATGAGCCGTCATTGATCTGTTGCGCAAGCCTGCTTTTGTAATAGATATTCAAAGCGTCTCGCAGCGAAATATTTTTAATTTTTGCGACCTGTGTTATAATGTCGTCCTCTAAATTCTGTTTGTATATGGAATCCCTATCATTCATGATTATTCACCAACCTTATACGATTCGACATAATTCAGCGCGGCGTCGAGCACGGCTTGATTTACAAAGCAAATCTGATCATTCATTTTGTAAAACCTCAATTCTTCAAGGACTTTGGATTTGTCCCATATGCCGCGCGCGTACATATCTATGGTTTTAAAAACATCATCATTTGCAACTTTGCCGATTATCACGTCGTAATTTTTGTAAGATTCACCGCCTTTGCGACAGCCGCATACAAAATCAAGCCAATCTTCATTTTCGCTTTCAAATCTCAGCACATTGATATTATTGTCTGAAATATCCATTTCGTAAACGTTAACAACGGGAGAACAGCGCAGTCTGACAGCCTTGCGTTTTGCCCATCTTTCGGCTTGATCTTTGTAGGTAGTAACATAGAATCCCGATCCAAAATCCAGAAATTTTTTAGAAAAGGCGATATTCGGTTTTTCTATTTTCAAGACGGAACCATGATATACGATCATACCGATACACCCCGCTCTCTGACAAATTCGGTTATGTCCTCCACAAGGTATTCGCTGCCCAATGTGTGAAGCGTATCGTAGCATGAAATAATATAGTCGTCAAATATTCCCGTGGAATTTAAAATATGATAAACTTCCGACGGGGCGACTTTCCAGCTTTCGGCTAAAATATATATTAAAAATAAAGAAAATTTAAGCTCTTTGTCTGTAAACACGTTCATCACCGATTTCTTTTATTTTGCTGAATATAGCATAGCATAAAATTTTTGTAAAATCAATATAATTTAGGCTGATTTTTTGTTGCAAAGGCGAAAAAAGAGTGGTATTATATATTGCGAGGTGAGCGAACGTGAGCGGAGTGGTCCATCCGATACCGCCGGTATTTGACAAAAACTCAAAAATATTGATACTCGGCAGCTTTCCGTCGGTCAAATCGCGGGAGGCGCGGTTTTTCTACGGCCATCCCCAAAACCGTTTCTGGAAAACCTTATCCGCCGTGCTGGGCGCGGACACGCCCGATACTATACCCGAAAAAAAGCGCTTTTTGCTTGAAAATAAGATAGCGCTGTGGGACGTGATATGCTCCTGCGAGATCAGCGGCTCGGCGGACAGCTCGATCAAAAACGCGAAACCCAATGATTTCTCGGAGATATTCGCGGCCGCCGATATAGGCGCGGTGTTCGCCAACGGCGGAACGGCTTACGGACTGTACCGCAGGTTTTTCCCCGATAAAGAGATAACAAAGCTCCCCTCGACCAGTCCCGCCAACGCCGCGTTTTCTCTTGAGCGGCTTATCGGAGAGTGGAAAATTATTTTGGATTATTTATAAAGGAGTCCCCCAATGAAAAAAAGCGCGAGGATCACCGCCGCTCTTCTGGCGGTCTGTATGGCGCTGCTCGGCGCGGCGTTCACGTTTCCCGACGTGCGCCCCGGCGAGTGGTACACCGAAAATATAGAGGCTATGGCGTCAAGCGGCCTGCTCAAGGGCTACGAGGATGGCACGTTCAGACCCGACGGCACGATAACGTACGCCGAGTTTATAAGCGTGGCGGCAAGGTGCGTCGGTGCGGACGCGGCGCAAAGCGGTTCCCACTGGGCGTCGGGCTATATGAAACGCGCCTACGAGAACGGCTGGTACGACTACGACGAGATCTATGAGGCGGACTTTGATAAGCCGATAACCCGCCAAATGGCGGTCAAGATAGCGGATCTGGCGTTTGATATTCCTAAAAACGAGCAGGAGAACAACGCATATTACAAATACATGACGTCAATCAAGGATTTTAACGATATACCCGGACGCTACGGGTACTTGGTCGTGCGCGCATACAACAACGGAATTCTGACAGGAGACGAGAACGGGAATTTCAACCCGCTTTCAAACCTGACCCGTGCCGAGGCCTGCGCGATAATCATGCGCGCGAGAGGAAAGGGCTCGGCGCCCGTTCCGCAGGCAGCGGCAACCACCGAGACTGAACCGCCGAAAGCCGCGGCGATAAGCGGCGGCGTTTCTCAAAACGGAAAGCTGTCGGTCTCGGGCGTCGATCTCGTCAATCAAAACGGCGAGCCGATAGTGCTCCGCGGCATGAGCAGCCACGGCATACAGTGGTACGGGAACTTTGCCTCGTATAACGCGATAAAGAACACCGCGGACTTTGGCGCCAATCTGTTCCGTGTCGCTATGTACACCGGGGAGAACGGCTATTTAAGCGATCCCGACAGCGTGAAAAGCGCGGCGTACGCGGCGGTCGACAGCGCGGTCTCGAACGATATGTACGTGATATTCGACTGGCACATACTGAGCGACGGCGACCCGATGGCGCACGTGGGCGAGGCGGCGGAATTTTTCGCCGAGGCGTCGCAAAGATACGCGGGCGTGCCAAATGTGATATTTGAGATATGCAACGAGCCCAACGGAAACATAAGCTGGAGCGGAAACGTCAAGCCCTACGCCGAGACGATAATCCCGATAATCAGGCAAAACAGCGACGCGGTGATACTTGTGGGCTCTCCCACATGGAGCCAGGACATAGACAAGGCGGCCGACGATCCGCTGAGCTTTTCGAACATAATGTACACCTGCCATTTCTACGCGGGCACCCACGGCGCGTGGCTGCGCGACCGCATAGACTACGCCCGCTCAAAGGGCGCCCCGATATTTATAAGCGAGTGGGGCACAAGCGCGGCGGACGGCAGCGGCGGCGTGTTCCTCTCCGATGCGGCCGAGTGGCTGGACTTTCTGGCGCAGAGGAACATCAGCTGGGCGAACTGGTCGCTGTGCGACAAGGGCGAGACCTCGGCGGCGCTGAATCCGGGAACGAGCCCCGACGGAGCATGGAGCGACGCGGACCTGAGCGAGTCGGGAAAATTCGTGTTCTCGCGGTTTAGATAATTTCGGCGGTGGCTCGGCTTGACTGCTTAGAAAAAATATACTATAATATATACGCGTTTTGAAAGAGGCATAATAATGAACGAGACAAAAATAACAGATCTTTTTGAATGTTTGACCGATGACGGCAAAGTATCGACCGTCGCGCTCCGAGGCTGTATCCAAAGCGCCGTTGAAAACAAAATGTTCGCTTTCGACGGTGTGTGCCCAAAGCTGAGATTCACGGATATGGGCGATTTTGTTATGAAGGACTTTGAGGACAGCTTTTTTGAGGCGCATGATACATACGAATATATACTTGAAAACGAGAAGCTGTCGCAAAACGGCCAAAGCGTTATACAAAGATCAATGTCGTCTCTTGGCGGTTTCTATCTCAGAGCCAGGAACCTGACCGAGCTTTCGCATACCGCGGGCATTGACGATATGAGGCTTGAACCCGTTGATCTTTCCGAATACGCGGCGCAGTTTGTGGAATATCTGCGCTCGCTGCTTCCCGACAAGGACGGAAAAGCGATAAGGCTTGTCCGCGGAACCAGAAAAAGCCTGATGTGCGCCGCGGAGAGAACGACGCTGACGCTGATACTGGTTAACTTTGTGCATAACGCGCTGAGGCACAGCCGTTCGGAGGACGGCCGCATAGACATCGCGGTCAGCAGGCTCGGCAAATATAACCGCGCCGCGCTGTCGGTGATAGACTACGGCATAGGCGTTGACGTCAAAAAGCTGCGCGGCGTTATGGAGCGCAATATAGTCCGCGCGGAGGACGGGTCTTTGAGATTCAGAAAATACCGTGGCTGCGGTCTGATCGCGTGCAGGCGCATGGCGGACGCGCTCGGCGGAAATATTATGGTCGGAAACGTGGCCGGAGGCGGCGCGATATTCACGCTTATAATGCCCGATCCGAGCGAGATCAAGGATCGCGTTCCGCTGAGTATGAGCGACGTGCCCGCGGCGGCCGTTCCCGATAGGAAACTTATTAAAATAGTGCTGCAAAATTTTGCAAGATATGAGAAATAAAAAGAATAGGAGTGTTTGATTATGAGAAAAACATTAAAGCTTTTTGCGGCGACGGCCGCGGCGGTGTCGCTGCTGACTTTGGCGTCGTGCGGCGGAGACAGCGCGCAGAAGGCGCAGGAGGCGCAGCAGGCCTTCGGAACCGTTATGGACGGTTTCAAAAACGGCGACACGGCGGCGATAGAGGAATACGTAGACATGAGTGCCGACCCCGAGCTGAGTGCGGCTTTGGCGGCGTCGCTCGGCAATATTTCCTATGAGGTAAAGTCGGTGACGGCTGACGGAAACAAGGCGACCGTAGACGTGTCCGTGACCTCGCTTGACACGTCGCAGATTATGCAGAAGTATATCGAGAGCGTGGCGGCGCTGGTATCAAGCCCCGACTATCAGAGCAAAATCGACACCATGACAAAAGAGGAATACGACGCGTTGATGAACGAGCAGCTTGAAAAGATATTGTCAAGCGGCGAGATAGGCACGGTCACGAGCGACGAAACAATAGAGATGACAAAAGAGGACGGCAAATGGAAACTCAGTGACAGCGCGCTGCCCGACAAGCTGATTGGCAACACTTTGAGCGCGATAGATCAAATAAAGCAATAAAACCCTTGCAATAATATTCTTATTGAGGTATAATAGAACAGTTAAGCATAGAATTAGATTTGGAGGTTAACTTTAATGGGTATAAAAAAGATGATTGAAAAGGTCATCGGAACATACAGCGACAGGGAGCTCAAAAAGATATATCCCATCGCCGACAAGGTAATGGCCCTTGAGGGCGACATGGAAAAGCTCAGCGACGCCGAGCTCAAGGCCATGACGCCCAAGTTTAAGGAACGGCTGAGCAGCGGCGAGACCCTTGACGACATTTTGCCCGAGGCCTTCGCGGTATGCCGCGAGGCTGCGTGGCGCGTGCTGGGCATGAAGCATTTCCGCGTACAGGTCATCGGCGGCATAGTGCTGCACCAGGGCAGGATCGCCGAGATGAAGACCGGTGAAGGAAAGACGCTTGTGGCGACGCTCCCGGCTTACTTAAACGGACTTTCGGGAAAGGGCGTACACATTGTCACGGTCAACGACTATCTGGCAAAGCGCGACAGCGAGTGGATGGGCAAGCTCTATAACTTCCTGGGACTCAGTGTGGGACTGGTTATCCACGACAAAAACAACGCCCAGCGTCAGGAGGCCTATAACGCCGACATAACCTATGGCACAAACAACGAGATGGGCTTTGACTACCTGCGCGACAACATGGTTATATACAAAGAAAACAAGGTGCAGCGCGGCCACAACTACGCCATAGTCGACGAGGTCGACAGTATTCTGGTGGACGAGGCCAGAACGCCGCTCATCATTTCGGGCATGGGCGACAAATCGACCGACCTCTATGAGCAGGCCGACAGATTCGCCAAAACGCTCACGTTCAAAAAGATCGTCGAGACTGACACCAAGGTCGAGATCGAGGACGAGGACGAGCTGAACAAATATGATTATATAGTAGACGAGAAGGCGAAAACCGCCACGCTGACGCCTCAGGGAATCAAAAAGGCGGAGGAGGCTTTCCGGCTCGACAACCTGACCGACCCCGCCAACATGACGATATCGCACCACATCAACCAGGCGATAAAGGCGATCGGCGTCATGCGCCGCGACAAAGACTACGTGGTAAAAGACGGCGAGGTCATCATAGTCGACGAGTTCACGGGCCGCATGATGTTCGGCAGAAGATACAACGACGGCCTGCACCAGGCGATAGAGGCCAAAGAGGGCGTCAAGGTCGAGCGCGAGTCAAAGACTCTGGCGACCATCACTTTCCAGAACTATTTCAGGCTCTACGGCAAGCTCTCGGGCATGACGGGTACCGCCCAGACCGAGGAAGAGGAGTTCCAGGAGATATACAGTCTGGACGTTATCGTTATCCCCACCAACAAGCCGCTGGTGCGCGTCGACGAGCCCGACAGCATATACAAGACCGAGGACGCCAAGTTCAACGCGGTAATAGACGACGCGGTGAAAGCCCACGAAAAGGGCCAGCCCGTGCTTATCGGCACGGTCTCGATCGAGAAATCCGAAAAGCTGAGCCGTATGCTGCGCCGCAGAGGAATCAAGCACAATGTTTTAAACGCCAAGTTCCATGACAAAGAGGCCGAGATAGTCGCTCAGGCGGGCAAGAAGGGCGCGGTCACGATCGCCACCAACATGGCGGGCCGCGGAACCGATATCGTGCTGGGCGGAAACGCCGAGTTCATGGCGCGCAGCGAGATGGAAAAGCTGGGCTATTCCGACGAGCTGATCGTTCAGGCGACGGGCTTTGCCGAGACCGACGATGAGGAGATCCTGGCGGCACGCGCCAAGTTCAGAGAGCTGAACGACAAATTCAAGGCTGAGATCGAGCCCGAGCAGAAAGAGGTACTGGCGGCGGGCGGACTTAATATTTTAGGCACCGAGCGCCACGAGAGCAGACGTATCGACAACCAGCTCCGCGGTCGTTCGGGACGTCAGGGCGATGTGGGCAGATCAAAGTTCTACATCTCGCTCCAAGACGATTTGATGCGCCTGTTCGCTCCCGAGAGGATCGAGCGCGTTATGAACACGCTCGGCATGGACGACGACGAGGCCATCGAGAGCAAGATGCTCAGCGGCACTATCGAGACGGCGCAGGAGCGCGTCGAGGGCAAGAACTTCGACATCAGACGCAACGTGCTGCAGTTCGACGACGTTAACAACCAGCAGAGAGAGATAATATACAAGCAGCGCGACCAGGTGCTTGACGGCGGCGACCTGCGCGACAATATCATGAAGATGATGCGCGACGTTATCTCAAACACCGCGGCGCTGTATATAGGCGACAAGGGCAACGTTCCCGAGGAATGGGACTGGCAGGGAATGCGCGAGCATTTCGAGTCGATCTTCGGCGAGATGCCCGAGGACTTTATGAAGTTCACCGACGTTGAGATAGACAAAATGACGCTCGAACGCCTTACCGATTATATTTTCGAGGACGCCGAGAAGAAATACAAGCAGAAAGAGGCCGAGTTCGGCGATGCCATGCGCGAGGTGGAGCGCGTCATCATGCTCAGGGTCGTTGACCAGAAGTGGATGGACCACATCGACAACATGGAGCAGCTGAGGCAGGGCATATATCTCAGAGCCTACGCCCAGCACGATCCTGTCGTTGAGTACAAGTTCGAGGCCATGGACATGTTCGAGGAAATGACCGAGTCTATCAAAGAGGACACGGTCAAGCACCTGTTCCACGTGGTGCCCCAGACCAAGATCGAGCGCCAGCAGGTGGCTAAACCCACGGCCGAGAACGCGGGCGGAGACGGCACCGTCAAGAAAAAGCCTGAGCGCCGCGTGAACAAGATCGGCAGAAACGACCCCTGCCCCTGCGGCTCGGGCAAGAAATACAAAAACTGCTGCCTGGACAAGGACAGAGCGGCGGGACGCGCATAAACGCGGACATAATATAAAATCAAGAGGTGATCAAGTGATAGCATTCGACGAATACAAGCTTGGGCTTGAAAACATGCAAAAAGATATTACGGAACTGAGGGATTCACTTTAACTTGGCCGCACTGAGCGACGAGATAGCCGCGCTTGAAAAACAGAGCTTTGAGCCCGATTTCTATTCAGACATGGAAAACGCGGGGCGTGTACTTCAAAAAATAAAGGGCCTTAAGGACAAGGTCGCGGCCTTTGACGACTTGTACTCAAAGTGGGAGGACCTCACAGCCCTTGTGGAACTGGGCAACGAGGAGGAGGACGAGAGTCTGCTCGACGAGGTAAAGCCCGGATACAAGGAGCTCAAACAGGCGATCGACGCCATGAAACTGGACACCCTGCTTTCGGGCAAATACGACAGACTGAACGCCATAGTGACCCTTCACTCGGGTGCGGGCGGCACCGAGGCTCAGGACTGGTGCGAGATGCTTTACCGTATGTACAACATGTGGGCCGACCGCCGCGGCTTTAAAACCGAGGTCATAGACTATCTGGACGGCGAGGAGGCGGGAATCAAGAGCGTCACGTTTTCAATAAGCGGCCTTAACGCCTACGGATATATGCAGTCCGAAAAGGGCGTCCACCGTCTGGTGCGGATATCCCCGTTTGATTCGGCGGCGAGACGGCACACGTCTTTCGCGTCCTGTGAGGTCGTGCCCGAGCTCGACGAGGAGCTGGACGTTGAGATAAACCCCGATGATCTGAGGATCGACACCTACCGTTCAAGCGGAGCGGGAGGCCAGCACATCAACAAGACCGAGTCGGCGATCAGGATAACACATCTGCCCACGGGCATTGTGGTGACCTGCCAGAACGAGCGCAGCCAGCACAAGAACAAGGAGACCGCCATGAAAGTCCTAAAGTCCAAGCTGGTGGAGATAGCCGAGCGCGAACAGAAGGACAGGATCGACGACCTGAAAGGCGTCCAGACCGAGATCGCGTGGGGCAGCCAGATACGCTCCTATGTGTTCCACCCCTACACAATGGTAAAGGACCACAGAACGGGTTACGAGGTCGGCAATGTGAACGCGGTCATGAACGGCGACATTAACGGATTCATCAACGCCTATTTAAAGGCGAAATCCAAAGGCGAGATTTAAAGGAGTTAATATATGTTTGAAAAGCTTTCATTCTTAGAGGAGCAGTTCGAGGAGCTTGCGCGCAAGATCAGCGATCCCGAGATCATAGCCGATCAGGAGACGTGGCGCAAGCTGTGCAAGGAGCATTCCGACCTGACCCCGATAGTTGAAAAATACAGAGAGTACAAAAAGAACAAGGAGACGATAGACGATGCGGCCGCCATGATGGACGATCCCGAGACCGACAAGGAGTTCCGCGAGATGCTCATGGAGGAGACCAAGGAGGCCAAGGCCAATATCGAGAAAATAGAAGAGGAGCTCAAGATACTGCTTCTGCCCAAGGACCCCAACGACGACAAAAACGTTATGGTCGAGATCCGCGGCGGAGCGGGCGGCGACGAGGCCGCGCTGTTCGCGGGCGACCTCTACAGGATGTATTCCATGTACGCCGACTCAAAGCGCTGGAAAACCGAGGTGCTGAGCCTTAATGAGATCGGCATCGGCGGCATAAAAGAGATAACGTTTATGATAAACGGCGAGGGCGCCTACAGCCGCCTGAAATTCGAGAGCGGCGTTCACCGCGTTCAGCGCGTGCCCGAGACCGAGTCGAGCGGCAGGATACACACCTCGACCGTGACCGTGGCGGTGCTGCCCGAGGTCGATGATGTGGAGGTCGAGATAAATCCCGACGATCTTGAGATCGACACCTACCGTTCAAGCGGAGCGGGCGGTCAGCATATCAACAAGACCGAGTCGGCCATAAGAATAACCCACAAGCCCACGGGCATCGTGGTGACCTGCCAGGACGAGCGGAGCCAGCACAAGAACCGCGAGGCGGCGATGAAGATGCTGCGCTCAAGACTGTACGACAAAATGGAGCAGGAGCGCAACGCGGCGATCGCGGCTGACAGAAAGAGCCAGGTGGGAACGGGCGACCGCAGCGAGCGCATCAGAACATACAACTACCCCCAGGGCAGAATGACCGACCACAGAATCGGCCTGACGCTGTATAAGCTGGAGCAGATACTAAACGGCGACCTTGACGAGATTATCGACGCCCTTATAACCACAGACCAAAGCGAAAAACTGAAACGCACAGAATAATGAAAACAAAAATACTCACAAACAAAACATCCGATCTGCAAACGGCGGCGGATCTTATTCGGTCGGGACAAACCGTGGTTTTCCCGACCGAAACGGTTTACGGCATCGGCGCCGACGCCAAAGACCCAGCGGCCGTTAAAAAAATATTCGAGGCAAAGGGCCGTCCGTCGGACAACCCTTTGATTGTTCATGTCTCGGACAAATCCCAAATTTTCGATATAGCCGCCGAGATACCCGAGGACGCTAAAAAGCTGATCGACGCATTCATGCCCGGCCCGATAACGGTCATATTAAAAAAACGTCCCGACATCCCGAGCGAGGTGACGGCGGGGCTTGACACCGTGGGCATACGTATGCCGTCAAACATAACCGCGGCTGAGTTCCTGCGTCTCTGCGGCAGGCCCGTGGCGGCGCCCAGCGCCAATCTGTCGGGAAAGCCCAGCCCCACGCGGTTTGAGCATTGTGTCGAGGATATGGACGGCAGAGCCGCGGCGATAATCGATGGAGGGCCCTGCGATGTGGGAATCGAGTCGACCGTTATCGACATGAGCGGCGAGCCGATCATATACCGCCCGGGCTGCGTGAGCCGCGCGCAGATCGAACAGACGCTGGGCAAAAAGGTGAGCCTTGCCGCCTCTTTAAAGGACGGCGAAAGGCCCAGGTCTCCGGGGCTCAAATACAAGCACTATTCCCCGAAGGCGAAAGTGGTGATAATAAAAGGCACCCTCGACGAGGCGGCAAACTGCGTCAACTCGCAGACAAGGCCGACAGGCGTCATTTTGTTTGACGAGATATTAAAAGAGATAAAACCGAAGCTTAAAGAGGGAGTGATCTGCCTGTCTCTGGGCGGCATAAACAAGCCCGGCGAGGCGGCCGCGGCCCTGTTCGCCGCGCTGCGCAGAATGGACGAGCTGGGCGCGGAGATAGTTTTCGCTCCCGAAATACCCGACACCGACAAGTGGGCGGGCGTCCGCAACCGCCTCTACCGCGCCGCCGGGAATGAGGTTCGCGAGGCGTCAGAGTTTGCTGAAAGCGGGAGATCGGGCGCTGAAACTCCGATAAAGAGCGTCCTTTTTGTGTGCAGCGGCAACACCTGCCGCAGCCCGATGGCCGAGGGGCTGTTCAATTATTATGCGAAGGAGCGCGGCATGAGCGTTTCCGCCAAGTCCGCCGGGCTGTTTGTGTTCCCCGGCTCCAAGGTGTCCGAAAATTCGGTCAAGGCTCTCGCGGAGCTTGATATCGACATAAGCGGCCACGAGCCGACGCAGCTCGATCTTGACCTGATTGGCGGCGCGGATTTGATACTCGCTATGTCGGGCAGCCACAAGAGCGCGATTTGCGCGGCGGCGCCCGAGGCGGACGGCAAGACCTTCACCCTCAAAGAGTATTCGGGCGGCGTCGGAGAGATATACGATCCGTTCGGCGGCGGAATTGAAATATACAAAAGCTGCATGATTGAGATAAAGGACTGCGTCAAAAAAGTTATCGCGAGGCTTGACGATCATGAAAATTAAGTTCGAGCTTATGAACGAGAGCCATATCGACGATATGCTCAATATCGAGAAAAAGTGCTTCCCCGACGAGCCGTGGACGCGAAAAATGTTTG
This sequence comes from uncultured Monoglobus sp., assembly GCA_947624775.1. Classification (GTDB taxonomy): domain Bacteria; phylum Bacillota; class Clostridia; order Monoglobales; family Monoglobaceae; genus Monoglobus. Next base: position 12,644 of record CANQLT010000076.1, read on the forward strand.
AAAGCGAGCTTGAAAACATGATCTCGGCGTTTTTGGTCGGCGTGGACGAAAGCGGAGCCGCGGTCTGTTTCGGCGGAATGTGGCTGATCGCGGACATTGCCGAGATCACCAACATCGCGGTTGACCCCGATTTTCGGCGGCTGGGCCTCGGCCAAAGGACGCTGAGCCTGCTCTGCGGCATCTGCCGCGAGAGGGGCGTGTCGCAGATGAATCTTGAGGTCCGCGACGGCAACGACGCGGCGATAGGGCTCTATGAAAAATTCGGATTTGAGCCCGTCGGCAGGCGGAAAAAATATTACGACAATAAATTCGACGCGATACTTATGACAAAAAAATTATAGAGGTGGTATTTTGAAAATTCTTGCGATAGAGAGCTCCTGCGACGAGACCGCGGCGGCGGTGGTGGAGGACGGGACGAACGTTCTCTCAAACGTGATAAACACCCAGATAGAGCTGCACAGGCTCTACGGCGGCGTGGTGCCCGAGATCGCGTCACGGAAGCATATCGAGAACATAAGCGCGGTGGTCGACAAGGCGCTCGATGATGCGGGCGTTGCGCTGCAAGAGATCGACGCGGTGGCGGTGACATACGCCCCGGGTCTTATCGGCGCGCTGCTTGTGGGCGTGTCGTACGCCAAAGGCCTGAGCTTCGCCGCGGACAAGCCGCTGATTCCCGTGCACCATATCCGCGGCCACATCTGCGCCAAC
>CANQLT010000077.1 GCA_947624775.1 uncultured Monoglobus sp.
GAATATGGCTCGCCTCCTTTTAAGGGGGAGAGCTGTCAGCGAAGCTGACTGAGAGGGAGTTTTTGCGCAAACCTTGGCTCGCCTCCCTCTCCGTCGCCTCCGGCGCACCTCTCCCTCCCCGGAGGGCGAGGCAAACTTGGCGGCAATTTACGTACCTCGGTCGTAGGGGACGACGACCTCGGCGTCCCGCAACCCATATACCAATGCCGCAACGGCATACATTTGGATCAGGCACAATACAAACGGCGGCATATTCTTATATGCCGCCGAAATTTAATCAATATCAATCGAAATATAATTCAATTTTCACATAATTATTTAATTTAATTTTTATTTGAAAGAAGGCGTTTTTATGAAAAGATTTATGTTAAGGCGCGGGCGTTTGTCGGCGCTTGTTGTGAGCTTTATGATGTTGCTCACAATGCTGCCGGGGGGGGGGTCTTGTTTTAGTTAGCGCCGCCCCGGAAGACGTCGGCACAGGCGATACCGGAAAAGCGGCGAGCATAGGCGAAAACGAGTACGATACGCTGCAGCTTGCGATCGACAGCGTATCGGAGGGGAACTCGGACATAACGCTTTTGCGCGATGTTAATGAAAACATCAAATCCGAGGGCAAGGATTTCACTCTTGAAATGAACGGCCACAAAATCACGCCCGCGGACCCCGCAACAACGATCTTCACAATAACCGGCGGAACCGTGACCCTCAAAAGCACCGCCGAAAAAGGCACCCTCACCGGCGCGAAATCGGCGGCAAACGGCGGCGCGATCAACGCGAGCGGCGGCGCGAATATAACGCTTGATAACATAGACGTAACTCAAAACAGCGCGCCTCAGGGCGGCGGCATATATCTTACAGGTTCAACGCTCAGCATGAGCAATACCTACGTTAACGAAAACACCGCGAACGGAAATATTACGGACATGAACGGCGGCGGAGGCGCTGTCGCGGCGGTTGAGGGAAGTGCTGTGACCTTCAATAAAGGCTGTCAGATCAATAATAATAAAGCGGCCTCCGAAGGCGTGTGCGGAACCGCCATGTATTTTAATGCCTCCAAGCTTAATCATGCGAGTGACGGTATGACATACAGGGACGAGTTAATTCAGGTGCATGGAAACAGCGCTTTAGAGAGCGGCGAGAATACCGAGTATTCGGCCGCGCTGTTCGCTTGCAACGAAAGCGATATCGAACCCTTTATGCTTGACATTTCCGAAAATATCAATAACCACGGCGTTGCCGCGGCATACATATATAAATCAAAATTTATAGCGATAAACTGTAAGTTTAATTATAATCAATCGGGAAGCAGCACGCTGTATATTCACAGAGACTATAATAATGGAACTAATGTTAAATTACAATACTGCGATATTAACAACAACAAGTCTAAAAATCACGGAACCGTATATGTGGAGCGCACTACTGTCACTTTTGATGATTGTTACATCGAAAAAAACGAGTCGGTGCTTGAAAAAGACGGATCGGGAAACGAGACCAATGATTTTATCCTTTGTCCCGGCGCATTGGAGCTTTATTCCGACGATTCGGCATATCCGGCGGTCGCATACATAGAAGGCGGCACGGTCATAACCGGCAATACCGGCCACAAAGTGGGCGGCATAGGTATTGTGGGCAGAGGCGATAATATTTCTTGGGGCGACTGGTGCGCGTTAAGAATTGACACCAAGTCCGCGGTGTATGGCAACACAGCCACATACAAAGCCGAAAGCGACAACCCGCAGGAATTTGACGCCAATGATTTGTGGATACCCAAATTTAACGCGCTTCTTGAGATTCCCGCCGCTTCTGCCATGACGGATGAGCTGTATGAAAATAACTTTACCGGATATAAATGGTATGATTATTCGGGTATCTCTTTCTCGGAAGCTATTTCAAAGGATGAGCTTTGGAACGGAAATTATGGATACGTGTTAGGCCTTACCGCGGATACCGCCGCGGCGCAGGCGAACGACACGGATTACAACAAAGTATCAAGAGCTGTCGAGTACGCGGGAGGCTCGGAAATTAAGCTTCTGCGCGACGTCGCTGAAAACATCGCGACGAATAACAAGACCTTTACCCTTGACATGCAGGGCCACACGATCACGCCGAAGGACGAATCGGAAACGATATTCACAATAAACGGCGGAACCGCGACGATAAAGAGCGGCGTCGAGGCCAAAGGAACCATAACCGGCGCCAACGTGTTTGAGAACGGCAGCGCGATCTCCGCCACCGGCGGCGCAAAGCTGACGCTTGATAACATAAGCATAACCGAAAACAAATCGACCGGCGGCGGCAGCGCGTCTATGAGCGGAACACCTATATACGCGGAAGAAAGCGCGCTCGAAATGAACAAAGTCAATGTTTCCGGTAACGAGAGCAAAGGCGGCGTGGGAGCGGTGTATATAAATAAGTCTGATTTTACCGCGACTGACTGCGAATTTAAAAATAATAAATCAGGCACAAGCACCATTTATTTGGTTAAAGGCGGAGGCTACGGCAGCTTTTTGCCGGCCAAAAATGCGGTTTTAACAAACTGCGTTATTTCGGGCAATACGTCTAAAAGATACGGCACGGTGTATGCCGACGATAACGATATTAATCTGAATAAATGCCGTATTGAGGATAACACAAACACGAATATAAGCACGGAGGATTTTGCCGCAGGCGCTTTGCAGCTGCACAGCAACGATATGTTTACCGCGACACACGCGGCGTTAAGCGGAACCGTTATTACAAAAAATATCGGATATAAAACCGGAGGCATAGCGGTTGAATACAAAGATTCGAGTGATTTTTCAAACGCGAAATATGTGTCTTTGACATTGGACGACAGCTGCGCGGTGTATGACAACACAGCCGAATATCTCGACGACCCCGATGATGATTATGTCGGATACGCCAACGATCTGTGGCTGTCGCTGTACATGGCCGATCTTAGCGTGCCGGACGCTTCGGCAATGAAAGACAGCGATAATCCCGCAGCGGTATTCACGGACTTTAAGTGGATAGATAACCTGGGCGGCGTTTATGGAAAATTAGAAAAAGACACATTTTCAAATGATAATCCGCGGGTAAAGAATGTATTTTGTCTGACGGCCGGCATCCAGACACGCGAGGTTGCGGAAATTGACGGAACGTCTTATGAGGACATCGCCGATGCGATCGAGAATCTTGGCGACGACAATAAGACGATAAAGCTGGTTCAGGGCGAAGATGACGACATGAGCAAGACCGTTGTCGAAAATGTGGATATCAACAGAGATGTGGCGATCGACCTTAACGGACGCAAGCTTATGCCCGAAAATCGGGAAAGCGACGCGTTTGTAATCAGTTCCGGCACTTTGACATTGAGCAATACGGGAACTGCGGAAAGCAAGGTTTATTCAATAAAGAACAGCGGCGTTCTGAATATCGGTTCCGACGGACCGGCTATAAAGGTGGAGAAGATCAGCCAGGAGTCTTCGGGCACGACCAATCTTGGCAAAGGCGCGGAGATCGACACGATCAATAATTCGTCAGCCGATGTTAACATAACGGACGGCGCCGTAGTTAGAAATCTTAACCACAGCGGCTCAGGAAAAATCGGACTTTCGGAAGAGGGTGTTTCCGGCGGAAAAGTTGTTCTTTCGGGAAATGTTACCGTGAATAATGTCACATTGGCAAAAGACAGCTATTTAACCGCCGGTGATGATAATCTCGGCCTTGCCGACAATATGATCGTAACGCTTGACGACGAGGTGATTGGTCAGCTTAACAGAGACGGCGATGAGCCGATCAGCGCGATGTTGATCGACGCGGGCGGAAAGACTGTCAATGATAATATTCTCCGTAAGATTAAGATAAATAACGCTAAATCTAACGTTATCGTCACAATGGATGAAAGCGGCAATGTTATCGCTCAAAAGCTTATTCAAAAAGGCGTATTTGTGGGCGGCAGCGGCGCAAGTGACAGCAACGGCGGAACGACGGCAGACAGCCCGGTTCTGACCTTCGCGAAGGCGTTAGAGAAATTTAAGGCAATAGAAAACAAAACAGCCGACGATAAAATTTACGTTTTGGGCACGATCGATGTAACATCAACCGACGCATGGAATATGGGAGAGCTTAAAGATTATCCGATTATTCGCGACCCGATGTTCACGAGCGGACCCATGGTTAAAGTCAGCGGATTCGGCGCGGCGCTCACGCTTTCAAACATAATTCTTGACGGCTACAGAGAACAGCGCGTTGAGGCCGAAGGCCCGATAGTTGAGGTCACGAATGGCGCTAAGCTTATTATAAATGACGGCGCTGAGTTGAGAAACAACGTAAATATTAAGAATAATTATTCGTTCGGCGGCGCGGTGCTTGCGGATAATGCCGAGGTTGAGATGAACGGCGGCGAGATCAGCAACAACACAGCCTGGCACGGCGGCGGAATTGCGGTCAAAGGAGACAGTGGAAAACTGACCTTGAATAATGACTGCACAATTACCGGCAACAGCACCTCAATGTGGGGCGAAGCATACGGAGGCGGCGGCGGAATCGCGATAATAATGGGCGCAAGCGCCGTTATGAATAACGGAACAGTTTCAAATAACAACGGAGTCCAAGGCGGCGGAATTATCGTCGGCGGAACAATGTCGCGTGATCCCGGCACTCAAAACGGAAACGAGCATTTTGAGATGTATGGCGGAACTGTGACCGGCAATATTGCCGAACGCTGCGGCGGCGGCATATATGTTCAGGCTACCACCAAGGCGGATATATACGGCGGAGCGATCACGGATAACACCGCATCGGCGGAGACCGATTACAGCAGATTCAGCGGCGGCGGCTTTTATGTAAACGGCGCGCGCGAATTTAAAGACAGCGGTTTTTCAACCGGAATACTTCGTTTCCATAATAAAACGGAGATCACAAATAATACTTCGGGCTCAAAAAGCGGCGATTTCATGTGGGGCGGCGGATATGCAGGATGCGCCACGTCGAGGACGTATATTTATACAACAAACGGAACCGCGATCCACGGAAATAAGTCGATAGGTACCGACGACAAAGTGTATAATTGTGATGTTTACACAACATCACAGCTTATGCCGGGTCAGGGCAGCACAGACTTTGATGATCCGACCGTGCGCTTGAAATATGATATTTCCGGCTATATGTATGATGGAACAGCGTATGATTGGAGAGAGACCGACACAGGTGAAAAGGCCGATTATTCCGGTCATATAAAGGCGGGTAAAACAATGAGTTTATACACGGAGTCAGCGCCCGCTAAATCCGCCGAGCCTGCTGAATCCGCCGAGCCCGCTGAATCCGCCGAGCCTGCCGAATCCGCAGAGCCCGCCGAAATAATAATCAGCGGAAATAAGGGTTTGAAGAACGGCGGAGGCATAGGAAACAATGGCACGGTTTACTTTGGCGAGGCCGATACCACGGCTGAGATCAAGGGTACAAAAACATTGACGGGCCGCGAGTGGACAGAGGAAGATGAGTTCGATATCGAGCTTAAGGAAGTATCGACTGTGCATGAGGGGTATGACTCCGTTCCCGATCAATTGACGGAGCCGATAACAGTGCATGTCGGAAAACCCGATACAGGCGATACCGCGTCGTTTAACTTCGGCTCGCTCGTTTTCAAAGAGCCTTACCTCCACACATATCATGTAACCGAGACGAGCGTGGACGGAAACGGAATAATCGTTGACAAAACGGTTTACACCGTGATAATAGACGTGAAGTATGATGATGAGGGAAATCTGATCTATGAGCAGCTGACCGGCAACGATGACGGAAAGAGCGATATTGAGTTCAACAATACCTACACATCGGACGGCACGCTTGAGCTTACCGCCGAAAAGACACTCGATGGCCACGAGCTTAAGGCCGATGAGTTCAGCTTTGTGATGACAGATACAACCAAACAAGATGAGCCGAAAGTTATAGGAACCGTTACAAACAAGGCTGACGGAAGCATTGCTCTTCCTACGATCGAATATACTCTTGATGATGTGGGCGAGCATACCTACACGGTCGCCGAGGTCAAAGGAGAGGAGCAGGGCGTCACATATGACGATACGGTGTACGACGTCAGCGTGACCGTTAAGGATAACGGAGACGGAACTTTGACATCCACAGCGTCGGTAACTTTGGGCGGACAGTCGGTTGATAATATGGAATTTTCCAACACCTACAACGCGACAGGTTCTATTATAATCGACGGTACAAAGAATCTTATAGGCCGTGAACAGAATCCGGGCGAGTTTACCTTCGGACTGTACGAGGTATTCACTGACGACGACGGAAACGAGACCGAAACGCAGGTCGGAGATACCGTGACAAACAGCGTCAACGCCGACGATAAACACAACGGAACATTCGCTTTCCCGGCAATCGAATATACGCTTGACGACCTCGGAATGCATGTCTATGATGTCAGAGAGATAGTTCCCGATGAGACTAAGGGCGTTACATACGACACCAATGAGTACACTGTTTCCGTGTACGTTACCGACAACGGCGACGGAACGCTGGGCATCGAAAAAGAGATAACCAAAAACGGCACCGCCGCGAACGTCATCGAGTTTAACAACGCATACGCGGCGTCGGGCTCGGTAACGCTTGAGGCGCAAAAGAATTTGACGGGACGCGATCTTGAGGCCGGCGAGTTTGAGTTTGAAGCCGTCGAGCAAAAAGAGGGAGACGCAGTAACAGTTACCGGCACAAATGACGCCGACGGAAAGATTACGTTTGAAGCGATTAATTATGACCTGTCGGATTTGGGAGAGCATACATACACTATCAGCGAGAAAAAAGGCGAAACGGATTATGTAACGTACTCCGACAAAACCTTCACCGTTAAGGTGACAGTTTCGGATAAGGGTGACGGCACACTTGATATCGTGACCGTGTATCCCGAGGGCGGAGCAGTGTTTGAGAACGTTTATTACGAGCCGACCGCGCCTCCCACAGCGGAGCCGAGCGAGGAACCGTCGGAAGCTCCAAGCGCGGAACCCTCCAAGGCTCCGAGCGAAGAACCGTCCGAGGCGCCGACAACCGCGCCCTCAGTTCCCACCGAGGCGCCGTCCGAAGCGCCGAGCGCAGAGCCTTCAAGTGTTCCTACCGAAGAGCCGACGTTAGCTCCAACAGAAGCTCCGACAGAAGCGCCCACAGAGGCACCTACGGAAGCCCCGACAGAGGCTCCGACAGAAGCGCCTACAGCGGTTCCTACGGAAGCGCCCACGGAAGCACCTACGGAAGCGCCTACAGCGGCTCCCACGGAAGCGCCTACAGCTGCACCTACGGAAGCTCCGACAGCTGCACCTACGGAAGCTCCGACAGCAGCGCCTACGGAAGCTCCAACAGCAGCGCCTACGGAAGCTCCGACAGCAGCGCCTACAGAAGCACCGACGCAGGCTCCTACGGAAGCACCTACAGCGCCTCCCACGGAAGCGCCTACATTAGCGCCCGTTCTGCCAACGGAAGCTCCGACAGAGGCACCAACGGAAGCTCCAACAGAGGTTCCCGCAGCATACAAGCTGATTTATGACGCCAACGGCGGCAGCGGAAATGTTCCGACAGACCCGAACGACTATATCAGCGGCAGCACGGCGGCGCTCGCAAACGGCGGCGGAATTTCGAGAGAAAACGCCGTATTCATAGGCTGGAGCCTGACGCCTGTTACGAATATCATAACCAACGCGGCGGAAGAGGCGGCAGCCGGAATCATTGATTCGGTAACGTTTGTTGACGGCGACATCACCGTATACGCGGTTTGGGCGATAGACGTGAAAGGCGAGCCAAGCGGGGAGACTTCCGAGGCGACAGCCGAGCCGGGAGCCACCGCGAAACCCGACGCAAATCCCGACAACGTTCCGGACTACAGGCAGGTCCTCTACGACTTGAACTATAACACAGATAAAAAACCGCCCGTTGACAGTCATGAGTACATGAGAGGCGAGACGGTGACGGTAACGGGCGAGGTGCCCGCAAGATCGGGCTACAACTTCCTCGGCTGGGCCAAAGATCCCGCTGCGACGTTCCCCGACTACGCGGCGAATGACACGTTTGTGATACCCGACGACGGAGAAATTCTCTACGCGGTATGGAAAATCAGAACCGGCGGCGGAGGCGGCTCCGGCGGCGGTGGCGGCGGCGGAACATGGGGAACCGAAACAAATCCCACAACACCGCCCGCGCCGACCGCGCATCCCACATCGGCTCCCACCGCGGCGCCCGAGGAAACTCCCGAACCGACGGCCACACCGAGACGCGGCGGCGGAGGCGGTGGAGGCGGTGACGACAGCGCCACAGCGAGCATGAGCGGCTCGCTCATGAACTCGGCCAGCCTTAACCGCGAAGACCACTACGCGTACATAATCGGCTATCCCGAGGGCGATGTTCGACCCGAGAACAACATAGCCCGCGATGAGGTCGCCACGATATTCTTTAGAATGTTGACCGACGAGGCGAGAGCGGCTTATTGGACGCAGTACAATCAGTACACAGATGTGCCGAGCGACTTGTGGTCATGCAATGCTGTTTCGACCATGAGCAACGGCGGCGTGCTCACGGGTTATCCCGACGGAAGCTTTATGCCGACCGAGTATATCACAAGAGCCGAGTTTGCGGCGATAGCGGCCAGGTTCGACAGCGGCGAAACGCTCGGCGGGCTGACCTTCAGCGATATCGGCGGCCACTGGGCCGAGGCCTATATCCTGCGGGCGGCGGAACTGGGATATATAAACGGCTATGAGGACGGAACGTTCAAGCCGGATCAATATATCACGAGAGCCGAGGCCATGACGCTGGTGAACAACATACTTGAAAGACACGTGGGCGTCGACGGCCTGCTTGAAGGCATGGTAATGTTCAGCGACAACAGCGACCCCAACGCGTGGTACTACACGGTCGTCCAAGAGGCGACAAACTCGCACTACTACGCGAGACCGAACGCGGCGTCGATCGAGACATGGTCCGCGCTGAGAACGCCGCGCGATTGGGTACAGCGCGAAAAAGAGTGGTCCACCGCGCAAAGCGCCGGCAGCGAAGCATCGGTATTTGGCAGTAACTAGGGCCGGAATATGGCTCGCCCCCTTTTAAGGGGGAGAGCTGTCAGCGAAGCTGACTGAGAGGGAGTTTTTTCGCAAACCTTGGTTCGCCTCCCTCTCCGTCGCCTTCGGCGCCACCTCTCCCTCCCCGGAGGGCGAGGCAAAAAATAGCGCTCCCGATTTGGGAGCGCTATTTTGCTTTATTCTCTGTCGATAAGGCCGAAGAAGAATTTTTCTTTTCTCGGTGTGTCGATCACGCGCACTGGCTTTATCTGGTTCTCGGAGATGCCCTTCATCATCATCAGGTCGCGGTAAAGATAATAGGTCTCCTGCTGCAAAAAGCAAAGCTTTAGCGGCAGCAGCAGCTTATTCTTTATCTTCGCGCCGTATGACGGGTTGGCAATTCCCATCTTTTCATCGCATATATCGCGGTAATGCTCGAGCTTTTCTTTGGGAATGTGCTTTTCGGGCTCCATAAACATAACATAGCGTCCGGGCAGAGCGTCGGTGTCGGCATATAGGCTGAAATCCGTGATCGCCTCTCCCGTGGCTTTTTCGAACTCGCGCACGACCCATGCGGCGGCCGCCTCGTTTGTCTTTTCGCCCGCGATGTTGACCATTTGGTTCTTGCGATACTTGAACAGCAGTCTCGGGGATTCGCCGTCGTAACCCGCAACCTCGACAACATCGCCAAGGCGGTAGCGGTAAAAGCCCGCGAGGTTGGTGACAATTATCTCGTATTCGCGTCCGACTTTAAGCTCGTCAAGGTCAAGCGTTTTTGTCGGATCTCCGCTGTCGTCATCAACCGGAATAAACTCAAAAAAGCCGTTTGCCGGTATCACCGTGCTCTCTGTTTTTCCCATCTCCATACTGGTTGAAATCGGTCCCTCGGACGCGCCGTAGCTGTTAAAATATATCGGTATGTCGCCCGAGTAGCGCTTCATCTTTTGGGTGTACGAAGCAAATCCGCCCCCTCCGATCGCCGAAAGGTAATCACAGTTTTGCCAGATCTTTGGGATAACGGGCTCGTCAAAGCCTTTTTCAAAAACCGCTCTAAGCTCCGCCGCTCTTTTGGCATCGGGCCTCAGCTGTTTATTCGCCTCCGCGCGGAAATCTTCGTCCATGTCCATCATGGGGTCGAGCTTGCCGGCTTCTATATCATGAACCAGCGAGCGCCAGTTCGTCTCAATATAGTACATGCTGTCCACAAGGGCGGTCATAAACGGCGCTACCATGCATACGATATTGCGCTCCTTGAGCGCGTAAAACGCGCGCAGATACTTTTGATTGAATTTTTTGCCCTCGGGGTACATAACCTCTGTGGGCAGCGGAAGAATATAGTGCATAAACGGTTTTTTCTTAATGAATACCGCCGACGATATCGGTCCTCTAAGCGTTCCGTCTTTCACGTAATCGGTTTTTACGACAGCGGTCATAAACTGTTTTCCGAATTTCGGCGGACGTCTCTTTATTTGACGTATGCCGTGGTCGTATACGCATTGGGCGATGCTTGAGGCGTATTTCATATACGCGTCCATGGTGCGGTCCGATACCGGAATGTTTTTGGGATTGTCCACGCTTCCGGAGGTCACGGCGTAATGGATGATCGGATAGGCGGTTATCAGGTTTTCCTCTCCGCGCGTCATCCGCTCGATCGCCTCCGCGTAGTCGTCGTATACCGAGAAGGGAACCTTCATTTTATAGTCCTCCACGGAACGGATCTCGCTGAATCCGTACTTTTTGCCGTACTCCGTATTCTCGTTATCGCGCACTATACGCATCAGCAGATCGCGGCTGTACGCCCCGGCGTTCATACACATGTCAACCGCCTCATTATAATTGTTGTACTCCTCGCACAACGGATTTTCCGGTGTTATATCCTCAGGGATTTCTAATCTATGTAACATTTTTTCCTCCTGATTTTCGGCTTTAAAAATTAATCCAGTCCTAGGTCTATGCCGTTGTTCTTTATAATCGAATAATACGCCTCTTTATTCTTGTCATCGGGCAGGCCGCCGGGAGTCGCGTTGACCTCGACAACCACATACTCGTTGTCGCCTATCAGCAAATCAATGCCCAGAATCGGCAAATTGAACAGCGACGCGACCTTTTCGCATAACGCTTCGGTTTCTTTATCAATCGGATAATCCGTCATTTCTCCGCCCTGATGAACATTGGAGCGGAACTCGTCGGGATTATTTGAGTTGCGCATTGCCGAATAGAAATATTTTCCGTTCAGCATAACAACGCGGACGTCTCTGCCGAACGAGGTGGAAATGTATTCCTGCGCTATATAAGCAATGCCCGGCTTTACGTTTGACAGAAATTCGTCAAATTCCTTCGCGTCACGGATAAGCTCCACACCGGTGCCGCCGAAGCCGTTGTCGGGCTTTACGATAAACGGAGGCTTGAGATTACTCAAAATATATTCCCTGTCGGTGTGGTGGAAGAAAACCAAGGTTTTGGGGATCCTTATGCCCTCCGCCGCCAGTCTTCCGTAAGTTATGATCTTGCTCCTTGTCGCCGCGACCTCGTCGATGTTTATAAGGCATTTTGAACCCGCCGCGATCAGAAGTCTCTCTGCTATAAGTCCGTCCGTGTTTGAAACCGATGGCCAGAACGATTCGGGAATGTCGATCTCTTTTCCTCTGTAGCGCAGCTTGAGCTTTTGTCCGGATTCGATCGACATATGAAGAAAGTCAATAACCATTGGGTCAAACAATTTGTCGCCGTTGTCGAAAATATGATCGCCGTATTTTTCCAGCAAATCGTCCACGTTTGAAAATAACGTATAAGGTTTTTTATTCATCTTTCTTCCTCCGGAAATATATTATTTATTGTTTTCCGCCATATATGCGGCGGTTTTCATTACGTCCTCGGATACGACGCCGGGGAAATCGTCATTGATTTTTTTAAGTCCGGCAATCAAATCATCCGGCGTTTCAAATCCGCCGATAATAATTTCGCAGTATTGAATGATTCTGTCCGGCAGGCGCGTCATGCTGTGAAGCATCGATTTAACGCAGTCGCACTCGCTGAGTCTGTTGAAGGTTTCTTCGTCAATTTCGGGTATTTTGAAGTTGAGCGTATATTTGAGGTTTTCAACATCCGAATACTTAGAAGAGCTGCCGAATATCGACTCTGCGTATATGACAAGCGGGTTCCTGCCCTCCGCCGCGGCAGCCGTGGTAGTCATTCCCGACCATCTGGGGTTGACCTCGATTATGTACCACTTGCCGTCATTAAAAATCAAATCGACGTTAGCTCCGGCGCCGAACTTGAAATCGTTGGCAAGCTTAATAAGCGACTCCTGCATTTCCTTGAGATTATATCTTTCCGCCGTTACCGGACCGAATTTGATCTGATGGTACGGATCGGAGATATTTTTATCTGTAGTGGAGTTGAAGTACGCCGAGGGAACGTGGTATTGTCCGTCCGCACCGAAAATATCGGTGCCGATATTCTCGCCCTGTATCATTTCCTCGACTATGAGGTCGGCATTGTTGTTTTCGGAATTAAGAACCGCCTTCGCATCCTCGAAAGTTTGGGCGATCTCGATTCCCGTGGAGCCTGCGCCGATGGTTCCCTTTATGATAACGGGATAATTAAGACGGCTGATTTTGTATAAAATATACTCCTTATATACGTTGTTCGTCATGTTTTTGATTTCTCTTTCCGCCCAATACTGGTCGTTGTGGACGAAAACGCTTTCGGCGACGTTAAATCCGTAATTGCGCAGTGCCATAGACGAGCGCCACTTGTCATAAAACGCCAGCGACGAAAACAGCGTTTGCGATATGGTGCGTATGCCATTCGCGCGGAGCTTTTCGGCTACAAGGGAATCCTTGATAAAGTTCCAGTCAATAGGCGTGTTTGCCGTCGAAATTTCTATCGCCGCGTCGGGGTCGAGGCCGATAATGATATCGGCGATCTTGTCCGCGCTGTCCTGCGTGTTGGTAATGACGTATCTGACCTTTTGCGGATAAGCCGAGATCTCGCCTTCCGCCATATCCACAAGAATACCGCCGCCGTTTGACGTCACAAAATAAAACTCGTGCTCCGGATAATGCTCCGCGAGATCGTCCCATAAGTCGGCTCTTTTGGGATAAAACATCGAGGATGAACGCGACGTAACGTCCTTTGACGATGTGTTGTAAAACACTATTTTCATAATTTTGACCTCCTGTTTTTTTATGGTAGTGTCAAACAGACACCCCTAAATTTATTTTAAATTTGATTTAAATATCTATTTTTGCGAGGTTTT
>CANQLT010000078.1 GCA_947624775.1 uncultured Monoglobus sp.
ATACTGTTAAGCGGCTCTCAGCTCGTCGGCGGTCAGACGGAAATCATTTTCAGCCTTGGTCTCGATGGCGACTGGAACTCCGCCCGCCAGCTGCACCAGCGGCTTGTAGCACACAAAGCTCGGCTCGCAGACAAGGACCTCGTCGCCGCGTTCAAGCGTGGCGCGCAGAAAAAGGTCGATCGCCTCGCTGCCGCCCACGGTCACGACCGACTGGGTCAGCGGGTCGTATTTCAAACCGAAGCGGCGCTCCATATATTTGCTGATTTCGATTCTCAGCTCTTTAAGTCCCGAGTTTGAGGTGTAGTGTGTGTGCCCCTTTTCAAGGGAGTATATGCCCTTGTCTCTGATGTGCCAGGGCGTCACAAAATCGGGCTCGCCCACGCCCAGAGAAATGCAATCCTTCATCTCGGCCGCGATATCGAAAAAGCGCCGAATTCCCGAGGGCGGCATTTCCGACACTGTGCGGTTCACCATGGCTCGGGGATCAAATTTTGAGCTCATAGCGAAATTACCTCCCTGTCGTCGTCATCGGGGAGCTTGCACACGACCCCGTCAAACTTGTAGCGCTTTAAAACAAAGTGGGTCGCGGTGCCCACAACCGAGTTCATGGTGGCAAGGTGCTCGGATATGAACGACGATATCTCGCGGATATTGGCGCCCTCGACCGTGATGCCGAAGTCGTAGCTTCCGCTCATCAGGTTGACCGACTTGACCTCGGGGTACTGATAGATGCGCTCGGCTATTCTGTCAAAGCCCAAGCTCTCCATAGGCGTCACCCGAAGCTCGATATACGCGGTCACCGAGTCGGCGCCCGAGGCTTTGTCCCAGTTGACCTTGGCGCCGTAGCCCATGATAACGCCGTCGTCCTCCATTTGCTTTATGAGCTCGGCCACGCGCTCGGGCTCGGCTCCCGTCATCTTGGCGATCTCCTCGTTTGTTGTTCTGCAGTCGCTGTGCAGAATGTCAAGAATTCTGCTTTTTAATGTGTCAGACATAAAATAAAACTCCTTTCGTCGCGGTTTTTCAGCTGATACCGCTCAGTTCTTGGTACAGCGTTTTGGCGTAGCTGTCGGTCATGCCGCAGATCGAGTCGGTCACAAGCAGCAGCCTTAAATACAGCTTTTCGCCCTCGTCTTTGTCCTTTGAATAAAATCTGTAGTTCTGTATGTAATTGTCTGAAATTATGCTCATAATTTTTTCGTCGATCGACGACAGCTTTTTATCGGTGTCAAAATCCACGGCCGCGTAAGCCAGCTTGTCAAGCAGAAAGTCGAGCATGGTGCCCGCGGCGATCTCGGTTCGAAGTATCTGCTTCGACAAGAACGCCCGCTCATAGGCTATGCCGCTCAGCGCCTCGGATACGGGACGCGCCTTTGAGGCCGACAGCAGATCGGATGTGAAGCTCCCGCTCATTATCGCGGAGTAGTTGTCGCAAAAGCACCGCGTGGCGCGGCGCAGCAGATAGGTCTGAACATATATGACCCAGTTCTGGACCGCGTTGACATCGGGACCCGACACGCCCCTTGCCTCGGAGCGCTTCCGCAGCTCGGCGAGCTTTTCGACAAGAGCCTCATACTCCGCCTTTTCCTCGTCGTTTCGGCAGGCGCCCGAGTATCGCGCGCTTTTGAGGTCGCCCATGAGATCTTCAAACGAGATCAGGCCTTTTTTCACCGCGTCCTCGATGTCGGCGGTCTTGTAGGCTATATCGTCGGCCGCCTCCAGAAGATAGGTCAGCGGATAGCGCATGCTTCCCGCGCCCGTTGAGCTCGTTATATCCTCGAACAAATCGCTCTCGGTGTAGTAATAGCCCATCTTTTTGTCTTTTATGTTTCCGCTATTTTTGTCGATTCCAACGGACGGCACAGGATACTTGATTATAGTGTTAAGCAGCGCGTAGGTCAGGCGCATGCCGTTCTCGTCCACCAGGTAGTGGAGCTTGGTAAGCAGCCGCAGCGCCTGGGCGTTGCCTTCAAAATTCAGCAGATCGCCCCGCATCTGAGGTGATAAAATGCCGTTTGGGTCAAGCCTGTCAAGGTTTTCCGCGAACCAGTCTCGGATCGCGGTCTCACCGAAATGCCCGAAGGGCGGGTTGCCTATATCGTGGAGCAGCCCCGCGCATTCAAGTATGCTGCAGGCTGCGTCTCTGACGCTCCCGTCGACCTCGGGGTCGATCTTGTCTTTTATTATTCTCGTGAAACAGGACTGTCCCAGCGACTTGGCGAACGACGATACCTCAAGCGAATGCGTCAGCCTCGTGCGCACAAAGTCGCTCTTGTCCAGCGGAAAAACCTGCGTCTTGTCCTGCAGTCTGCGGAACGAGGCGCTGCCGATTATTCGGTGGTAGTCCCTCTGAAATTCGGTGCGCAGGTCGTCGGACTGCTTTTTGCGCCGTCCTCCCGCGCGTTTGTCCGACAGAAGCGTGTTCCAGTTCATGAATTATCCTCCGTTAGTTTATTGTTTTTGTTTCATCGGGAAAAAGTCGAACCTGGGCTCTAAGAACTTGATCTGATGCTCGGCCTCGCCCATTGATTCGCAGAACTCGGTCAGCGTCTCAAAGATATGCTCCCAGCTCCAGATCTCCTCGGGCAGATCCAGATATTCTCTCAAAAGCTCGGTTCCTTCGGGCGCTATCGGGTGCATCAGCGTCATGGCGGTTTTCACCATGTGCAGCGTGTCGGTTATGACTTGATTCCTTGCGGTCTCGTCGCTTTCGGCCGCCCTGATGTTTTTCGCCCAGTATTTGTTGGCGTCTCTGATATATGTGTCCATCAGGCTCATGATCGAGTGGAACTCGAACTTATACATGAACCTTTCGTATTTGAGTATCGTCTCTTTTGCGTAACGCAGCACCTCGTCCGATACGCGTCCCATCGGCAGCTTCGACTCGCCGTATTTTTGTATCGTGTAGAAGCAGGAGCGGGCAACGCGGTTGAAAACTCCCGACAGCATTTTGCCCTCGCGCTCAACGGGGTCGGGGTCCTTCTCGTTCGCGTCGGGGTTCAGCGGCTTCGGCCTGAAGCTCACGCTTTTGAGGCTGAGGCCCAGTCCCAAAAAGTGGGCGCGCAGCTGCTCGGCGGTGTAATGCTCGAGCAGATCGGCCGCCATGGGCGGCTTCACGTCGCCGCTGCTGCTGGCCTTTTTGTTGAGGAACAGAATGTGGTTGTTCGCCACAAGTGTGGGCATCGACAGCTGTCCGTCCTTGGGCGCGGCGGTGATGTTGTCTTTTCCCTGAAGCGCCATGAACATCGCCGGTTCGGCTATGCCGTAGAAATATATATTGTCCTGGCCGATAAACTGATATATTTCCGCGTCGCGGCTCAGCCAGTATTTTTCCCACTCATCGTCGGGCTTGCCCTGCTGCTTTAAATAGGTTTTGGTAAAGGATATGGGCGCCCAAAGCGATTCGGGCCAAACCCAGATAGTCAGTCCGTCTTCGCCTTCAAGCACCGGCGCGGGAACTCCCCACTCGATGTTTCCGGTCAGGCGGAAGGGCACGAGCGTCTTGCCCGCGCGGAACCTTATCCCGTTTTCGTTCAGCAGATCCTTCGCGCCGTCGCGGTCGTTCAGATTTTTAAACTCAAGGGTGAACGAGGATTTTTTCTCGTCAACTATGAGCTTGTGCTCGGGCATTCTATCTTTTATCGCCTCGTATCCCTCAAGAAAGTCGTTCTTGACGTAGATCATCGGAGGCAGCATAAACTCGCTGATGGTGTTATAAACCAGAGCGCGGGAGTTTTCTTTGGATTTGAGACCCTCGGCGAAGTCCTTTAGCAGCTCCGAAAATTTAGTCAGGTCGATGTACCAGTTGGTAACGTCGCGCATTTCGGGGGTCTCGCCGGTTATCGTGCTTTTGGGGTCGATAAGGTCGGCGGGCATGTACTGGTGCCCGAGGGAGCACTCGTCGGCGTACGCCTTGTCGCTCTGGCACTTATCCACGGGGCACTTGCCAACGACCTGCCTGCCGTTTAAGAACTGGCCCGCCTTTGCGTCATAGAACTGCGACGTCGCCATTTTTTCAAGGTGTCCGTTTTTGTACCAGGTCTCCATCAGCTCGCGGCTGACCTCGGCATGGATATCCTTCGCCTCGTCAAGACCCGAGGCGCCGAACAGGCTCAGGCTTATCCCGTATTTTTCGAGAGTATCTTTCTGGCTCTCGTGGTTCATTCTCACAAAGTCCTCGATCGTGCCGTCAAACTCTCCGTCCTCGCGGAGCTTGCGGTAGCTCTCAACGATGGGCGAGCCGTAGCAGTCGGTGCCCGACACGAATATGACGTTGTCCTTTCCTATCCTGTCTCTCAGGAACCTTGCCAGACAGTCGGCCTGCACAAACACTCCGCCCACGTGTCCGAAGTGCAGCTGCTTGTTGCCGTAGGGCATGCCGCCCGTGATGACTGCCCGCTTGGGGAATTCGGGGCGCGGCAGGTCGAATATATTAACTTTTTTGGGTCTGAATCGCTCGTTGTTCTGATTTTTCTTGTCCTTCTTACCCATAATTTCCTCCTTTGTATCAGCTATATCAGCGGATTTACGCGTTTTCTATTCTTCTCCGCATCTCGCTCTCGCCGATTATATGACATATCTCCCACAGGTCGGGGGAGTTTGTCCGTCCTGTCAGCGCCACGCGGATGACCGAGCTGACGTCGCTGACGCTGCCCTTGTACATGTCGGGGTTCTTTTTGAAGTCCTTGGGCTTCACCGCGTAGTCCATGTCGGCCGTGATGTCGCGTATCTTTTGGAACCACTGCTGATTGTCGTCGTTTATGTCGAATGTTTCGAGGTAGCGGCGGAATATCTCTTTCCTGTCCTCGTCGGACACGCGTTCGGGGTACTCGTCCTCAAGCTTAAACGTCTCGGGGAAGTAGAACGACAGGAACTTTCTCGCCTGCTTCCAGCTCGTCAGGTCCTTTCTCGGTCTGGCGCCGTTTCTGCCCACGTCTATTATCTTTTCCGAGTATTCCCTGTCACGGGTGAAGATATTATAAAATTCGGGGTCGTACTCTTTGAGCCACTCGGCGAACTCGTCGTATATGTCGGCCGCCTTTGTTCTCAGCAGGACCTCGCGGCTCACGTCCTCAAATTTCATTATGTCAAAAAGCGCGCCCGAGCTGCTCATCTTTTCAAGCGTGAACTTAAAGTCGTCGATCGGTGCGTCGGGGTTTTCGGCTCGCCATTCCTCAAAGTTGGAATTCAGCACGGTCAGCAGATATTCCCAAACGGCGCGGGGCGCGTAGCCCTCAGCGCGGTAGTATTCGAGGCCTAATTCGGGGTCCTTGCGCTTTGAAAGCTTGCGCTTGGTGCCGCCGTCCATCTTCATCAGTACCGCCGTGTGGCAGTATATCGGGCGCTCAAAGCCCAGCGTGTCAAACAGCTGAACGTGTATCGGCAGCGTCGCCAGCCATTCCTCGCCGCGGACAACGTGGGTCGTGCGCATCAGATGGTCGTCGATAACGTGCGCGAAGTGGTAGGTGGGTATGCCGTCGGATTTAAGCAGCACAAAATCCTGATAGTTTTCCGAAAGCTTAAGGGTGCCGCGTATACCGTCGAACACCTCAATGTGGTTTTTCTCGTCTCCGTTTGAGCGGAAACGCAGCACATAGGGCTCGCCGTTTTCGATTCTCGTCTTTATCTTGTCAAGCGAAAGGTCGCGGCATTTCGCCCACTCGCCGTAGTAGCCGAAGTTCAGCTTTTTTGAGATTTGCTCCTCGCGCATTTCCTTGAGCTCCTGCTCGGTGCAGAAACAGGGGTACGCCATGCCCATCTCGACCAGTTTCTTTGCGAAACACTGGTAGATCTCCTTGCGCAGCCGCTGGCGGTAGGGGCCGTAGCTGCCGCTGTCGCCGTCTGCGGTCGCGCCCTCGTCGAATTTTATCCCGAAAAAGTCCATAGCCGAGATAACCAGCTCGACCGCGCCCTCGATCTCGCGCTTGGCGTCGGTGTCCTCAACGCGTAGAAAGAAGGTTCCGCCGCTCTGGTGAGCCAGGCGCTCGCCTATTATCGCGTTGTAAAGGTTACCCAGATGCACAAATCCTGTGGGGCTGGGGCCTATTCTTGATACGACCGCCCCCTCGGGCAGGTTCCTTTCGGGGTACTTATTCTCATAATATTCGGGGCTCTCGGTTATGTGACCGAAAAGCAGCTCCGCGAGCTCTGTATTTTTATTCATCGCATTATTTCTCCTTAAAATAATATATCTTATATATTTTACTATTATTTGCGAAATAAGTCAAGAGCGGGAACTTTAATTTTATAATTATGTAAAAAAGCCGAAAGCGGTTTTTGGGTATATTTGCCTCGCGGTTTGACAATAATACCGTCAGATAAATAACGCGAGGTGGAAAGATATGGTATTAAAAGACAAACGGCGGGTGGTTATCATCAACGACATACGCTCCGACAAGATCGAGCAGGCTATCTTTATCCTGCGCGACAAAAACGAGGCCGAACCGCGCGAACCCGACAGCGCGCTGGTGATTGAGGCGCACAAAATAATCAACAGCTTTCTCTATCCGGGCACCTACCGCAGAAAGGCGAGGCACAAAAATATGCTTACAAAAGGGCTTATGTGGCTGCTGTCGGCTGTCGTGGCCGTTGTTTTCTCGGCGGTGTTCATCAAGGCGTCGGCGCCGTTTTAACAAAACCCTTGTAATCGGCGGTGATTTGTGGTATAATTTCTGCGGTGATTTTTTTGAACGGCGACAACATAAACACGACATGCTGCTTTACAGGGCACAGAATAATTCAAAGCGGGGACATGACCGCGGTTCGGCGCAATCTGAGCCGCGTCATTTCCGCGCTTTTTGACGAGGGCTTCAGGCGGTTCATAACGGGCGGCGCTCTGGGCTTTGACACCGAGGCGGCGCTGGCGGTCCTGAAAGCGCGGGAGGAAGCGCCCGAGATCAGCCTGACCGTGGCGGTCCCCTGCCGAGAGCAGGACAAGCTCTGGAGCGACGAGCAGAAAAGGCTGTACCGAGAAATTCTCGATGAGGCCGACGATGTGGTGTATGTCTCGGAGGAGTACAATCCGGGCTGTATGCACAAACGCAACCGTTTTATGGTGGACGGCAGCGCGGCCGTGGTCGCGTATATAAATCAGCCGAAAGGCGGCACCGCCTACACCGTGTGCTACGCGATGGACGAGGGCCGCAGGATCATCAATATAATGGATGTGTAAAGTAATCAGTGCTTACTAAAAGGAGCGGAATATGGAACTGAAAAATATAAATTGGAACAAAGACGGATATGATAAATATTTGGAATATTTAAAATCATTGGGCGACGGCGGATATAAAAAATTTACCGACGGGCTGAATCCCGGCGCCGAGTGCGGGTCTTTGGGCGTGCGCCTGCCCGAGCTGCGCCGCATCGCCAAGGGAATTGCCAAGGGAGACGGCCGTGGCTTTCTGGATTATGTTACATACGAGCGCGGCGGCGAGCTGAGCCGCGAGGAAATAATAGTCATGGGTCTGGTGACGGGCGCGCTCAAGCTTCCCTTCGGCGAGCTTTGCCAGAGAGTGCGGTATTTCGCGGCGCGCGTCAAAAGCTGGGACAGCTGCGACACGGCGGTGAGCTCGTTTAAAGAGATCAAAAATTATATCGAGGAATATAAGATCGAGATCTTCGGATTTTTAAACAGCAAAAACAAATGGGAGCAGAGGGTCGGCATAATAATCCTGCTCGACTTTTATCTGAGAGATGAGCAGAACGCCGCCTACGCGTTAAAGAGCATAAACGGCGTAAAGACCGACGAGTATTATGTGAACATGGCGCAGGCGTGGCTTATTTCCGTGGCTTTTGTCAAGCATCGCGATCTGACGAAAAGCTTCCTCGAAAACGAGTTCGCGCTCGGCGAAAAGGTGCGCAAAATGGCGGCGCAGAAAATACGCGACTCCCGCCGCGTCTCCGCCGAGGACAAAAAACTTTTTTCGTAATGGCGGATATCCTCCGCCCGTTTGGCTCGTCCAAAATCTGTTTTTTATATCAAATCCATTATTATAAAAAATAATGTGTATTTGTCATCGGTGCGCGTAATTTTTGAGACGCTTTTATATTTTTCAAGGGCTTTCATGATATTGTCTGTGCCGATGCCGTGGTTTTTCTCATCTTGTTTTGTGGTGGCTTTTGACTGCTTATTTTTATTTACGCATGAATTTGTGATCTTGCATATCAATTTATCGCGGTCGTATTTTACGGAGACATTAATATATCTGTTTTCTTTTACTTTATCTACTTTATCGCAGGCCTCGATCGCGTTGTCCAAGGCGTTTCCGAATATAACGCACTCATCGTCGTGCGGCATCGGCTTTGTAGTTCATGTAGCTTTCGATAAGCTCGGTTTTATATGTGCGGGATAAGGGTATTCTTTCCTCGACGTTATAAAGGCTCAGCCATGTGTCGCCGATTATGTGTATATACGCTAAATTTACAACGTGGGTCTTGCACACTCTCACAAAAGAATTTGTGTCCAGATCGGAATATATACTGTATAGAGCGCGGTTGGTTTTATAAACGCGATTATTTGTGTGAATATAGGATTTACGCTCTTTGTTTTCTATAAAAATAATATCGCTGCATTTGATCCGCACTTTTTGACGGTCCTCAATTATTCTGATAAATTTTTTGCCGATTTTTATGCTTTCGTATGCGCGGTTTAAATCATTTGAAAAATCATTATACTCTATCGGCTTGACCCAAAAATTCATAGGGGCGGACTCAAAGCAGTCGAAAACATATTCCTTATAATTTGTTAAGAAAAACAAAATTACCGAATGATCGGCTTTTCTTATTGTTTTTGCCGCCTTGATGCCCGATATGTCATTAAGCTCAATATCCATTATCACAACATCATACGGGTTTTTGCTTTTTTCATATATGTCCAGCAGATCGGTGCCCGAATAGTAAACATCCCATTCGATATCCTTGTTTGTTTCTCTGAATTTCACAAGATGGTCTTCAATATGATTTATCCAATAATTTTCATCATCGCAAATCGCGATCTTCATACACTGACACCCCTTTTGTAATAAACGCCGATTCTTGCCGCAAATATAAAATATCACAATAATAAGTCGTTGTCAAATAAATTTATTCGGTATAAGATTATCGGTTGAATTATTTTGAGTGTTGTATTATAATATTTTTAATGCGAATATTACCGAAAAGAGAGACTTACATATATGGAAAATACCGAAAAAACCGAATTGTTTGAACAGACGCCCATACCGAGAGCGGTGATGAAGCTGGCGGTGCCGACCGTTATCAGCTCTCTTGTTATGGTGCTTTATAATCTGGCCGACACGTATTTTGTGGGCATGCTCAATGACCCTATCGAAAACGCGGCGGTCACGCTGGCGGCTCCCGTGCTGCTGGCATTTAACGCGGTCAACAACCTGTTCGGCGTGGGCGCGTCAAGCATGATGAGCCGCGCTCTCGGCAAAAAGGATTTTGAGACGGTCTACCGCAGCTCGGCGATGGGCTTTTTCTGCGCGCTGTTTTCCGCCGCGCTGTTCTCGCTGTGCTGCGCCGCCTTCAAAACTCCGCTGCTCAGCCTTCTCGGCGCCGACAGCGGAACGGCCGCGTCGACTGCCGCTTATATGAAGTGGACCGTGTCGCTCGGCGCGGTGCCCTCGATCCTGAACGTGGTGCTGGCCTATCTCGTGCGCAGCGAGGGCTCGTCGCTCCACGCGAGCATAGGCACCATGAGCGGCTGCCTGCTTAACATAATACTCGACCCGATCTTCATTTTGCCGAGCGGCCTCGGCATGGGCGCCGCGGGAGCGGGCTGCGCCACGTTTATCTCAAACTGCGTCGCCTGCGGATATTTCTTCGTCCTGCTGTTTGTGACGCGCAAAAAGACCTACGTCTGCATAAGCCCGAAAAAACTCAAATTCGATAAAAAGATAATAAAGGGCATCTGCGCGGTGGGTATTCCCGCCTCGATACAGAACCTGCTGAACGTGACAGGAATGACTGTGCTGAACAATTTCACGTCGGGCTTCGGCTCAGACGCGGTGGCCGCTATGGGTATAGCCCAAAAGGTCAACATGGTGCCGATGCAGATAGCGCTGGGTTTCTCTCAGGGAATCATGCCCCTCGTCGGTTATAACTACGCCTCGGGCGACACGGGCCGAATGAAAAGGTCGATACTGTTCGCGGGCAGGATAATAGTGTCGTTTATGGCGGCCGTGGCGCTTATTTACTATATCGCCGCGGGCGGCATTTCGGAGCTGTTTATCAAGAACCCGAACGTCGTGGCCTACAGCGCCGAGTTCCTGCGCGGGCTGTGTCTTTCAATGCCGTTTTTGTGCATGGATTTTCTGGGCGTCGGCGTGTTCCAGTCCTGCGGTCTGGGTGGCCGCGCGCTGCTGTTCGCGATACTGCGCAAGATCGTGCTTGAGATACCAGCATTGTTCGCGCTGAACGCGCTGTTCCCGCTCTACGGCCTGGCCTACGCCCAGCCGCTTGCTGAATTCGTTCTTGCGATAGCCGCGGTCATCGTGCTGTACCGCCTGATAAAAGGCCTAGAAAAAACCGTCGCACGGCAATAAATAAATCACGGAGGAAATTATGTTTGAAACAAAAGCCGCGGCAAAGCGGTTTTATAAATACGTCTCGCGGAACATCGCGGGAATGATTGGAATATCGGTCTATGTTCTGGCGGACACGTTTTTTATCTCGCTCTACGCCGGAGCGGACGGAATCACGGTGCTGAATCTGGCGCTGCCGCTCTACAGTCTGATCTTCGCGCTCGGCTCGATGATCGGCGTCGGCTCCGCCACAAGGTACGCCATAAACAAGGCTATGAACAAAAAGAATATCGACGGCGATTTTTCCCATGCCCTTATCTGGCAGTTAATTCTGTCGGTCCCGTTTGTGGTTTTAGGGATCGCCGCGCCCGAAAAGTGGCTTTTGATAATGGGCGGAGACGCGGCGATATCGGCGCTGGGCGCGCCCTATGTCAGGATCGTGCTTCTGGCGGCTCCGTTTTTCATGATGAACTATTCGTTCACCGCGTTTTCGCGCAACGACGGCGCGCCGACCACCGCGATGGCCGCGGCGCTTATCGCCAGCACCTTCAATATAATTTTTGACTATGTTTTCATGTTTCCCCTCGGAATGGGTCTGGCCGGAGCAGCTCTCGCCACGGGCATGTCGCCGATAGTAGGCAGCGCGGTCTGCTGCACGCATTTTTTCGGCAAAAACAGCGGCATAAAGCCGCGAGCCGCGCGGCCCTCGGTCAAAAAGCTGTTTTCCTGCTGCGCGCTGGGTGTCTCGGCCTTTGTGGGCGAGATATCGTCGGCGGTCACGGTCACGGTGTTTAATTTCCTGCTGCTCAAGACCGCGGGCAACACGGGCGTCGCGGCTTACGGGATAGCGGCGAATCTGGCGCTGGTGGCTATGGCGGTGTTCAACGGCATGGCGCAGGGTATGCAGCCGCTTCTCAGCGAGTGCTGCGCAGGGGACAGGGAAGCCGACCTTAGGCTTTATATGAAAATGGGCGTCTCGGCGGCGCTTATCATCGGCGCGCTGGTGATCGGCGTGGTGTGGATATTCGCCGACGGCATAACCGCGGTGTTTAACAGCGAGGGCAGCGCGCTGCTCGCCGAGTACACCGTGCCGGCGCTCAGAATGTATTTCCCCGGTTTTATTTTCGCGGGAGTCAACATCGTGCTGATAACCTATTTTTCCGCCACGGGCAAGGCGCTCAGCGCGTCGGCAGCCTCCATGCTGCGCGGCGTGGCGGCGATCACGGTCTGCGCGGTCGTATTGAGCGCGCTGTTCGGCATGAGCGGAATATGGCTGTCGTTCGCCGCGTCGGAGCTTATTACATTCGCCGTGCTGATTTTTCTTTTAAAAAGGCAAAAGGGTTTCCGAATAACCGAGCGGAGCGTATAGGTATTTATTGAAAAACTTTTAAAATCATAGTGTATTATCGGTCTCGGTATGATATAATTTTTATATTGATTATTAATATATTTCAAAAAAGGGGGAGTTTCATTTGAGGAGGAAGATTCTGTCCGTTCTTCTTGTAAAAGCGGAGGTGCGGACTTATGAAAAATAGAAAATATAAAGTGAAATTCGAGAACCTGGCGCTGCCAGAGATATTCACCAAAAAACACAAGCAGCCCAAAGACGACGAGCGCAGCAAACTTAAAATAGCCTTTGAGCATCTGGCGCTGCCCGAGGTGCATATCAAAAAAATAAAATACGCCTCAAAAACCAAAAGTGGCAAAAAGTGAGAATTAATAAAGGACGGCAATCGGGCAGCCGTTAATAAAACGGTAAAGTTTTGATTTTTGGCAACGGCATAGTTTCGGCTATGCTGTTGTTTCGTTCGTTTTGTTTTATCTTGTATTTGTCGGTAAGTTTTGAAAGTAGATGTCGGACAGCGATTCATCACCTTTATCTTTGTATATAAATTATAAATGTATGTTGACGTTTTGGAAATAATATGCTAAAATAAAGTTGCGACATAATTTATATTATTTTGTACAACATATTGGTATACGTTTGTAAAAAAGCGTATGCCTTGGTTATCATTCCAATATGTTGTATATGAAATGAATTGTGTCGCAGCAATAAATCATGGCAATGCTTTTTATGCGCGGCTGTGATTTCACGGTTGCGCTTTTTTAGAGTACTTAGAGACGATCCATACCTTGGCTTTGATTATGTTAAGAATATTAAATTAAACAAAAAATAAAAAGAAGGAGGAAAAAATATGTATTGCAAAAATTGTGGAATAAAGCTTGATGATGATGTAAAATTTTGCCCGGAGTGTGGCACTAAAGTACAAATTAGTGTGAGTGGCGGAACAGATAGTACTCAAGATACAATGAAGTGTGAAGCTACAAAAACTGTGTCGAAAAATTTACAAACAAAAATCGAAGATTCAGATGAAAAATTGACATCAATCAAAGCCACCGAATCAGCAGCAATTGAAGAACTTTCAAAAGGCACACCAATAAAAAAAGAGGAACCAATCAAAACAACGGCGCCCACTGAGAAAAATGTAACTACTCAAGAACCTTCAGCGTCAAAAGCGGATCCTACCCCAATCATTGCTGCCGAGACAGATAAAAAGCAGAAAAAAGGTATATCAAAAAATGGATTAATGTCAATAAAGTAGACAGAAAAAAGCGAAGAAATTATACACACATAAACATCGCCTCTTTCTGATTTG
>CANQLT010000079.1 GCA_947624775.1 uncultured Monoglobus sp.
AAATCAGAAAGAGGCGATGTTTATGTGTGTATAATTTCTTCGCTTTTTTCTGTCTACTTTATTGACATTAATCCAAACTCCTGCCTCTTTAAGTCTCTTGAGTGCTTCCAATGTGTCAACAGTATCTCTGCCAAAGCGACTTATACTTTTTGTTAGTATTACAGATATACGGTGATCTTCACACTCCTTCAGCATCCGTTCAAATTCTCGTCTCGGCACATCTCCTTTTGCCGACGCAATATCTATAAAAGTATCAGTCAGCTTCCATTGCTCTACATTTCCTACCGACCTTGTTAGTGATGATATCTGTGCCGATAAGCTATTCAACTGATTCTTTTCAAACGAACTGACTCTGCAATATATACCTACATTTTTGTACGGTTCAGTTCTTTTTGCCGGTATATAAAAGATGTTTTTCTCCATTTCTTCCACACTCCTTATTTGAATTTAGCCTAATTATATCACATATTTATCAAAATGTAAAGTAGGCTAAAGGACAATATCAAACTTCTTAATTCCACACTATATTGTGTTTCAGTTTGTCTAAAACACTACATATTGCGCAACATCAATACTACCGTCTCGACGTGCCTCGATTGCTCCGAATTGATGTCAGAATTTCGGCAAATCAGCCGGTTCGTTCGCAGAAATATGTCAACGACTGTTTTTCCCTCAAAAATGCCGTTTTTTCAAGCTCCTTCGTATGCGGGAATAAGTCTATGTGCTTGTTCCTACTATAATATATGAATTAACACAGAATTCCCAATCGCCTCAAGACTTAACTCCAAGTAAATAAGTCCAAAATCCCATCGCCTCAACCCTAATAATGTCGAAAACGATATATCTCCTTGTTCTGTATCCGGATCAGTATTTCAAGAATGTACACTCCGATTATCATCCATATTCATAAATAACTACCCATTATTGTCCTGATATATACACCAAAGTTATTCGAAATTGATATAATTATTAATACTGTGTTATATCCAAAATTCCCATGCGCAAGCACAGTTGCGGTCGGTGATCTCAGGATAACAGCTCACGCAGCGGCATTTTATTCTGTTGTCAATTGCCTCTGCAAAGCCGCCATACTCATAGACAGCAGCACTCTTGCACGGGTGAAGTGGCATCTTCTTCCTAGTACGCGCCTGCTGAACGCGACATTCAAGTGTTTTGTAATAAAGCCTGCCATCTTTTAAAACTATATCATTTGTATTCGCTCTGTCAACCATCCTGTACGGCAAAGCCTCGGCAAGTCCCTCAAGCCCCGGTTGTTCCGGCAGACCCAAAAACTTCTTTATTCTCCTCGCCTCGGAACGGGTATAGAGTTTCCAAGCCTCCTCATCATGATGCATCGCGCAGTCCATGCCCAGTTCCCTTTCTATCGACTGAAACCAAACTCCGTCCATAGCGATCACATTCTTGGAATCAATCAAAAGCAGTTCGATCAATTCCTCTCTCGAAAGCTTGCTTAATACTTCTTTATTTTCCATAATACACTTCCTATTAGTTAAAATATCAGTCTAAATTTAATCTGTCGATACCATTTGAAGTATTCAGAAATACTCCCACTTATTATACAGCAATTCCAAAGTAGTCTTTCGCTATCTTATTCAACTGCGCGGCAATATCTGTAAAATTGCTATTTAAATCAAGTGTCTTAACACTTATATTGTTACCACTCATCATGTATGTGTTGTTGGGCTGCACTACTTCCTCTGTTTCGGCATAGAGCAGCATTCCGGAAACAACGTGTGGAACCTCCGCTAATTCAGATTCCTTATTCTTAACATAGGTAAATATCTGATAAAGGTTGTTTGAGTGCAGTGTATGAGCATCATACTGCGTCTGAGTTGTATGTGAATAATATTTCGCGTCAATAATAAGGACTTTTTCCTCGTAAGAAAGCATAATATCACTTTGCATAACCGGAAGCATTGCTCTCATCCCATCATCAACAGCCCACGGTATCTGTGACGCACTGGCAGATATCTGTGGGAATTCCCTGCGATAGTATTCAAGTATGAACTTCTCGTACAAGCGACACATCCGCTGCTCGTCCAGGAAATCCATCAATTTAGTAGTTCCGTCCGAATTCGTTTGGAGCAATCCCTTAACTACCAAATAGCAAATTGAAATCAACATCCGATATGTCTGATTGTTGCGGTTATACTGCACATTCCAATTAATAACATGGACATCAAGAAGTTCTACATCGCCAAAAAACACCAACAGCTTTTTTAATTCTTTTTTACGAGCTTTGGAGATATCAGCGCGGAGAAGCAGTTCCATCGTAGTTTTGATGATTCGATTCATGTAAGAATTTACGGAAAATTCATCATAAGAACAGATCAGCTGCTTTTTAAGCATACTTCTCGTTTTTATTGATTCCGATATCTCAATACGTCCACGTATTGAAGACAGGGATTCCGTCTGTTCTATGTATTCCTGTCCAAGTCCGCGCTTCAGCTGTACAGAAATACCCTTTGCCATAATAGCCGCGCATAGTTCCGCCACATTATTAAATTGTTCCGTAGCTAAATTCTTATAGCCCTGCTCGTTTAACACCTTAAAGGCATAAGAAAGCATATAATAAATGTTCTGAATAGGTATCACTTAATAGCGCTCCTTAAATTATTGATCCAGTCCTTTACCTTTGCAGGCTCATCAAACCAGTATTCCTTTATTAGTGGTATTAGCTCGAACTCTACAATACCGGAAAGAGTCTGATCCGTGACCTCCTTAAGATTACAGAAATAGCTGTGTCCAATGCAAAAGCCTTCGCCGAGCGACTCATCAGCCGCAATAGCTACATTCAGATTTTCCACACAGTTTATAAGATTATTAAATCTGTCACTGGCGAGACTTATTCGATAATCACGGAAGCCGTCCGTATCAAAGCCGGGTTTCATCTCATAAAACGCGAATCTTCTCCTAAGAGCATAGTCCAGCATTGCCAAGCTGCGATCTGCCGTATTCATCATACCGATGATATAAACATTACTCGGAACAGAGAACTTTTCGTCCGAATAAAGCAATTGCAGCTCAATACCGCGCTTGTCACTTTCTATCAGCATAAACAACTCACCAAATATCTTACTCAAATTACCACGATTGATTTCATCGATGATGAAGAAATAGTCGTTTTCGCTGTCGATCTCGGCTTCTTTGCAGAAATTGTAGAATGGGCCGTGTTTAAGCTCAAAGCCTTTCTCGGATGGACGGAAACCGATGATGAAATCTTCGTACGAATAACTCTGATGGAACTGCACCATCATAACACGATTTGGATCTTTTACTCCCATCATTGAGTAGGCCAGCCTCTTTGCCATAAAGGTCTTACCAACTCCCGGCGCACCTTGCAGGATGACATTTTTCTTATTCTGGACGAGTGCTACCAGTCTATCATAGCTATCTTCATCCATATATACTTCTTCGAGGAACTTTTCTGCGTCATAAGCAGGATAGTCAATTTCCTGTTCTTCGACGTCGTCAATGGTGTCGCTTTCAAATATGGCATTCAACTTTTCGACATAGTCCGTATAAGCGGTGATGTCAGTCAACGTTTTCATAACCGCCTGGCCGGGATGTTCCCATTCACCTTTATGCGTCCAGTTCACTTTTCGAACATTTTTGTAATGCTGCCGGCTAGGATCAAACTTATACGCCGATTCAACAACGCCACGGCCGATAACAAGATGCATACCCTTTTTCGCAAAAATAACATCACCGGGTTTCATCTCGTTAGCAAACTGCCACGTGGCGTGTGCCGCATTTTTATAAGGCTTGGACGGATCAATTTTCTCTTTCATAGCCTGTTTCATCTCGTCTTTGCTTCTATATACACTTAAATCACCTATCGAGTCCCATCCGATAGCCATGATTCCATTGCTATAACACTCATTCCAGATAGCCGCTCCGTCACCGGGTGAATAAATCCAATAATGGGTGGTGTCTATATCTTCATCAGCTAAAGCAGCACCCTTGGTTTCGCGTTCGGCCTGTATCTTTTTAGCGCGATTCTCTTTGTTAACTTCCTCAGAATACCGCCAAGCCTCAAGACTCAGTTCTTTAAAATCCTTTAATGAACTTTCTTCGCTCTGCAGGTATCCCCGCAGCTTTTCAAGAATATCAAAATACTTGTCGGATGGGATTTTTGCTTCGATAGCCGGAAGTGTCTGCACCAGATCTGCCGGTATCTTCCCGGACTCATAGATATACCAGGTGTTACGCCGATCCAAATTCAAGAAAGAATCGGGCGCAATCCAGTACATCCCCATCGTTATTTTACTATTGCCGTTTCCTTTTTTATTGATAGCCAGATCAAAATACTTGGAGAGCTTTGTACGATTGTCCATTGTCGGGCTAACCGCATATGCGAGCGCAGATTCAAACAAGGCCCAAAGATCATCAATGTCACCCTCTTCTCGATCACCAACGAAGTAATAGAATGTGGCATTTTGATTATTAAGCACAGGTATACTATCAAACGAGGTCGGCACACGTGTGGTAACGCCAAATAAATCCGCAACGGCAGAAATGATCTTTTTACGGTTGGCTTCTTTCATAGAACTTTTATTGAAAAGTCCAAAAATAGTGAACGGATCAATGTCCACAATCCTATTATCCCGTTCAAGCGTTGGAAGATTAATGCCCGTTATTTTATAGATCTTCCGGACCTTTTCCACCAACTCCTGCCGATTATCCTTGTATCGTAATAATTTGCCGGCCAACTCCTTATAAAAATCCACCCATTCAAATTGATTTGTATTACTCATATATAAGTCCTCCTCACTCAATCACTGTACTTCTTAAAGTTTTCTGCCTGTTCAAAGATCTGCTGGAACACCTCATCTGTGAGTTCCGCAGAAAGGTTTAATGCGGCTATTCAGTATCTGAAAATATGATCGGTGCATTCTGTCTGATGTAAATGACCTCATTCTCCACGTTTTTATTTCCGCATGAAGATAAAGATGCCTTTAATTTCAAAACACCGGTGCTTCCGTCCTTCTCCACATATTCCGGATGTTCTTTGACATATCGTGCTGATTCCCTGGTGAATCCATTCCTTTGTAGAAGAATTGTCAGCGGATTTGTCGTTCCGTATTCAACATACTCATACCAGTTATTCCTATCAAGAGCTGCATCGCCTTTAATCTTGCGATACTCATTTGAGAATCGCAAAAAATAGTTTGAAATACTGAAAAGGACGATGTTCTCTATTACCTCAAGCGTATCTGCAAACACAATATTGTGGTGATCTAGAGATCGCGGATTATATGTAGTTGGCGGTTTATATCTGCTAACCCAAAATGGGTATGGATTATCCCTGTGGTAATCCAACGCTCTATTCATGATGAATTTTAAGCCGCCGCCCTCCATCCACTGGCAAAGGATAACAGCATACCATTTCCGAAGTGTAGGCTTTCCGAGTGTGCTGGATTCATAAATATCCCAACGGAAAACCATACTCAATTCGTCAAGAAAGTCAAGCACGTCCTGATAGACAAACTTCCCGTTCACAAGGTCAGGGTAATGCAAAGGATTGTACTGCCTTTTTATTGCTGCAATCAATCGCTTTGTCTGGTCTACAGAGGTGTTTATATCATCATCCGGAACGATAGTCTTATCCTTAAATGTCGCTCTGATGTTCTCCTCATCAGCTGGGGTTAAAAACTCATGAAATTCCCTGCGGACAAGGCTGTCTCTGTCATTAACAATATCCCTTTGGAGAATAAGTGCAAACTTCCTCATCATGACATATGATTCTTCTGATTGCAGGGCTTCTCCATTTCGGTTCGTCCGCTTGGGTATTTCTGACTTACCGCTTTTCAATATCTCAGCGACATACTTTTTTCAACCCTTTTAAGAACCTTTGGGTCAGTTGAAATAGAAAGTGTCTGCTCAGGTATATCCTGCTGCAGCATTTGCACATAATCATCTGAGCTTACCTTGCTGTTCTTTTCAGATACGAAAAACACATTCCCGTAGAGGTTAAAACTGATTCTTCCCACTCGTCCAATAAGATTTTGAAAGTCCACCGGATTCATCTCACTGAGAGCAATCTTGTTATCCATTATAAAAAGGTTATCGGCGGGCAGATTGACTCCCTCCAATAATGTGCTAGTGCAGAACATAACGGTTATATTTCCGGCTTGGAACAATTCCTCTATCCTCGCTCGGATTGAGGCCGGCAGATAACCTATGTGATAAGCGATTCCTTGGCGCACCATTTTCGCAAGGTAGTATTCGTCATGTACTTCTTGCTGAATATCTTTTGACAGGGTATCAAGAAGAGGATCATTTCTGACTCCCCAGCTTTCGATTGCATCAGCAAATCTACAGGCGGCTTTAACTGTCTTGTCGCGTCCATTGTAATAAATAATACTTTGCTTACGCTGCTCTTTAGGTAGCTCCCTGTTCTTTGACTCGATAACCTTTAAGAAATCATACAGACCAATATTCCCATTACTAACATTTGCAATCTGAATTCTTTGATGCCCACTAATGTCATGTTCGTTATACACATCGATCTTCCCGTTTTGAAGATCAACAAAGAACTTAATCTGCACAACGGGAGAGTACGAAATCGCAAGGGCACTATCATCATCGGCTTCAGCCTGAGTCATCATTCTGAGATAGACTCTTGGGTTCGGGATATTAGGCGACGCAAACACAAAATGCGTCCGCGGTTTTTGCTGCAGGAGCATATCCACAACTTTGTAGTAGAAGGGTGCGCGGCTGTTCTTTCCTGAAAGTTTGTGTGCTTCATCAATGAACAAATAGTCTATTCTCATATCATGTCTGGCAATCAGCAGATAGAGAAGCCGCTCTGGTGTCATGACGAGAATGAAATTATGATTCTCTTCCAGAGCAATATCACTCGCAGCGGTCACGACGACATAGTCATGCTTTTTTAGATAATTGACACGCTCTGTGTTCTTTTCACCACCGAGGTCAGTGATGATTTTTGCACGGACTTCATTTATAAGAGCTTTCGTTGGAACGATCAAGGCGTAATTCTTCATTGCTCCACGCATGATTTCACCCTTGATGAACATTCTCATTATAAAGGACTTACCCATAGAAGTCGGTGCGGAATAACTGAAAAAATTATCTACAAGGTGGTCGTAGGCCATTTTCTGCTCACCGAAAAATTTCTCACCCGGCTCTGCAGGTATAGTCAGATAATCGCTGCGATACTCAGCAAAAATCTGCTCAAGAATAGAAACCTCAAGATGCGAAGGATTAATATGTTCGATTCCCTTGTGATTGCCCACACTTGAATAGACGTTTCCCGCATATATCTTCACAACAGGATCGTCCCCATATAGTTCGCCCATTAGGATGACAATTTCCTGTGCCCATATTTTATGCCTGTCCGAATTGTTCGGATCATTGGATTTTGAAAGTAGGTCGGCAAACCGCAAAATATCAATCTTCTCCTTAGCTGTAAATGACTGGTAATTCTGATTTAAATTATATATCTTCAGCCCATAACTTTTGAGAAGCCTCGCATACAGTTCACCAAGATATTTATTGCTCTCGATACTGGCAAAAATGGCATCTCCGAGCTTTATTTTGCTTTCGCTCATTTCACACCCACCTCCGCCGTTACATCATCAGGTTTTCCATGATTTGCTTCTTATCTACCTCTGCATCATTGAATGGAACGATGTAGAAGTAAAACGAGTGCGAATCAAGTCCCAAAATCTTTATCTTATCT
Source organism: uncultured Monoglobus sp. (assembly GCA_947624775.1). Classification (GTDB taxonomy): domain Bacteria; phylum Bacillota; class Clostridia; order Monoglobales; family Monoglobaceae; genus Monoglobus. The sequence goes on from CANQLT010000079.1 coordinate 7,727, forward strand.
GCTATGTAGCCTGCATGGTGCTTTATATCGGACTCCATTTTCTTATCGAGTGCCTGCAAAAACTCCATATTGCTTCGTGTGCTTGGATCGAGTCCCAGCGAATATCCAAGAAATACACCATAGGCATTATCGCTGACTACAGATGATCCCGGCTTCGGCACAATAGCTCTTATGACTTCCTTGAGCATATCAGGTTCAAACGACTCTTCAAGTGTCGAGCTGGAAACAATGCGGATTCCCTCACTGGTTTCATTTTCAATCCGTACGATAGCCTCAAAAGCGTTATCGATTGCCGTCCTAATTTTACCTTTGATGTTGGATGTTCCGAAAACCGTTTGATAGCACGTCATACCACTAACATCTCCAAGCGATAACAAATGAATACTGTCGCTTTCCTTTCCAAAGGGCGTTGTGGCTGAATTCAGCTCAACCTTACTGAATAGCTTATATGCGCCCAATTTTTCTTCAAGAAATGCATAGAGAAGAATCTCCCCAAGCTCATTTCCAGTACCCTTCTGATCGGCAACTCCGTTCTTTTTCATAATTCGTAGGGCTTTCAGCCCTATGCTCCTTGGATTAACACCTGATTTTGGGTCTGTGAGTTTCTGTACCTGCACCCTCGAAAAAACATACTCACTGATAATATCCGTCAAATAATCTTCGAGGCTCTTAAAGACAAATCGGTTATTGCTCACATTGAGATGAAAAAGGCGCAGTTGTTCCGGATTCCTTAAACCAAGTTTTTCATTATGGTGGACTTCTTTGAATATAGAGTCCATGCCAGTTCCCGGAACTGTTTTACCTATCAAGCTGCTCATTAGTTATGCGCCTCCATTCGTTCAATCCTTAAAGTTCAAATAACTTTCGCATTTCAGCATCCATTGTTCCGTTCTTTGCGTACTCCAAGGTATCACAAAGACGGATATTATTTTTTTCGATAGTTATATCATCACTAAAACCGAGGATGTATCGCAGGCAAATGCGATATATAATCTCTGTCGGAGCGCAGCCATACACTTGCTTAGCAAAGATGTGATTCAGCCTTTCGGCATCGTCAGGATATAACGCTTTCATACGCTTGCTCTGATAGAGTCTTGTCACGATTTCTGTTATATACATTCCCGACTTCATATAGAGATCAGCAAATGTCGCATCAGGATCATCAAAGCAGCTCGGATTTTCCTGCTCCAGCCTGTCCACCATATCCTTCACGACTTTTTTGGGCGTGAATATCTGATTAGTACGCTGCGGTGGAATAAAATCAAAGATGTCTTCCTTGTGATCCGCCTCAAAATAATCTGCAAGCTCGATACGCTTTTTCATAAATTCCTGTACGGCATCATTGAATACGACTTCATCAAACAAATGTCCATCAAAGTGTTTCTTCTCGCCAGTCTCAGTTGTGTAGTCGCCGCCGTCACGCAACATACGGAACTGGTCAAGCGTCACGCCCTGACCGTTTTGCGGATTAACTGTTACCTCCCAGAATACATCATCCGGCACAAGTGTATCAAAATTTGCAAGGGTAGTGTTCTCGTCACCGTATGCCATAAGAAAAGCCGGAATAGTACGTGAGAAACCTCGCAGATGGTCACGAACGCTACTTTCGATAGAATTCTTTTCAGCATTCAGCTTCTCGGTTTCCACTGTCTCCACAATTGTTTCCGCAGCTTTCTTAACTGTTTCATCGCTATGAAGTTTTTTATTAATATTGTCTACCATGTCATGATAGCCCTGAAGTCGTCTGGCGGCATATTCCTCATCAATTCGCGAAATCTCGACCATTGTTACGCCAGACTGCTGTGCTTCATGAATTCTATCGTCGCGCTCTTTGACAAGCTGATAGTCACGAATCGTATAATCGCCATACTCACGGTTTACGACAGTGTCTGTGGTTTCCTGAATTTTCCGTTCCAACTGACTCTGTGTGGATTTTCTCAAATCGCCGCCATACTGTGATTTTGCGGATTCAATGAGCGTGTCCGCAATCGGCTTAGAAAATTGCTCCCGCAGAGTCTTCAGTTCATCCTTCTTGGGATTCGGTGTGATTTCGGCTTGTCTCTGGATTTCCTCTACTGCAGCTTCCAGTCGATCATCTACAGCGGCATAAATCTTATCACCGAAAAGCTCACTTGCAGTTCCGATGACCTGTTGCCTCGGAATTTCAATCTCACCATTTTCGTTCAGATTCAAGCTATCTGCCGTGGTCTCATCCACAGCTGCCGGAACGAGTGCTTTCGGTTCCTCAATTGCCTGCATATTATTGATAATGTTAATAATTTCTTTCGGCGCACCGAAAATGCCGCTGATATTGGCAAACAGGAAATTCGACATAAAGCCACGTTCAACGACCTCTCTTGCATGAATATGACGTGGAATCGTGAGGACTTTTTCTGCATCAAGCTCTATCATTGAGCCTTCTTCATCTTCGCCGTATACTGGAAAGAAGTTCAAAAGTTCCCTTACGTGCTTCTTGCGACTGTCAAAGTCACCCTTATCGCCGGAAGTTTCGGGAATCAGATCATTGGCAAACTGCTCAAAAATCGTAAGGGTACGGGCAGGGTCAAAGTCGAACACATAAGCGTTTTGCTTTCTGTAGGAATTTCCGTCGCTGTCCGTAAAAAGGCATGGATTCTGCGCACGGAAGGCAGCCTGCATATAGAGAGCTGGACTGGCCATGTTGGAAAGCATAAGAACTGCCGTCCACTCAGGGATGGTAACACCCGTAGTCAGCTGTCCCACGGAAAGAGTGATAGTTTTGTCGTATTCAGAAATAGCCTTTGTCACCTTATAATACAGGCGATAAAATTCGGCAGCGCCAGTTTTGTCGTATTCAGAAATAGCCTTTGTCACCTTGTCAAAGGCCTTTTCATTCTCATCATCGTCATCCAGTTTTCCATCGCCTGCGGCAAGGATGATCTCATAATCTTTGAATATCGGATGCAGTTTCAGCTTCTTTGCGAGAGCCTTGGCGCTCGCCACACGGTTCAGTATCCAGAACGTGTGCTTCAATTCATTACGGAGTTCAGGAGTAGAAAATGGAAACTTCTCCTGCCGAGTCATCGCATCGAGAAACCTGTCAACATCTGCATCATGAACAAACTTCCCAGATTCGGTCGTTTTGAAAAACTCATTCAGGTCAAAAGCAAATTCCTCAATGTCATCATCCGCAAGCTCTATGCCCCTTTTTACTCTATCCCTGACAATATCGGACATTTGATAGGTAAAGAGAGACAGACGCGGCAGATTTGCATAGGGATTCTCAATCTCATTGGAAGCATCCCAGTCACGTTTCTTTTTCTGCTCAGCGGCGTATGTCCAGTTAAAAATAGCAGCATTCGGAAATTTATCATTCGCCAGAGCCTTAAATGGTGTGCCTGAGAGGTGCAACGTCCACTTGCGGCGAATATGGTTAAACGCAGTATCGGTCTTGTATGTATCCACGCCCTCGTGGGCTTCGTCAACAATCAAGATATCCCATGTTAGTCCTTTCTCGGCACTGATTTCCGAAAGCTTATCATAGCGACTACCACCGAAATGGATAGAGCCTTTCAAGTCCTGCAGGCTGACAAACTCAATGCAGCCCTTCGTGTTCTCATCGAGCTTTGCTATATATTCCTCACGGCTGTAGACAAATTTTCGGTCCTTTATCCCATCCACATTGCTCACAAAGATATAGCCGGATTGCGGGCCAAAGAAGGTCTCGTAATCCTGATACCAAGAATTTGCGATTGCCGGGCGGTTCGTCACGATAAGAATATTCTGTGCGCCGAGTTTCATGCACAGGTCGTAAGCAGAGAGCGTCTTTCCAAAACGAGGCTTTGCGTTCCACAGAAATTCAGCATTCTCTCGACCAGCGAAATAATTGGCCGTTCTCTGTACGGCATCTGCTTGCTCATCGCGAAGCTTGTATGGAATCACACCGTCAGCGTTGTACTCCGATACCACACCATGATTCTGTGTGAAGTCGATAAAATTTACACGGGCTGTGTTTGGTTCAATGAAAAACCATTCCGTTCCTGCCTCACGGGAGATTCCGAGTTTTTTAAGATAGGCGTGGAACTCTTTGTCTGTAAATGTTCCATAAGGCTCCGTCATATACGCAGCGCGCATGGCCCAGTGGGTTATGTGATCAACTCCGACGGTGTGGGTCTGCTCTTTTATACGGGCCTCAACATCCCGTTCGGTAAAACCGATCTTTGTCCAGCCATCATGTGCAGGTATTCCGGGAGTGGTATAGGCATAACACTGTGGAACGACCTTTGAGGCTGTTTTAATCTGAATCGCGGCCATTATACCATCTCCTTTACGTGCATTTCGATAAACTCAATTTCTTCTGGCGTAAGACCGTATTTTTTGTAGAGCTGACGGTCTATCTTGGCTATGGATTTGCTCCAGTCAATGTCCGATTTTTCAGTGAAATCTTGAATGGGGACGTATGCCCATTTTTCTGCTGAATTATCCTGAGTTATTTTAAGAACACCAAGCATAACCCTTGCAAATTTGCTTTTTACATATTTCAAGCAACTTTCAGCTTCATATTTCGAATTAAAACAACCTATTGACAAAAAGGTTTCTGTATGCCCGATGATGGGCTGCCCGATGATGGGCGTAGAAAGAACCTCTCCTAAAGCACCTGAACCATTTGCCTTGGGAACAAACACTTTATATTTATCTAAATTTTCAACGGTATTTACATAGTCTTTTCTAAACCAACGATATACACGAGAACCTTTTATAAGACCAAATATTTGAATATATTCATTGTTATCAATCGGTTTTTCTATAGTAAATAAATCGGGCAGGCGTTCAAACGAACTCGAACCAACACGCGAGTCTGTAAACTGTTCCATTTCCATAGGATACTCTTCATAAATTTTCTTTGAAAACTTATAAAGACCACGGTTATAAATTATTTTACTAAACGGTGAAAAATCCGCGCGCTTTTTAACCTTATGTAAAATGCCATTTAATTCTTCAAAAGAAGTATATATTTCAATCGCACCAAATGCTTTGCTTTCATCACGGTATGTAACTGCCACACCGCCCTTTATATCGGTATTTGCAAACACCTTACTACTATCTTGTTCGTGGCTCAGAACTTTAAAATGCGGGTCAGAAAGCATTTTTTCATTCCACACTTTGGGAGTACCACCCGCATTAAACAAAAAACGAGCAGGCGTTATTAGTTCTACTTTATCTGAAACAGAATAAGACGCGTCCATAAAAAGATGATAAACAGGCGGTGCAAATGTCTTTTGCTCGCCTACAGTATTATCTTGATACGGCGGATTTCCTATCACATAATCAAACAATTTCTTCCCCACTTTTCTCATCTCCTACTATAATAGATTTATGGGTAAGGCACACGGCAGCCAGCCGCGTCCGTATCCATCTTATTGCTAAAAC
>CANQLT010000080.1 GCA_947624775.1 uncultured Monoglobus sp.
CTGCCTGATGCACGGCGGCCCGTTCGCCAACATAGCCCACGGCTGCAACTCGATCCGCGCCACCAAAGCGGGTCTCAAGCTGGCGGACTACTGCATAACCGAGGCGGGCTTCGGCAGCGATCTGGGCGCCGAAAAGTTTATGGACATAAAGTGCCGCGCCGCCGGTCTCAGCCCCTCATGCGTGGTTCTGGTAGCGACCGCCAAGGCGCTCAAATACAACAGCGGCAGCCTCGCGGCGGACGCGCTCAGAAGCGAGAACCTTGACGCGCTCAAGGCCGGAATCGTCAACATGGGCAAGCATATCGAAAACATGAAGAAGTACGGCGTACCCGTGGTTGTGGCGATAAACAGATTCGACACAGACACCGACGCGGAGCTTGACTACATAAGAGAATACTGCGCGGAGATGGGCGTTAAGTGCTCGATGTGCGAGGTATTCGCAAAGGGCGGCGACGGAGGCATTGAGCTGGCGAAGGCGGTCGTTGAAACGATCGAGAGCGAGCCCGCTGAATTTAAGCCCCTCTATAACGCGAGCCTGCCTATCAAAGAAAAAATCGAGATCATCGCCCGCGAGATCTACGGAGCGGACGACGTTAACTACACAAGTGCGGCGAACAGCCAGATACTGAATCTGACAAAGCTGGGATATGACAAGATCCCCGTGTGCATGGCAAAAACTCAGTACTCTCTGTCAGACGACCCTCACCTCCTGGGAAGGCCGCAGGGCTTTTCTATCACGATACGCGAAGTGACGGTATCGAGCGGAGCGGGATTTTTGGTAGCGCTCACCGGCGCGGTCATGACAATGCCGGGACTGCCGAGAGTTCCCGCCGCCAACAACATGAGCATAGACAAGGACGGCACCATCGTGGGCCTGTTCTAAAAATAACGGAGTGATAATTTGACTGAACCGACATTCACATCAAAAGACAAATATGACGTAATAGTGATAGGGGGCGGCCATGCCGGAATAGAGGCCGCCCTCGCCTCTGCGCGCCTCGGAATGAGGACCTGCATTTTCGCGATAAGCCTTGACTCGGTGGCGAATCTGCCCTGCAACCCCAGCATAGGCGGCACGGCGAAGGGTCATCTGGTGCGCGAGATAGACGCGCTGGGCGGTGAGATGGGCAAGGCGGCGGACGAAAACATGATACAGTCGCGGATGCTCAACCGGGGCAAAGGCCCCGCGGTACACTCGCTGCGCGCGCAGATAGACCGCGTTGATTACAAGGCCGACATGAAGCACCGCATCGAGCTTCAAGACAATCTCGACCTCAGGCAGGGCGAGATCGTCGATGTGCGCCTTGACGAAAACAACAATGTGCGCTCGGCGGTGACCGCCTCGGGTGCGGAATTTTTGTGCCGCGCGGCGATAGTCTGCACGGGAACATATTTAAAAGCGAGAATAATCATTGGCGAATATTCCGAGGAAAGCGGCCCCGACGGCGTGTTCCCCGCGCGGGAGCTTTCGAAAAACCTCGAAAGGATCGGCGTCAAGCTGCGCCGCTTCAAGACAGGAACGCCGCCTCGCGTGAACCGCCGCAGCATTGACTTTTCGGAGCTTGAGGAGCAAAAGGGCGACGAGGAGATAATCCCGTTCTCATTTGAGACCGACCCGAAAAATCTTGAAAACAAGATCTCGTGCCACATAACATACACGGGAGAAAAAACACACAAAATAATTAACGAAAATTTAGACCGCTCCCCGATCTACGGCAGCGGCGGCATAACCGGTATCGGTCCGCGCTACTGCCCCTCTATCGAGGACAAGGTGGTGCGCTTCAAAGACAAGGAGCGGCACCAGCTGTTTGTGGAGCCTATGGGGCTCAGGACCGAGGAGATCTACCTACAGGGCTTTTCAAGCAGCATGCCCGAGGAGGTGCAGATAAAGATGCTGCACTCGCTGCCCGGATTTAAAAACGCAAAAGTCATGCGCAGCGCCTACGCGATTGAATACGACTGCGCCGACCCGCTGCAGCTTTATCCGACGCTGGAGTTTAAGAACATCGGCGGGCTCTACGGAGCGGGCCAGTTCAACGGCACGTCGGGCTATGAGGAAGCCGCGGCGCAGGGTCTCATTGCGGGAATAAACGCGGCGCTCAAGCTTTCGGGCAGGCCGCCGTTCACCCTCGATCGCTCCGAGGCATATATAGGAACGCTGATAGACGACCTTGTGACAAAGGGCACCAACGAGCCATACCGCATGATGACCTCGCGCAGCGAGTACCGCCTGCTGCTCAGGCAGGACAACGCCGACCTGCGCCTGACCCAAAAGGGCTATGAGCTGGGTCTTATCTCGAAAGAACGCTATCAAAAATTCCTTGAAAAAAAGCAATTGATCGAAAACGAGATAAATCGGCTGGGCAAGCTGATATTCCCGCCGTCCGAGACGGTGAACAAATATCTTGAAAGCGTCGGCTCCGCGCCGCTGACGACCGGCGCGAGAGGCGAGGAGCTGCTGAGGCGCCCCGGCGTGACCTATGACGGTATGGCGGAGATCGACACAGAGCGCCCGAATCTTCCGAGGGACGTGCGCGAGCAGGTCGAGATCAGCATAAAATACGCCGGATACATCGAGCGCCAGAAAAAGCAGGCGGAGCGGTTCCTGAAAACCGAGACAAAGAAAATGCCCGACGACATCGACTACGAAAAAATCGACGGACTACGCCTTGAGGCGCGCCAGAAACTGAACGCGATACGTCCGGCGTCGCTGGGACAAGCATCCAGAATATCGGGCGTCAGCCCGGCTGACATCGCGGTTCTGATGGTGTGGCTCAAAAACAGAAAATTAGGCGGGTAACCGAAATTTTATAATTTGTTTAAAATAAAGACATATATTTGAGACGGATCCGTTGTATAATGCAGGCATAAAATTAAAACTATTATATTATTATCGAAAAGGAGAATTTGATATGACTAAGACAAAAAAACTTCTTTGCATAGGCCTCAGCGCGCTGCTGGCGGCGGGTATATTCTCGGGCTGCGCGAAAAAGGCAAGCGACTCGGGAGACCTGACCGAAAATAACAAAACGAGCCAATCGGACAGCGAGCACCGCGACACCGTCGGCCCCGACTCGACGCCCTATGTCGCTCAGTCGGTGCCCCATCAGTTTGAGGCCGAGGGCGACAATGTGACAAAGCGCGAAGACGGCGGAGTGGACGTGGCGGTTGATGCGCGCGACGGCGACAACCGCTATGAATTCGACGACGAAGATCTGGGCTTTGTGGACACCATGAGCGGCGCGGTTATCAGCATCGGCATGTCTATCGACGATGTGGAGAGCCTTATCGGCGAGCCCCGCTATATTGACGGACAGGACAACAGATTCTACAGCGGAATCGCGATCAAGTATGACGACGACATGAACGTTTCGCGCCTCGTTGTGGCTTCGGGCAACATGGAGCAGAGCGACAGCCCCGAAAGATTCGTGACGCCCCGCGGAATCAAGCTCGGCGCATCTGTCGAGGATTTTGCCTCGGTATACGGCGACGAGTACAACAATCCGCAGGAGGGCGGCGAGGATATCTCGGTCACCAGAGCCGTGAGATATTACACCCAAAACGGCGATGATTACGAGTACGCAGGAAATGACTTCAACACGCTGACGGGCGACACGTCCTCGGTTATAACCCAGTCCTTTATATTCTCGCCCGAGACCGGAGGCCTGAGCGTTATCTCGCTCCAAAAGGGCGCGTAAAACTACTCGATAATATTCGACAAAAATCGGTGAATTATTCATAAACAGTTAATTTTTTCTTTACAGATTATTCACCCACAATTTTTAAACCGTGGTATAATAATAATCGTAGCAAGTAATTGTTACAGAGTTTAAACATAACTCCCTCCCTTTTAATTTATAAGGCCGTTCCCCCAAACGGCCTTATTTTTATTATGATTAGGGAACTTTATCAATAAAATTATATCAAATTTTTCCCTAACCACCAAGCGGAAATTTTAAGCAAAAGCGGAGCCGAAGCTCCGCTGCATATCCCGTTCAATGTCCCTCAATTGAAATTCTATTCCCCGATGCCCGCGCGCATAAGGATCGTCGCGGCCTCGGCTCTTGTGGCTCCACCCTGCGGGTCGAACATATTGCCATCCTTACCCTGCATAAGACCTTTTTCTTTGCAGAATGCCACACCGGGAACGGCCCAGTCGCTGATAAGATGCGCGTCCGCGTAATCCACGGCGCTCGACGAATTTGTTGCGTCGCCCAAATATTCATAGTAGCCCTTGAATATCTTGGCGATCTGCTCGCGGGTGACAATATCGTCCGGCGCGAACTTTCCGCCGCCTACTCCGTTCACTATGCCGCTGCTTGAAGCCCAGGCGATATACGGCGCATAATACTCATTCGGGTTCACGTCCGAGAAAACGCTGCTCGAGCCGCCGCTGACACCCTCGGCTCTTCCCAGCACCGTCACAAGCATGCCGCGCGTCATAGTCGTTTCGGGCTCAAACCACGTCGCCGAAGTACCGTTCATCAGCCCGTTGTCGTAAACATACTTCACCCCGTCATAATACCAATCCGAAGCGCTCACATCCGTGAACGGCAGTGAACCGTAGAGGCTTTGAGAGCCGTCATCGTTTGAGGATGTTGTATTTGTGGGCGGTTCCGTGTATGATGGTTCCGTGTCACTTGTGCCGCCGGTATATCCGCCGCCGCTTGAAAAGCCGCCGCCGGAGAAACCTCCGCCGCCACCTCCGCCGGCGCCGGGTGTCGACGGACGTCTGGTAGCTTCAGGTGGCGCGGTGGGAGTATCGTCGCCGAGAATAGCGATCCCGCCCTTATACGCGGAATCCAAATTATATGGATTAACAGCGCAAAGTATAGGCGCGGTACTGTTTGTGCAGTACCATCTCACAATGTTGTCACTGCACATTATCGGTTTACAGTCTGAAAGCGGAAGAGTTGTTGTTTTAATATCCGAGGTATAGTTTCCGTGTCCGTCCAGAGTAACCAATTTGGTTTGATGTTTATCTGTTGACTCGTTGTACTCGTCCCACATGAGAAGCAGCCTGTCATCACCAAACTTTGTTAAATGCGGAGTGCCGACAACAATGCTTTTGCCCGTATAGTTTGTTATCCATTTTGTCTCGCTCGAGTTCAAATCTTTGTCTGTAATTGTAATAAATATATTTCTTGGACTATTTTTATCATTAAAAGCAGTCTCATTTTGTTGGATCGAATTTGCGGCTATTATGCACATATCCGAGCTGAGCTCAAAACCTCCGACTGAAACACCGGTATGTTGATAGTCAGTTTTGCTGATATCACCGTATATTTCAAAAGTAAGGGTTTCCTTACCGGAATACATATTACCTGATGTGGAATATGAACTCAACTGTATTCCCCGGGGATATGCATCACCATGATCTACATTATAAATATTACCTCCATCGGTTTGAATAAATTGGTTAAATGAATGACTTGTATATCCTATATAAGCACTAACATAATATCCGGAATCTATAACATCCATATTATTCTCATCTACAGTATATAACATATTTGCCTGGTGATTAAGACCATCTTCCGATGTGTACATTTCATGGCATGTATGTATATAAAGTTTTCCGTCATTTTCTACCATACGCAGTGAACCAAAGTAAAACGGTATAGTTGTGTTTGCGCCGTATACCGAAGCAGCATCTATTTTTTCCCAGTCTTTAGTATACTTTATCACCCTGAGTATTTCATTGCTATCGGATTCTGCCTCATTGGTTTTTCCGAGCGCTAAATAATTGTACTCGCTGCCGCTGAAATATCCTCCAAAAATCGGCAATTCCATATCAAGTGTTAGAGAATCGGTCTTAGCACCGCTCTTGTTATAATCCTCAACAATGATTTTACCTTTGTAATCATATTCTTCTATATATTCCACTCTTGTATATGTTCCGTCGGAGTTTTCCGTGAGATAAGATTTTACGGTGTCCGCAGAATAATAGCCACAGTCATTAGCTAAAAAATTTTCGCTTTTTTCACCTTTTAAACTTACAGGGCTACCCGCGGAGACGGTTATATCCGGATTTGCGCTGACTTTTATCGTAAAGTCCGCAGATATTCCTAATGACGAGGTTGCCGTAAGGACAGCCGTGCCTTGGTTCCATGCCGACACCGATCCGCTATTGCTGACAGACGCGATTTTAGGATCAGAGCTTTTCCATTCAAATTCGGATTCGATCTCACCGTCTATCATGGCGGTAAGCTGCGCACTCTCCCCGGCCTTGATATCTGAAGGACCTTTGATAGTAACTTGGGAACCTTCGCTTTTCCACTCGATAAACTCGATATAATATACATCAATTCCGTTTTCGGATTCTTTTTCGACCGCGACAATCGAGTTTCCGAAAGTTGATAACGAGAATATCGGATGCGCCGCTTTATATACCGAAAGCGTTTCTCCGTTGCTCATGCTTTTTTCAACGATCAAATTATCCTCATGTGTCACGGCAGCAATTGAATTATTGACGCTGTTATATACCGCTCCGACACCTAAGACATCATCAGATTTGCTTCCGTAATCGCGATAATCCCTTTCAAGATAAATCGGCACGGGATCGGTTTTGGTTATATCATAAATATACAGACCGCTTTCAAGCAAGTCCGAATTATAGTAATATCTATTCTCAGTCGCATCTGCGCACAGATATCTGCCCCCGATAAGTTCGGCAGCTCTTTGAGATCTGTCGTTATGATAGCTTAATATTTTAAACGGCTCTTCATCGAGTGCGATAACATTATCGACTGTGTTTCCTGTTCCGAGAGCTACATAAAGTTCAAACGAATTGACAGGGTACGCAAATTCATAGTAAAATCTACCGGTTTCAGCGTCAAAACCGGAAAAATCGTATATTTCTTTCGGTATCGCTGTTTGAGAAAGAATATCTCCTTCGGGAGATAACAAATACACATCTGTATTTTCTCTCGATCCCCCCGCAAGATAAATTCTTCCTTCAGGATCAACACCGACAGCGCCATAGCTGTACTTAGCAAAATCGAGTGGTATATCTTTTTCAAAAGACATATTGTCAAGGTCGTAAATCACTATATGACAGATATTTTCCAAATATGTGATACGGTTATAAACATACAGTTTTCCGCTTTCGACATACGAGTCGATAATATACCCTTCAAACGTGTAAACCGATTCCACGTTATGAGATGAGAAAGAATAGAAGGTCAACTCATTATCGTTTAAAAAATACATTCCGTTCTGAGCCTCGGAAACAATTTGTCGTGTTTCATCGCTGACATAGTTATAATCAACAGTACCTTCCGGAAGCTCATAGATTGAGGCATCCGGCTCCGAAGTAACATCCGGTTCGGTTGAGGCGTCGGGCGCCGCTGTTGTTTCGGACTCGACAGACACATTCGGCTCCTCGGTAAACTCGCTCTCTGCGTCCGTTTCATACTCAAATGCCGTCGCATGGTCCTCGTTAGCCGCAACTGCGTAATCGCTTTCCTCGCACGCAATCGGCGGCGCCAAAACATCTTCTCTGCCATATGCGGCAGATTGTGCCGTCGGCTGCAGCGAGCATAACACCAGCGTCAGCGCCGGAACCACTTTTAAAATTTTTGACATTGTTCTCTTTAAATTCTTCATAATTTCCTCCAATAGTAATTTTTGATTATATATTTTTAATTAAAATTTCCAAATTGAAAAAGCTGTGTGATGCTTCTCGAAAAATAAATTTGGTGGAGGCGCAAGAGCGCCTCCGCGAATTTATTGGGAAGAACTACTTATTTGTCCGCGGGCAAATTCTTTCTGTCTTGGCATAATGCTCTACATAACAACTTCGTAATTATACGGTCTTTGCTTATACACAACCACTTCGGTCTTTGGTCCGCGTTTTAAAACATACGCGTAATCCAGCATTCCCGGAACAGGATTGAGTCCCGAAAATGATCCGTAATTTACATGCGTTCCGGTAGACATGCCCATATCTCCTGCCAGATTCGGATCTACGTTTATTTCGTCAACGCTTCCCGTGCCGCATCTCGCGTTCGCCGCCTTTGCGGAATCATAAACATAGCACATTGTTTCTTTATTATCTGTTGATACAGCGTGAACATTCAAAAAATCCGGCAAAGTATCATCGGGTTTCATAGGCGCGATATAGAGCGAACCGCCTTCTTTGCCGACTATCGCGCCAAAATATACCTCCTCGCCGACATTGGCGTTACGCATTTTAGAAATCTCCGGAACTCCCGGATTATATCCGCCCGCGGTAATATCCGATAAAATTTCTGATCCCAAAAACGAGATATACGGCTCGGCAGACACTATCAAACCATCGGATATTTTCAAATCGACCAATGTTCCGGGCTGAGTATCACGAGTGATATCCGGATCGTTGAAATACGGAGATGTCAGCGCACTCTTTAAAACGCCGTCCTGATAATAATCCACTTTAAGCGCATTGTTTTCCACTCCGATGTTTGTGATAAAAGCGCTGCCCGTAATATTCACCGGTTCGGACGGAGACGCAACGTCCGAAACACCGATAACTTCCGGCACATCGGTGATCGGCTCAAGACTTCCGTCTTTATTCCACACAAAAACTTTAATATGATCGGCTCTTTCATCATTTTTCAGCGTACCGCTTATTTCCGCGCCGTCATACACCGCGTTATATGAATCGATCACTACGTCATTTTCATCGTACAGCACCACAAACACCTCGGATTTTTGTTTTTCGGTTTCGCTCAGGCCGTCAAGTGATGTATTTATAAAAATGTTGTCATTGATTATATCAACATCGCTTTTCGTAAAATGCGTATTATAGTGTATATTTGCGCTTAATAACGGTGAATTCATAGCTCCGATTGTTATACTGTTCCATTCCTCTTCACTTCCGCTGTAGTATATATCATTTAAACTGTCGCAGACGTCAAACGCGCTATAGCCAATACTCGTTATGCTTTTTGGTATAGTTATACTTGTTAAATTCATGCAATCGTAAAACGCATAAACGCCAATGCTCGTCACACTATTCGGCACCGTGTATTGGGGTTGCATTTTGTCTTTAACGTATGCAATTAATTCGGTCTTATCTTTGTTAAACAATACGCCGTCAACACTGCTGTAATTCGGATTATCCGCGTCTACCGTTATATCTAAATACCCACAATACAAAAAGGCTGCTTGTTCAATGTTCTTCACGCCTTTTGGTATGGTTATATTTGTTAAGTAGATACAGCCGAAAAACGCGTCCGCGCCGATGCTCTCTACATAGTCGGGCACTGTATACTTGGATTGTATTTTATCTTTAGAATATCCTATTAGATTTGTCTTATCTTTATTAAATAAAATGCCGTCAACACTGCTATAATTCGGATTATTCGCGTCTACCGCTATATACAGCTGTCCGCAGTAGTTAAACGGGTTGTTACCAATACTTGTTACGCTGCTTGGTATGTTTATGTATTCTAAATTGGAACATCCGCCAAAAGCTTCATAATCAATGCTTGTCACGCCGTTTGGGATATTTACATCCGTTAAGCTTTCACATGATGCAAACGCAGCACCACCGATGCTTGTCACGCTGCTCGGTATAGTTATATCTGTTAAGTTTATACATAATTCAAACGCACGAAAGCCAATGCTTGTCACTCCATCTTCTATGACAATCTTTGTAATGTTTTCCATATTGTCATACCATGGAGCCAAATCGCCGTAAATTCCTCCGCAATTATTCATCTCTCCCGTGCCGCTTATGGTAAGCGTGCCATCATCGTCAAGTGTCCATGTCAGGTTGTCTCCCTCAGCGCCGCATACGCCGCTGTCAATTATTTCCGCCGCATGCGCCGCGATCGGTATAATCAAAATCGCCGACAGAACCAACAGTAAAACTCCCAACTTCTTTTTCATAAGTCTTTAACCTCCGTTTATATTTATTTTTTATAACTAAAAAAGTGCGGCGCAACGGGGCGCCGCACCAAAAATGCTTTGCTCCTATTGCTACCACACAAATTGATTACTCGCTTTTAACGTTAAGCACGTAAACAGAGCCGCATTTTTATCAAAATGACAAAAATACGTGCAAACCGTTAAAAACGATGACATAAAAAATATTCAATTTGTGTGGTGAGTTTAGTATACCACAATTATCCGATATTGTAAACAAAAACTTTGTTGAATAATTATCGTAATTTTAATCACAAAATCGAATAATACTCTACTATTTTAAAACAAATTGACTAATTTGTCAATATTTTATTAAAAAATAGATTTATATTCTATAATAATTTTATAATAATATATAGGGCGTGATGATATGATAGGCGAGAGGCTTTCGGAACTTCGGAAGGATGCGGGACTGACGCAGGATCAGCTGGCGGAAATTCTCAGGATCAACAAACATTCGATCTCATCTTATGAGAGGGACAAGAGCGAGCCGCCCGACGTGATAAAGATCGCGGCGGCAAAATATTTCGGCGTGTCGGTCGACTATCTGCTCGGCGTTACGTCGTGCGCCGAGACGCTCGACCCTGCCGCGGATTATTTGAAGCTGCCCGCCGGCCTCTCCGCCGCCGACAAAGAGACCCTGAAATCATACGCCGCCTTTTTGGCTTATAAAAACAAATAATTTTATAAATACAAAAAGTTCCCCCTTGACAAAAAGGAATGCTATAATAACATTAACGGCACCGCTTATGCGGTACAGCCCAAAATAGTTATTAAATATAACCGTCTCAGGTCTGTATTTTTAGAGACGGTTATATTGCTGTCTTTGCGAAGATTGCAAAGAAAATATGTATCAGGCACAAAATAAAAAGTACCTTTGAAACATATTTCATAAGCGCGTCACAATTCGCGTCGCTTATCAAAAAAATCGCAGACGATTTTTTCTCATCGCTCTGCGATTGTTCCTTTTTCCCACAAAACGCACTGCGTTGGCGTTTTGCGTGAGCCCTGCGCCCTTTGGGCGCTCCTATTTCCTATTTTCTAATCGCTAATCACTACGTTTGTACCGCTCTACTTTGCCATTTTTATTTTTACAGCATCTGCTTATATTTTAACAGATTTTATTTGTTTTTTCAAATTAAAAATATGTTACAGCTTTACTCACATATTCTTACAGTGTTTTTAAAAGTTCAATAACATCGAGAAGGGTTTCGCATTGGTGGTCGGCTAGGGCCTTCATGCGGTCGCTTAGGACCAGGTCGGGCACCAGTATCGTCAGGGCGCCCGAGGCGGCGGCCGAAACCACCCCGTTTTCCGAATCCTCGATCACGGCGCAGTCAAAGGGCGTCAGCCCCAGCCGCCCCGCTCCGAGGATATACGGGTCAGGGTTGGGCTTGCCGTTTTTTATCATCTCGCAGGTTATTATATCGTCGAAATACTTAAGCATTCCGCCCGCCTCAAGATTGAACCTCGCGCGGGCCAGCGTGGTGGATGTGACAAGCGCGCATTTCATATTCTCTGAGCGTATATACTCAAGCAGCTCCATCGCGCCCGTCTTGAGATCAGGCCCGCTTTGGCGCACGATGTCCTCCATTATCTCAAGCTTTCGGGCGCGCAGCTTTTTGTAGTCGGTTTTTTCGCCGAAACGCGCGTAAAAATTCTTCTCTATCACGCCGGTCGGCAGGCCGATGCAGCTCATCATAAAATCCTTGTCTATTTTGAGGCCGAACTCGCGTCCCGCGGCGCCCCAGGCAAAAAGCGAAGTCAGCTCGGTGTTGAACAGTGTGCCGTCCATGTCGATCAGCACGCCTTTGATTTTTCTTTGGCTCATATTGTTTCTCCTTCTTATCTCACGACTCGCGCAAATATCTCAGCACAGTCTCGGCCGCATTTCGCGGCAAAGCCGCGGACAGGCGCTTTCGCAAAAATTTATCCCTATCGGCGCGGCGCTCATTAAATACCGCCATGTATTCGGGAGCGGCGAATCCCGCCTCGCACATGGGCGAGAGCTGCGCCACCGCGTCGCAGTAGCCGCATTCGATCAGCGCGCGGGCGTAGTCCTTCTCGAAAAGCACCAGCGACGCGGGCTTTTCCAAGAGCTTGAGCGAGGCGGCGCCCGGCAGGATGTTGGTTATGTTCGCGCCCGGGAACTTTGCCGCGTCGGGAAACTCCCTCACGTCGCCGCTCTTGCCCAGCGAGATATACACCACGATAAACTCCCTGAACCCGTCGTTATAGAGCGGCTTGACAGGCACATTGTCGCCGAAAAATCTAATGCCGCCGTCTATGTATCTCTTGCCGCCGATGCTCACCTCGTCGAACAAAAACGGTATAGCTGAGCTCGCCAGCAGTATGTTCAGTATCTCCGAGTTGGTCTTTTTGGTAAGGTCAAACGCAACGGGTCCGGTTCTTAAATACTCCGCGGGATCGAGCGGGGTGCACATGGCGTACACCGGCCCGGGGAACTTCCGCAGAGCGTCGAAATTCAGATTGTTGAGTATCAGATCGTGCAGCCCGCCCGCCTCGGGATCGTCGGGCATGCTCAGATTTTTGACGAGCGACGCCGCCGCGGGCATCATGTTCATCACCGCTCCGCCGTCCGATGACTTTGGTAGGCCGTCTATCTTATCCAGAAAATTTATGATATTTATTATCAAGCGCGAATTTTTCTTAAAAACCTGATCGGGGGAAATATTTTCCCATATCCGCTCGGCGGTCGCGTATTCGCCCGTGGCAAAGATAGCGCCGTTCAGCGCGCCCACCGAGGCGCCCGAAACGCCGTTTATGTGCTCGGTCACGCAGAACTCGTTAAGCGCGCGCCACACGCCCGTCTGATAGGCGCCCCGCGCTCCGCCGCCCTGCAGGACCAGTCCGATTTTGTTCATATTAATCACCTCGCTATCATTATACACAACCGCGCGCGGTTTTGCAACAAAAAATCTCAAAAGCAGACCTCACGTCAATCTAATTTTGAAATAAAATTGTAACCCAAACAATCCAAAAACATGATATACTTAATAAGGGTGACAA
>CANQLT010000081.1 GCA_947624775.1 uncultured Monoglobus sp.
CACCGTGTCCCTGATTTTCCCCTTCATCCAGCTATCCGCTGCCGCCCGTGCCCGCGGTGTATATCTCATACGGAGTTTCGGGCTCTTTGACATCGGGGCTCAAGTGGGAAATTATGAGAGAATCGCCCATAGCGCCCGAGTTTAATATGAGCGGACAGGTAGATCTCAGCTTAACGCCGTCGGTCGGCGTGGGACTGGGAGTAAGAAAGCTGCTGTCGCTTGAGGTAGGCATAGAGGGCGAGGGCGCGGCGAGCCTCAAGGCCCCGATCACGAAACTTGAGGAATGTCTGACAGTCACGCTGACCGCGAGGTTTTACGCGCTGTACACGCTGCTCGGCAAAGAGTTCAGACAGTCGCAGAAGCTGACCGGAGCGCAGATATATCCGTATTTTGAGGCGGCCGAGGCAGCGGCCATAGATATCGAGCCCGAGAATATGACGACCGTACAAAGAGACTATCTTGAAACGGCGGACGCGGCAGCGGGGCCGGACACGGTCAAGAGCAATCTCTATCCCTACAGCCAGGTGAGAGTTGTTGATTTAAGCGACGGACGGACAATGATGGTATGGCTTGACGACGACACCTCAAGGGCGCTCGCCGACAAGACCGCGCTGTATTACAGTATTCTTGAAAACGGAACATGGAGCGAGCCGAAAATAATCGACAATGACGGAACTGCCGACTTTGAGTTTGACATAGAGGCTGCGTCAAACGGCGCGGCGATAGTATGGCAGAGCGCGAACCGGAAACTCGGCGAAAGCGAGGATGTTTACCAAATCGCCAAAACGGTTGATATAAAATACGCCGAGTTTGACGGAACAGCGTGGAGCGAGCCGAAAAACATCACAAGCGGAGATAAATACGAATACAGTCCGAGGATAGAGGCGGACTACTCTTCCGCATATATATGCTACACCGAAAACGATAAGGACAGCCCGATGCCCGGAGCCGACGAGACAAGCGAGAGCGTGTATCTGACAAGCGTTTATTACGGAGAGATAGGTGAAACGAACGCGGTGCTCGAAAACCTGCCGCTGGTGTGCGACAGCGCGGTGTATAACGGAAGCGCGTATATTATCGCCGATAAGGACGGCGATATGACGACGCCCGAAAACATACTGTACCGCGGCGGCGAAGTTTTGTATGACAACAACACCGAGCTGAGCGGACTGCACAAAGCAAGCGGAAGTCTCGCGTTCACCGAGAACGGAAGGCTGAAAAGGATAGGCGATTCAATAACCGATATAACCGACACAAAGGCCGAGGGCTCTGTGATGTATCTGGGCAATGCGGCGGTGTTCGAGGCGCAGGACGGATTTAACTCAAATCTGTACGCGTCATATTATGAAAACGGCAATTGGACAAATCCGGTCAAGATAACGGACTATAACGCGAAGATACGCTCGTGGGACGCGAGACTCGACCAAAACGGCGAGATACAGACAGCCGCGGTATTGGCTGACACCGACGAGAACGGCTCGACCACGAGCGCGAGACTTGTATACACTCACACCGAGCCGGAGGAGGACATAGCGGTAAACGCGGTATACGCCGACGGCGCTGTAACGTCCGGAAAGAGCGCGGGATTTAACCTTGACATAACAAACAACACCAAGACCGACCTGAGCAGCCTTAACATCAGACTTGAGGGCGAGAAGTCGGGAGTTATCTTCGAGGGAGCGCAGAGCGTGAACATTCCCGCGGGTGGAAGCGGCGAGGCGAGCGTCTCGGTAAGGCTGCCTGAGGGCTTTGAAAAGCAGAACATAACCGCGGCGGTCACGGTCGAAAATTTGGTCGAGAAAAACACGGCGAACAACGCGGCGTCAAACGAGTTCGGCGCGGCGAATTTGACGGTTGAGATAAAGGACTACAGAGTGTTCAGTGACGGTTTCGCGGAGGCGTATGTGACGAACGAGGGCTGCGAGACCGCAAGCGGAGCAAAAATAACCGTGAGCGGAGAAAACGGCGAGATAATAATTGACGAAAACATAGGCGAGATAGCGGGCGGCGAGACAAAGAAGATAACGATAGCCTTAGACCCGAAGTATTACACGTTCGCGGACGGAAAGGGAAGATCTGTTATCAAGGCGGAGGTAAGCTGCGGCACTGCCGAAAAGACGCAAAACGACAACAGCGGCGGCTGCGTGATAAAGCCGCAGACCGCGCAGATGCTGAGAAGCGAAACCAAAAGCTTGGCGCTCAAGCCCGGCGCGGTGTTCAAGCCGAATATAACGGCGTATCCCGAGAGCGTGACCGATTTCCCGATTTACGCTTCATCCGATAATGAGGACGTCGCGACGGTGTCGGACGACGGAACGATAACCGCGAAAAATTACGGCGAGGCCGTGATATCATACATGACGCCCGGAGCAGCGATGTCGGCAAAAGTGCGCGTATACGTGCGCGAGAGCTCGGCGCCGGCCATCGCAAACGCGGAGTATACGCAGTATGAGGAAAACTACGGAGAACTGAGAGTCAGCGTGGACACAACGGGATGCCTGTCCGCGGGCGAGACCGAGACGCTGATGATCGCGGCCTACGGCGAGG
Source organism: uncultured Monoglobus sp. (assembly GCA_947624775.1). Taxonomy (GTDB): domain Bacteria; phylum Bacillota; class Clostridia; order Monoglobales; family Monoglobaceae; genus Monoglobus. Next base: position 2,548 of record CANQLT010000081.1, read on the forward strand.
ACGGAACGCTGGCGGGATTTACGACGCTTGATGTCACCGGAGCCGCGCCGACCGAGGACGGAACAACGCCCGAGGGCGCGATAAGCGAGGCGTATTTGCCGATAAATGGCGCGAAGCCGAAAAAAGTGAAAGTCATGATCTGGAACTCGACGAAAAATATAATGCCGGTATCCGACCCCGCGGAGAAGGAATTATAGAAAAACGTCGTAGAGGCGAGGCAGATATGGGCGGATGATATCCGCCCTATTTCTTTTTGGGAAAAATACACAAAAATTATAAAACAGGTTGAAAATTCGCGGCGGTTGGTGTATTATTGTATGTGCTAAAGGAGTGTGACTATGAGGAAGTATAAGGGCGCGGTGTTCTTTGATTTTGACGGTACGCTGGTCGACGAGAGGGAAGACCTTTTCGAGCCGACCGACGCCACAAAGAATTCGATCGAGCGTCTGAAACAGAACGGATACATGACCTGCCTCGCCACGGGCAGAGCCAGGTGCTACGTGCCGAAGATAAGCTTTGATTTCGACTGCTATGTGACGTCAAACGGTGCCTGCGCCGTGGTCGACGACGAGTTCGTGATAGACGATAAGATATCGACCGCCGATATGATGGAGCTAAAAAAATACTTCGATGAAAACGGTTACGGTTTTGTGACCGAGAACGATGAGAAATGCTATTTCGGGTTAAGGCACAACGAGGGTTTCATCAGAATGATGAACAACTTCAATCTGGACATGAGCTGCTTTTATGAGTTCCCCGACGATCCCGAGATCGTGTCGGCCAACAAGCTGATGTTTACATATGAGGGCGAGGAGAGCTACAAAAAGCTGCTCGAAAAATTCGGCGATAAGTATAACATAACACGTCACCGCTCGAATCCCTCCGGCGATCTGGTGAAAAAATACATTACAAAGGCGTACGGAATCAACGCCGTTATAAAGGCGTACGGCCTCGATATCCGCGATACCTACGCATTCGGAGACGGCGAAAACGACTATGACATGCTGACCGCGGTCGGCAATCCGGTGATAATGGAGCGCCACGCCGCAAGGCTTGACAAGATCGGCGGATATGTTACCGAGTCGGTGGTGCATGAGGGCGTGACCCGCGGACTTGAGCATTTCGGCTTGATATAGTATAAATAAGCGTTTTAAACATACAATAATACAAATATTATTTTGAGGTGATATGTATGTTCAAAACGTTTAACTTAAAGAAATTCCTGGTATGTCTGCTGATACCGTTCGGCGCCGCGTTTCTTTCGTGGCTGCTGACAAAGAACCAAATGGATATATACTCGGAGATCAAAAATCCGCCGCTGTCGCCGCCGTCGTATCTTTTCGGCATCGTGTGGAGCGTGCTGTACTTTTTGATGGGCGTTTCGCTGTATCTCGTGAGAATGTCGAACGCGCCGCAGCAGCTGAAGTCGCTGGGTTATATGATCTTCGGCCTGCAGCTCGCGTTCAACTTCGCGTGGACTATAATATTTTTCGATTTCCGCGCTTTTAGTTTCGCGGTCGTGTGGCTGATAATGCTGATCGCGCTCATCGCGGCGAACATATTCGTGTTCTTTAAGATATCAAAGCCCGCGGCGTATCTGCTGGTGCCCTACCTGCTATGGAGCGTGTTTGCGCTGTATCTGACGGCGGGGATCGCGATCCTGAATTAAGAGATAAATATACAAATTATATATAAAAACACAAAGGAGAAAACTATGAATGCAATACTCTCGGTTATGGGAATAGACCAAAAAGGAATAATCGCCAAGGTCAGCGGTTTTCTGTACGAGAACGATATTAATATTCTGGATATCAACCAGACGATCGTTCGGAATATTTTCACCATGGTAATGATGGTCGATCTGAGCGCCTCAAAGCTGGAGTTCGGTGAGATCGCCGACAGGCTCAACAAAATGGGCGACGAGATGGGCGTCGAGATCAGAATACAGCATGAGGATATTTTTAAGTCGATGCACAGAATCTAATTTGCGTATTTCGAAAGGAAACAGTTATGATTAATATAAACACAAAAGAAATCACCGAGACCATAAAAATGATCCGCGACCAGCATCTGGATATCAGGACAATAACCATGGGAATATCCCTGCTTGACTGCGCGGACGAAAATCCCGAGGCGGCCTGTCGAAAGATATACGACAAGATAACAAAGACCGCCGAGAATCTGGTCCCCGTCGGAGAGGAGATCGGCAGGCGGTACGGAATACCGATTATAAACAAGAGGATATCGGTAACGCCAATATCCCTTGTGGCGGCGGCGAGCAAAACCGACGACTACATACCGTTTGCAAAAACCCTTGACAGAGCCGCCAAAACGCTTGGGATAAACTTTATCGGCGGATATTCGGCTCTGGTCTACAAGGGCTATACCGAGTCGGACAGAAAGCTGATCGCCTCTATCCCCGAGGCGCTGTCGACCACCGACTACGTCTGCTCGTCGGTCGGCGTCGCCACTACAAAGGCGGGCATAAATATGGACGCGGTCAAAGAGATGGGCGAGATAATCAAAAAGATGTCCGACATGTCAAAGGACAACGACTCTCTTGGCTGCGCCAAATTTGTGGTGTTCGCCAATCCTGTCGAGGACAACCCGTTCATGGCTGGCGCGTTCCACGGCGTCGGCGAGGGCAGTTCGGTCATAAATGTCGGCGTCAGCGGTCCGGGTGTGGTGAAACGCGCGCTCGAACAGGTGCGCGGCGAGGACTTCGGCGCCGTGGCTGAGACTATAAAAAACACCGCGTTCAAGATAACCCGAATGGGCCAGCTGGTGGCGAGAGAGGCATCAAAAATGCTGGGCGTTCCCTATGGTATCGTGGATCTGTCTCTTGCGCCTACGCCCGAGATAGGCGACAGCGTGGCGTATATATTGGAAGAAATGGGTCTTGAAAAATGCGGCTGCCACGGCACGACGGCGGCTCTCGCGCTGCTTAACGACGCGGTCAAAAAAGGCGGTGTTATGGCGTCAAGCTACGTCGGCGGCCTGAGCGGAGCTTTTATCCCGGTCAGCGAGGACGCGGGCATGATAAGCGCGGCAAGGAGCGGAGCGCTCACGCTCGACAAGCTCGAGGCGATGACCTGCGTGTGCTCGGTCGGACTTGACATGATAGCGATTCCCGGCGATACGCCGGCCTCGACCATATCGGCTATAATTGCCGACGAGATGGCGATCGGAGTTATAAATCAGAAAACGACCGCCGTGAGGATAATCCCCGCCGCGGGAAAGAATGTGGGAGACAAGCTGGAGTTCGGCGGCCTTCTGGGCGAGGCCCCGGTCATGCGGGTGCATCACCACAGCGCGGAGGACTTTATCAACAGAGGCGGAAGGATCCCCGCCCCTATCCACAGCCTCAGAAATTAAAGCAAACAAACCGCCGTTTTCGGCGGTTTTACTCTGTGTTTGTTAAATTATTATAAATTTCCAAACCCAAAAAACCAAATTTTTAAAGAAAAAAGTTGTAGACAAAAGTCGATTAAAGTAGTATGATATATCCGGACTGAAAAACAGCATAATTCTAATCACAAGGGAGTCTTATATATGGAGTATGATTTTTTGCTCGACCTGGCGCTGATACTGCTCAGCACCAAGCTTTTGGGTCTGCTCACCCGAAAGGTGCAGATGCCTCAGGTCGTGGGTGCTCTGCTCGCCGGACTGATCCTGGGACCCGCGGGTCTCGGCTGGCTGCAGGCGAACGATTTTATAACGACCGTTTCAGAGCTTGGTGTTATCGTGCTTATGTTCAGCGCGGGTCTTGAAACCGACATAAAAGAGCTTAAAAAATGCGGCGTCGCCTCGACGATCATCGCGGTTATGGGCGTTATCGTGCCGCTGCTGGGCGGTTGGGCCGTCGCTCACTTTTTCAACAAGGGCCCCGACGCGCTGCTTCAGAACATATTCACCGGTGTTATCCTGACTGCCACCTCGGTGAGCATCACGGTCGAGACGCTGAAAGAAATGGGAAAGCTCTCGACTCATTCGGGAAACGCGATACTGGGCGCGGCTCTTATCGACGACGTGCTCGGAATCATCGCGCTGACCGTGATAACCAGCTTCGCCGACCCGTCTGTCAGACTGCCGATTGTTATTTTCAAGATCGTTTTGTTCTTCGCGTTCTGCGGTCTGGTGGCATTTGTTTTCCTGAAGTTTGTGCGCCCCTGGATGAACAGCTACCGCAAGGAACTCCAGCGATTCAGCGTGCTGGCGTTCGCGTTCTGTCTGCTGATGTCGTATCTGGCGGAGCATGTTTTCGGCGTGTCCGACATAACCGGAGCCTTTGTGGCCGGACTTATCCTGTCCGGTACCCGCAGGACCCCGTTTATGATTACCAGATTTGAGACAGTTTCGTTTATGTTCTTGTCCCCCGTGTTCTTCGCCAGTGTGGGCCTCAAGGTCACGATAGACTCAATGAGCCTTTCGATACTGCTGTTCACGCTGCTGCTCCTCATCGTTGCAATCGTCTCAAAGATTATCGGCTGCGGAGCGGGCGCGAAAATGACGGGATACACCAATCTTCAAGCTGCCAAGATCGGTATCGGCATGGTGTCCCGCGGCGAGGTTGCTCTGATCGTCGCCAGCAAGGGCTCGGCTCTCGGACTTATGGTGCCCGAGTTCTTCGCTCCGATAGTCATAGTCGTTGTGGTAACCACTATCATAACGCCGATAATGCTCAAGCTTATCTATAAATATCAGGCGGTGCACGACGAGTCTGTCAGCACGTCGCTGCTCGCGAGAGTTACCGAAAAGCACGCGATCGAGGCTTCGGCGCTCAAGACCGCGTTCGAGCACGCCGACAACCGTTTGGAGCGCGAGAAGGAAGAGCGGCTCAGAGAGTACAACAAAAAGTACGGCCTAAATATCAGCATGGACGAGTTCTATTAATAAAACCAAAGGGCGGAGACCTGTTATCTCCGCCTTTTTCTTGCCGCAAAACCGCAAAAAATCAAAAATTGGTCTTGACACGCAAATTTAATTATGATATACTAACATAGTTGCAATTCGAGGTGTGGCTCAGTTTGGTAGAGTACTACGTTCGGGACGTAGGGGCCGCAGGTTCAAATCCTGTCACCTCGACCAAAAGATGAATAACCGCCGTGTTTACGGCGGTTATTTTTTGTGTACACGAATTTTACACGATTTTATTTAATATTTTGACGGCTCGCTCTTCTTCTCGGGGGTATAGATGGGAGTATGTGTTCCATGTTATTTCGATGTTTGAGTGGCCGAGGCGACGGGCTATTTCCTGAATATTTATCCCTTCGTTTGCCAAAAGACTGGCGTGGCTGTGCCTGAAATCATGTATGCGTATAACTTTAACTCCGGCCGATTTGGCAAAACTTTCGTTAAAGTTTGCGATAGATGTATCTCTGAGTGATCTCGTGCCGCCGCATATTCTGAAATCTTCTGTAAAGCCGTTGACTTTTTTATATCGCTCTTTATGCTCGTTTAAAACGTCGATGAGCGGTTCCGGCATTTGAATGGTACGGATAGATGATCTGTTTTTGGGCGGCGTCTCGCGGTCCGCGCCTTTGAGCTTTTGCGTTATGCTGCGTGACACGGATAAATATTTTCCGTCGATATCGGACCATTTCAGCGCGTGTATTTCGCCCTTTCTGAGGCCTGTGTAGAACGCTATGTTAAAGAATACATAATAGTCCCAAACGCCTAAATATGACGCGTTTTCCGCTTGCTCGCGGGCCGCAGCGATGTACTTTTTAAACTCGTCGGCGGTATAGTATTGCATTTCTTTTTTTATTTCAAACGCGTCAGCGCCTTTGAAATTGCCTATGCTTGTCAGATTGTTTTTGGGCAAATAGTCCATTTTCACACCGAAGTTCAACAGGGCTCGGAACTCAGCGTATATATTTTGTTTCATTTTGGCGCTCAGATTCTTTGTTGATCCGTCTTTTCCTTTGACGGTTTTATTGTTTATCTCGTTTTTCCAATCCATCAGAACAGGCTTGCTGAGCTTTGACAAAGATTTATCTCCGAGGAGCGGTATCACGTGATGCTCGATGACCGACACCGTTTTATCGTAAGACGATTCGCGCAGCTCGTGTTTCTTGGTCTTTTTGTATTCCTCAAAAAGGTCGTTTAAAGTAATGCGCTTGCCCGGGGGCTCCTCCCGCAGTTTCAGCGACAATGCCTTTTCCAAAGCTTTAGCTTCGTCCAGGCCATAGGCTATACGGTCTGTTTGCCGATACGCGCCCGAAGCGTCGCTGTAATTAACACGGACTTTGTATTTCGTCTTTTTGCCGTTTTTTGGGTCATCAATTTTATAAATCGGCATAATAAAAACACCTCCAAAATAATCGCCCGCCCGGTTGCGCCGGCCGCTTCCGGCGCCGAAATTTGTGCTGCTTTTGGCATCGGGGCTTTTTTATATTTTTTCTTTATTTGCAGTCTCGGTTATTTATGCCTTAGACAATAGTAGCTGTTTAGTGCTTGTCCGTTGTTGCAGCCTGGGTATTGACATTTATGATCTTTGCAATAACGTGTTGACGTGTTTGCTATGCGTTCTATGCAATTATATTCCGAACATTTGTGCCAATAGCAATAATAACTGTCACTTGTCGGACTTCTGTCACAGCCGGGAAAAAGACAGGTTTCTTCTTCCTGATAGCTTGATGTGCTATAATAATTATTTTCGTATGTGGGTGTGTATTCAACCGTTGTATTGGTTTTTGCCTGATCTTCGAGCTCGGATATATTCTCTTTCAGCTGTCTGTTTGTTTCGTTCACCTGGTTAATGTAGCTGTTCGCTTTTTCTACCGTGCTTTTTAATTCGGCGTCTTTGTCCTGTAGGGCGGTATTGGCTTGATTATATTTATTTAACATATCATAATAACCGTATCCCAATACGGAGCTCGCCAGCAGCAACAAAACACATAATATTCCCAGCAAAATTGAAATTTTTGAATTTTTCCGGTGGACTTTTTTCAGGCTTTTTTTGCAGTAGGGACAATAATCGTATGTATCGGGAACATCGGCGCTGCATTTGGGGCATTTTATCATATTATTGTTCGGCGAAGTATTTTCGGGCAGCGGCTTTTGTTCTTTTTCAGGCCGCGGAGGTTCGGTCGGTATATCTTTTGCCAAAGCGTCGAACTCGGCCTTGTGCACGGCTGTTTTTGTATATTTACCATTTATTATTCTTTCGTGTAGGTATAATTCGCCGTTATGCAGATATTTGTTATAGTCAAATTTGATATTGTTTCTGTTTATTATCGCGTTTTCTATAGTTCCTTCTTTGGTTAAAACGTGGCACGGAATATAATCTGTGTCAGCGCTTTGCTGCGGCTCGGGTTGACTTCCGGGGGTTGGTGTTCCGAACATATTTTTCCTTTTATAAAAATATATGAAAATCAGAATATCGAATATGAGTGAGCCAAGCGCCATACTTGATTGATTGAGTACAATATCAAAGGATTGTTCGATTATCCAATTTACAAAACACGGAATCACCGCAGATAATATATGTATAATAAGGAGGGCTTGATGAAGTATATAACCCCAATGTTTTTTCTCTGATAAACCTAATTCAGTGCAGCCGAGCAGAATAATATAGCATAAATATATAGCGATTATAATCCCGCCAAGCAGATTATAATTCGTAGCGTTCAAACCTATTATGTAATTGGCTAATGCAGCAAGGCTGAATAATATGCCTAAAGGAATAAGAACCCATATACGAAATTTATAAAAACGCATTGGTACGTTTGGGTCGTTTGCGTTATACAGTTTCATTTGTATTCAACTCCTCACTTTATTTACATTTTTCTTTGGTTAAGGTTATGTAATAATATTCATTTTTGTTGTCGATACAGCGGGTTTCTTTGTCCGGACTTAAGACGGTGTCTTCATCGTCACGGTCAGTGAAGTTTAAATAGCCGCCGTTTGAGAAAAAGATATAGTTTATGTGATATAAATAATCGGTACGTCTTTCTATTTCGGCGGGCAGTTTATATTCTTTGCGAATGGCAGAGCCGTCGGGGTCTCTTGACATGATCACATAATATTTTGCTTTGTATTCCTCGGCCTCGTAGAAGTCACCGATCTGCATTGTCTTATATCCGAGTAATTTCGGTATATACGGAACCGATAAAATGAAGTAAACGACAAATACTATATAAAACACTTTAGTTTTTATTTTGTTTCTTCTTATCAGTCTGTATATGAAATATACACATAAGATCGTAAAACAAATTAAAAATACTTCGGAAAAGTTCATGAGCAAGTTATCGACAGTATTGCTTTCTATTCCAAACCATAACAGAATCAAACAGAATGCCGCAGGAAAAAATGCGGTGATCACGTACATTTTGTCATCATCCGCGAGGGTGTGCCATTTTTGTTTTATTAAATCAAATATATCGTTCATTTTGTTTTAACCGTTATACTTCGACTGTTGTTATATTATTCCTTCGCGGTGATATACATTTAACTATGCTTAATCTCAAAATATGGATTTTTTAAGTATAGTAAATTGTAAAAATATAGGTTCTGCATGGAGTGTTAAAATACAAGGTTATTTTTGTGTCGTATTTGTCCGAATAGGTGTTTCTTTTTGTGCGGTTGAGGCTATATCGCTTGAGATGTTTGCGGCAGCTATTCGTTTTTCTTCTTGCTCAAGCAGAGATTCTACTTTGATTTTGCCGGTAGTATCAAGTTTTTTGTATCTATGCATACGCTCAAAATCTGCCATAGTTAAGTCTTCGGTCAAATACTTAAATTCTAGTGTTGCGTTTCTTATAAAATCAATTATATTGATCCCGAAAAACTTAAGGACCAACGGCAAATTGTTCTCAATAAATATAAATTGATTGAGAAAAGAATTGCTATCATTATCTTTAAACCAATTATCTAGTCCCTCTACTGAAATTTCTGAATTATCAGTAGAATCACAGAGATAATTTTTTAAACGTCTAAAGGTGGTGTTAATATCTGTATTTTGCGGACGATCAATAATCCATTTTTTTGCCCATTGGCGTATTAATGGTGGAAGTGCAACGAAAAAATTATATAACCAATCTGAATCGGTTACATTATTTTCTATGTCATCTGTGCGCCCAAGTAGGTAATCTGTTGATACATTAAAGTAATCAGCAATTTTAACAACGGTATCCGCGCATGGACTTGAACCGCGTTTTTCCCAATCAATAAAAGAGTTTTTGGATAAGTTTAAATCAATTAGGAGCTTATTCTTGGTAATATTATCCTTTTTAATTAAATTTAAAGTTCGTTCTACAAAAATCATCTTAAACTTCCTTTCTGTAATTATTCTTGACATTCAGCAATTTCTGAATTATAATGTTATTATCTTATTATGAGGTGGTGTATGACCGGTGAAAACTTCATCTGTGATATTTGGTGTTATTGTGTATGGAACGTCGCTCGCTTCGATTATTTTGAACATAGTGACACTATTGACACGATAATCCCGATCGCTGCCGAGGCAGCAGTTAAAACCTTGCCAAATGTTACGGCAGCAGTTTTCAGTCGTTTTCTTTGGCGCCGAATTAAAAACCGTTTGCCCGCCTGCGTTGCTTTGAATAGCGGAGGCGGGTCGCTGTCATGATAAAATAAATTTACATCATGAGTTATATACTTTTTTCGTATAAGTTCATTTAAACAGTCATTTTTATCGGCAGCCGTAGAACAATTAATGACGTCTTTTAGACTGTCATATGTGCATGAACCTCTTTTGTTAATATACTTGAGAGCTTTAACAGATTCTTCGTCCATTACAATTTATCCTCTTATTGTTATTTTTACTATATTTTTGGGTTATGGTTTGTGCAAAATCAATAATATTCAGATATAGCTGAATATTTTCTTAACATTCAGCTATTCCTGAATTATAATATAAATAAGTTGTTGACAAGCAAGGAAAACGGCCGCAAATGCTTGTGTGTTTATGTAGTTTTCTTTCCCTAAATAGAATTATACAAAACAAGTAAGCATTTGTCAACAACTTGTTGATTGAAAGCGAGGTGAAAATAATGCCGAATAATATGCTTAAACTGCCGCTGGCGCAGGTCGGAAAAAATCAGAATGATCTTCTTCCGGAGCTCAGGGCGAGGGGTTTTACAAATCTTTCCGATTGTTTGCTGTCGAAATACGCAAACGGCAGGGACACCGGGCCGCAGTCAAAAAAGGTTCTGGCTGCCGCTTATGAGATAATCGAAGACTGGAAGAAAGACACGGCGTAGGATGTAAGTATGAACACGAACACAGAAGATAGCAAAAATGTCGCGACGTATAATGTGAATAAATGTGAATGAAACCGTGGATTAATGTCAATAAAGTAGACAGAAAAAAGCGAAGAAATTATACACACATAAACATCGCCTCTTTCTGATTTG
>CANQLT010000082.1 GCA_947624775.1 uncultured Monoglobus sp.
AGAGTGAATTTGCAGTTTTCGCTCTCCCTGTATAGTACTTAATCTTTATTTGTCTTTCTTAACTTAATGACATTGGGCAAACCCCGCTCTTTTTGTATATTTCGTATAATTTATGTTACAAAATAATAAAAACCCTTGCAATCAACATTTAGGTATGTTAATATAGTTTAGTATGTTTTGACATGAACTGCATTTATACGATATTCGGGAGTAAAACGATGGAAAAAAAGCAAATTATAATAAGAAAAATTAAAGATATAATAATCGCCGCGGCAAAGCCTGTTATTTCGCCTGTAAATCACAGGCGATTCGCGCAAAGCAGGGATTATATCAAATCTTTGCGCGGGATACATTCGGGCAAGCGCTGCTTTGTTATTGGCAACGGCCCCAGCCTTAACGCCGCGGACCTTGACATGCTCAAGAATGAGATATGCTTCGCCGCGAACAGGATATATAATATATATCCAAAAACCGACTGGCGGCCGACATATTATGTATTGCAGGATTATAACATGTATTTAAAAATACACAAGGAGATCCCCCAAAAAATGCAGTGCGACAAATTTGTCTGTATGGTTGATTTTTTGCCGTATTCGTATATCAAGGGCGCGTATTATATAAACATGTTGCAGGATTTTTATCCTAAGCCCGTTGAGTTTTCGGAGGATATATCGAAGTGCGTTTATAACGGCATGACTGTGACGTATTCGTCAATCCAACTGGCGGTATACATGGGATTTAAGGAGATATACCTGCTTGGGATAGACCACAACTATTCGGTTGAGAGGGACAAGAACGGAAAAATAATCCGCAATGACGACGTCAAAGACGATCATTTTTCCGATAAAGACAAAATCGAGACCGTTCCTATGGTATATCGAATGGAGCAGGCGTATGAAGAGGCGAGAAATTACGCCGATGCTCACGGTATAAAAATATATAACGCAACACGAGGCGGCAAACTTGAAGTGTTCGAAAGAGCCGATTTTGACACATTGTTTTAGGAGGATATATAATGAAAACAGCTGCTTTTATACCGATAAAGGCCAATTCCGAAAGGGTGCCCGGTAAAAATTTTCGCTCTCTTAACGATAAAAAGCTCTATGAATACATTATTGAGCACACGAAAGAGTCGAGAGTATTTGATGATATATTCATCGACACAAACAGTGATGAGATCAAAGAGTATTGCGAAACTGCCGGCTGCAGTGTGATTGACAGAAAAGAAGTATTGGCAAGGAACACGGCGAACGGAAATGATTTGCTTAATTATCATTTCGAGCTGTATCCCGATTATGATTATTATTTTCAGCTTTTCGCCACCGCCCCGTATTTGCAGCCCGAATCAATCAGGATAAGCGCGGAAAAACTGATTGGCAGCACAGTGTATGATTCATGTTTTACCGCGATAAGGCATCAGGGATTTTTTTGGCTGAATGATACTTCGATCAATTACAGACCGTGTATCCTGCCCCGCAGTCAGGATATGACGCCTGTTGTTGAGGAGACAACGGGAATGTACGGAATATCCGCCGAATCTCTGAAAAAATATCGCTGCAGGATCGGCGCGAAACCGTATATCCACTTTGTCAGCAAGTTTGAAGCTGTGGATATAAATACCGAGGAAGATCTGAAAATAGCCGAATATATAGGAAAGCATTATTGGAAAATAAAAAGTGATAAAGGAGAATTAAACAACATGAACAGAAAATATGATCGGGGGGGGGTACAATATAAGCTAAATTATATTTACTCTCGGTACCTCAATATGGGAGGTGCCGCATAATGAAGATTAAAGCGTTGGTCGCAGTACGCAGCGGTTCTGTGAGAGTAGAGAATAAAAATATAAGACCATTCGCGGGCAGCACGCTGCTCGATGTTAAACTCAAGCAGCTTAACAGAATTTCACAGCTTGACGGAATTATAGTTAACTCAAATGATGACTATATGTTGTCGATCGCGGAAAAGTATAATTGTCAGGCGGTAAAACGCGATGAATATTACGCGAGCAACACAGTTTCGATGAGTGATGTTTATAGGAACATGGCAGAGAATTGCGATTGCGATGTGATTGCGTATATAAATGTTACCAATCCGCTTTTGAAAGATGAAACTATAGTAAAGGCGATAGAGGAATATAAAAACAATATCGAAAAATATGATTCGCTCAATTCGGCTCATTTGATAAAGGAGTTTATGTTTAAGGACAATCTACCTATAAACTACGACCTGCGTCATCAGCCGAGGAGTCAGGATCTGCCGGATATATACGCGCTTAACTTTGCGATCAGCATAATATCAAAAGAAAAAATGATAGAATGTAAAAACGTTGTCGGTTATCGGCCTTATATATACGGTATTGATGAGGTCGAGGCTACCGATATTGATAATCAGATAGATTTTGATTTCGCGGAATTCATATATAAGCGAATGAAGGAATAAAAGAAATAAACGAAGTAATAAAAGGCGGTAAATTACACAATGAAAAAATATATTTTTTTAATACGCGGTATGTACATCGTTGGCGGTGTGCAGTCATACGTTGCCAGCAAAACAGAGTACCTTAAAAAAAACGGATGGGATGTATGCGTGATATGCGGTGAAATGAAACGCGAAAAGTGCGCGTTTTCACAGCTTGACGAGTATGCCGGCAATTCTGTTGTCGGTGTGAATATTCCCGCTAATTATTGTTTGCCGTCTATAAGAAAAAAAGTTCTTGACCAATTGCTGTCTATTGTCGGCGAAGAGAGCTGTGATGAAATAATAATTGAAACCTGCGCTTCGATCATGGCGCTGTGGGGAGAATTATTGGCCGAAAGACTGTCCGCGAAGCATATCTGCTTTACGTGTGATGAAAGATTTCGGGACATAGATAATGTATATGTTGACAACTTGGAGTTTTTTGATTTTAAGCATAAACGCGGAGAGTTGGCGGGAATTCATGATGATTCTCTTGTAAAGCTCTTTGACGGTTACAAAGATGTGCCCGAAAATGAGCGCTATGTATTAGATCCCCGTGAGGGAAACGCGGTTCAAGACATCAAAAACGATGTTGTGGAAAATATTTCAAGATGCGAATGGAATATTTGTTATATAGGAAGGATTAACAAACCTTATGTTAACAATATAATAGATGATGTCAGCAAATTCTCAATTGAACATAGCGACAAAACTATACAATTTATTATTGTTGGTGACGCCGGTCAAAAACGCAATTATATAAATAAAAAATTTAAGGATTGCAAAAACGTCAAATTGACATTGCTTGGAAATTTGGTTCCGATACCACAATCTTTGTTTTTAAAAACAGATGTGGTAATTGCCGGGGCCGGTTGTGCCGTTTTTGCGGCATCGGCCGGAGCGTTGACCTTGATTGCCGATTCACAAAACTTTTTGTGCAATGGGATATACGGTTATGAAACGTTTAGTACCTTGTGCCACGAACCAAATATTGATCAAACAAGATTTGACAAAGCCCTTGAGAGAGTTTTTGTGGAGCAAAAATACAAGGGTGTGCAGCCCAATGTGCCCGGTGTTGATTCACCCAATGAGTGTTATGATGAATATTTTGCGTTTGTTCGGAAATCGGACCAAAACAAGAGCTACTACACCGATTTTAAAAAGGGAAAAATAAGGAGGATAATAGTTGCATCCTCATTATACTATTTGAAACAATACTTTCCGTGGCTGTATTCTCCGTGGTTAGCCCAAGCGGTTATAAAATCGTTAAGTTTTGTGCGGAATAATATATTTAAATAGGAGAAAGAATGGAAAATAAAAAGGCAGCGGTCTTATCCGGATTGTTTTGGCGGTATGCCGAACGGTGCGGCGCGCAGGGAATACAGTTTGTCGTTGAAATAGTTCTCGCGCGCCTTCTGACTCCCGCGGATTACGGAGTAGTCGGTCTTGTTGCTGTTTTTATCGCCATAGCGCAGGTGTTTGCGCAAAGCGGCTTGGGGCAGGCGCTGGTGCAGCGCAAGAACGCGGATAATACCGATTTTTCGACGGTATTTTTCTTTAATATATTGTTCTCGATCGCGCTGTACGCGGTTCTGTTTTTATTCGCGCCGCTGATCGCAAGCTTTTATGATATGCCGCAGCTCACGTCCGCCGTAAGGGTGTTGGGACTCAGCATAATAATTGCCTCGATAAACAGCGTTCAGCAGGCGTATGTGCAGAGGACAATGCAGTTCAAGCGCTTTTTCTGGTCAACGCTTGGCGGAACATTGGCCTCGGCCGTTGTTGGCATAGCGATGGCGTATAAGGGCTTGGGCATTTGGGCGCTTGTGGCGCAGATGCTCACCAACCAGATTATCGACACAATAATTCTGTGGCTCACCGTCAAGTGGCGACCGAATTTCGTGTTTTCAACAAAGCGTATGAAAGAGCTTTTTTCATACGGCTGGAAGTTGTTATGCTCGTCTCTGCTTGACACGGCGTATAACAATATATATTCGCTAGTGATAGGCAAATTCTATTCCGAGTCGGAGCTCGGGTTCTATAACAGAGGAAAACAATTTCCTATGCTGATCATAGCCAATATAAACAGCGCTATCGACAGCGTGCTGTTTCCGGTCATGTCCGAGGCTCAGAATAACCAAAAAGCGCTTAAAGATATGGTCCGCCGCTCAATCGTGACAAGCACGTTTTTTATATTCCCGTGCATGGCGGGACTTGCGGCGGTTGCTAGGCCATTGACCGTGTTGCTGCTTACCGAAAAGTGGCTGCCGGCTGTGCCGTTTATACAGTTTTGCTGTTTTGTGTACGCGTTCTGGCCGATACACACCGCAAATCTGCAGGCGATAAAAGCAGTTGGACGCAGTGACATTTTTTTGAAACTTGAGATAATTAAGAAGGTTGTAGGAGTTATAACTTTGATCGTGACTCTGCCGTTCGGTCTCTATGTTATGATGTTCGGAAATTGTGTATCCACAGCGATAAGCTCTTTCCTAAACGCGTCACCCAACAAAAAACTGCTTGACTACAGCTATTTTGAGCAAATTAAAGATGTGCTGCCTTCATTGCTTTTGTCGTTATTTATGTGCGGTTGCGTGCTTAGTGTAAATCTGCTGGGGCTGAGCAGTTTGACAACTATGATAATACAGGTCATTCTGGGAGTTATTATATATGCGGGGGGCGCAAAACTTTTAAAGCTTGAGAGCATGGACTTTATTATAAAAACGTTAAAGGAATTTAAAAGATAAGTGGTGAATTAAGTTTTGAAAATATCAAAAATGGCAAAAAGCATTCAGCCGTCGCTGACGAGGCAGCTGTTTGACAAAGCAAAAGAGTACAGCGATGTGATCGACTTCACTTTGGGCGATCCCGATTATATGACGCCTCGGCACATACGCGAGGCGGGGATCAAAGCCATTTCCGAGGGAAAGACAAAGTATTCCGCCAACGCAGGCATAGCAGAACTGCGCGAGGCGGTTGCAGACAATATATATCGCGAGACGGGAAAAAAATACGATGCCCAAAGCGAGACTATTGTGACGGTCGGCGCGATGGAGGCGCTTTATCTGAGCCTCTGCTGCATAGTCGATCCCGGCGACGAGGTAATAATTCCCGCGCCCTACTGGATAAATTACGAGCATATGACGCTTATGTGCGGCGGAAAGCCCATTATCATTGATACCGACGAGGACCACGACTTTATAGCGAGCGCGGAGCAGATCGAGGCGGCTCTCACCGACAGGACCGCGGCGATAATTTTAAATTCGCCGAGCAATCCCACCGGCATGGTGTATGACAAAAAGACACTTGAGGATATATGTCGCCTCGCTAAAAAGCATGATATAATGATACTTTGGGACGAGTGCTACAAAACGATCGTCTATGACGAAAAGTTTGTCTCGATCTTAGAGTGCGGCGATATTAAGGAGAACTTGGTCCTTATCAACAGCTGCTCCAAAAAATATTCAATGACAGGCTGGCGCCTGGGTTACGCCGCCGCGCCCGCGGAGCTTATCGCCAATATGACAAAGCTTCAGGAAAACATCGTGGCCTGCGCGTCGCTGCCGTCTCAGTACGCGGCGATCGAGGCGTTTAAGGACAGCACCGACGACACCGAGAAAATGCGTCTGGGATTTTTAAACAGAAGAAATATCCTGGTCGAAGGTATAAACAAGATAGATAATCTCAGCTGCAAATATCCTAAGGGCACATTTTACGCCTTTGTGAATATTAAAGACACGGGGCTTGACAGCGTAACGTTCGCATATAAGTTGCTTGAACAAAAACAGGTCGCGGTCGTTCCCGGAATAACCTACGGCGAAAGCTGCAACGACCACATCAGGATAGCCTACACCATGGACGAGGATAAAATCATCGAGGGCGTCACGAGAATAAAAGAATTTGTTGAAGGTTTATGAGAGGTATAATGTAAAAATATGAAAAGACTGTTAATGCTTGGCGGCTCGACATCTCAGGTCTGCGCCATAAAGAAAGCCAAAGAAATGGGTTGCTATGTGATAATATGCGACTATCTGCCCGATAATCCCGGCCAATACGAGGCCGATGAATTCTATCAGGTCAGCACCACAGACAAAGAGGCGGTGCTTGAGCTCGCAAAAAAGTTTGATTTGGACGGTGTTGTTTGCTATGCGTCCGACCCGGCGGCTCCCACCGCGGCGTATGTATGCGAAAAGCTCGGATTTCCCACAAATCCGTACGAATCGGTCATGGTTCTGTCGAACAAAGACACGTTCAGAAAATATCTGCGTGAGCATAATTTCAACGCGCCTTACGCCGAGAGCTATACCGACTTGGCGGATATGAAAAAAAACGCAGATAGGTTTAAGTTTCCTGTTATGGTAAAGCCTGTTGATTCGTCGGGAAGCAAGGGAATTAATAAAATTTTGGGCTCCGATGAGTATGACTTCGCCTTTGAGGACGCGATGAAATATTCGCGGTGCAAGAGAATAGTCGTTGAGGAATTTATCGAAAAAAAAGGCTATCAGGTTTCGGGCGACGGATTCTCAGTCGACGGAAAGCTCGTGTTCCGCTGTTTTGGAAACGAGTTCTACGGCTCAAGCGGCATTAAGGAGTATGTGCCGCTCGGCGAATGCTGGCCGAGTGTACTCGACAAAAAAACGCAGGATAAAATACACGCGGAGCTTCAGCGTCTGCTCACCGAGCTTGATATGAAAACCGGAGCCTATAATATAGAAGTAATTTTAGATAAGGATAACAATGTGTATATTCTGGAGCTTGGCGCCAGAAACGGCGGAAGTCTGATCCCGCAGATAACGCAATACGCGACCGGTGTTGACATGGTCGAATACACGATCAAGGCGGCGCTCGGCGAGGACTGCTCCGGCATGCGTATGATTGAGCCCAAGGGCTTTTGGTCGAACTACATGGTCCACAGCAAAAAAACAGGGAAACTCAAAGAGGTGCATATATGCAATGAGCTTAAAGATAATTTTGTGGAGTATATGACCGATTTCAAGAAGGGAGATCAAGTGTACGCCTTTGAGAATTCGGGGCATTCGCTTGGCACAATGGTGTTTAAATACGAATCCGAAAAAGAAATGTTTGATAAAATATCAAGACTTACCGAATTGGTAACTGTGGAGGTTGAATAGAAGCGTGGCAAAAAATAAATTGATTATTATAGGAACCGGAACAAACGCAAAAAACGCTTATAAATTCATAAATCGTTACGACTTATTTGATGTTTTGGGATTTGCGGTGAATTCCGAATACAGAACCTCGGATACATTTCTTGAGTTGCCCGTATATGAGGTCGAACACCTTGAAAATATCATAGATAAAGATCAAACATATTTGTTTGTTGCATTGCTGTGGAACAGATTAAACGCCGACAGAAAAAAGCTTTATTTAGACCTGAAAGAAAAAGGCTATAAATTCGCGAATCTTATATCGCCTAATGCTTTGATCCACGGAACGATCTCGGGTGACAATTGCTGGATACAAGATTTTGTGACAATACAGAATGACACCGTTGTAAACAACAATGTCGCGATATTGTCACACGCCGTTGTATGCGACAACAGTGTAATAGGCGACCACTGCTTTTTGGGAGCCGGAGCTACAATAGGCGGAGGAACCGTGATCGGCGAGCAGACTTTTGTAGGAATGAACTGCACGGTTTTTGATGATACGAGAGTCGGAAAAAAGTGTATACTTGGAGCTTGCACAGCGGTAAAAAGAAATATTCCCGATTACACGTTATATAAGACCTCGTCAAATATAACGATTGAACAGTATGATGAAAACATTATTGAGCAAAAATTATTGTTCAAAAAGAATGTGAGATAAGAACCAAATTATCGGTTATGGAGTAATATCATGAAACAAATTAATGTTACGCGCTCGTCTATGGCGCCGATTGACGAGTATATAAAAGAGATAGAGCCCCTTTGGGAGAGCCGCTGGCTAACCAATATGGGAGCGAAGCATAACGAGCTTGAAAATAAACTTCGCGAATATTTGTCAGTTGAAAATATCTCGCTGTTTACCAACGGGCATCTGGCGCTTGAGAGCGTTATTGCCGCGATGGGGCTTTCGGGAGAGGCGATAACCACGCCGTTTACCTTCGCCTCAACAACGCAGGCGATAGTGCGCTGCGGAATGACGCCCGTGTTCTGCGACATAAAGCCCGACGACTTCACGATCGACCCCGACAAGATCGAGGCGCTGATAAGCGAAAAGACCTCGGCGATAATCCCTGTGCATGTCTACGGAAATATCTGTGAGGTCGACAAGATAGAAAAAATCGCCAAGAAACATAACCTAAAGGTCATATACGACGCGGCTCACGCATTCGGCGTGCGAGTCGGAAACAGAGGCGCGGCCGATTTCGGCGACGCGTCTATGCTCAGTTTCCACGCCACCAAGGTGTTTAACACAATAGAAGGCGGCGCTGTTGTTTATCATGATGAGGCTTTAACCGAAAAGCTGCGCCTTCAAAAGAATTTCGGCATGGCAACTCAGGAGAGTTATCCCGAGGTCGCGGGCAACGCCAAACTCGACGAGTTCCGCGCGGCAATGGGCTTGTGTAACCTGCGCTATGTTGACGATGATATCGAGAAACGCGGCAGAGCCGTAGAGCGCTATATTGAGCGTCTCGACGGAGTTGACGGAATAAAGGTTTGGAAGCCTCAAGTTGGCGTAAAAGCAAACTACGCCTACTTCCCGGTCGTTTTCGAAAAGGACAAGTTCGGCAAGAGCCGGAATGAGGTCGCGGAGAAGCTTGCGGAAAACAGTATTTTCGCCAGAAAGTATTTCTATCCCATAACAAGCGAGCTTGAGTGCTATGGCGGGAAATTTGAAATACAGCCGACGCCCATCGCAAAATACGCGGCGGACAACATACTCACACTTCCGCTATACGCGGAGCTGATGCCGGAAGATGTAGATAAAGTTTGTGACATAATATTGAGATAGGAGAAAACTAATGACTAAAATGACTAATAAAAGACTTTGTGTTATACTGATGCTTTTGATAACCGTTCTGTTTTCTTTTTTCGCGGTACTCAAATCGGACCTTTATATAGATGAGACATATTCATACTGCATGTCAAATGGTGTAATGCCCCCGTTTTTTGGTGCAAGTAATTCGATAAAAGGTGACAGCGTTATCGACAAGGTTATAACCCGGCAGGAATTTTATGATTTGGTTTCAGCCTCGGACAACAAGTTTGATTATAAAAACGTTTATGATAATCTTTTGACGGATGTTCATCCGCCGCTTTACGGCTTTATGCTGCATACTGTTTCATCTTTATTCGATGGCGGCGGAAAGTACAAAGCGCTCGCGCTTGATTTTATTATATATATCTTGACACTTTTCTTCTTGTATAAACTTGCAAAAAGATTATTCGGCAGCGACATGATCGCATTGATTACTGTAATTCTATACGGATTGAGCCATATGGGAATGTCCAATGCGATAATGATAAGAATGTATGTTTTGCTGACGCTGTTTACGGTTTTAGTGACATACATAGTGGTGCTGATCCTTCAAACGGACAAGCGGTACCTCTATCCGTTATTTTCGCTTGTAATTTTCTTGGGATTATATACGCAGTATTATTTTGCGATATACGCGGGAATTTTATCTGCGGGCGCCTGCATATATTTGCTGATAAAAAAACAATACAAAAAGTTGATTTGTTTTGTGATATTCGGCCTTTTGGGAATAGGAATAATGTGTTTGGCATTTCCAAATATACTTTATGTTTTGATATTTAAGAAACAAGGTATGCTTTCCGGTCAACAAGCAGTTAACAGTCTGCTTCAGGCATTTGGAGATCAAGAGGCGGCTATGGAACAGAAAGCGGTAAATCCGAATAACCTCAATCCGTATCTGAAGCTGATACTTTTTGCGGGATTCGCGTCGGTACATATGCTTATCGCGTCTCTTGTGGGTATAGTATCAGTCGTACTTACAATAAAAAACGGAAACAGAAAGAATGTTTTGCATTTTCTGCGGAAAGAACAAAGTGTACATTTGTCCGTTATTGTTATCATTCCCACGTTTATTTCATTGTTTCTTATTGCGCTAATATGTCCGTATGCGGTGGAAAGATATATATATCACATTTGTCCGTTATTCGCGTTGACTGCGGGTTTTGCGGTTTATGTCCTGCAAAGTGCGACCGACAAAAAAACTTTCGTCCAAAAGTCGATTTTTCCGTTGGTGCTTATGGTGCTTTCGGTTGCGTTGCTGATCATAAAAGTGCCCAAGTTTGTTTATCCCGAATACAGAGAATATAATAAAATGATCGATGAATATTCGGATTCTCCATGTATCTATTTGGAGGAAAATGATAATGCTCCTATTTCAAGCGACTTACCGCAGCTGATGAAATTTAACGACGTGTTTGTAACAAACGACACAAATTCCGAAGCAATGAAAGATTATTTGAAAACATACGGTGATCCCGATACCGTTATCGTATTTATTGATACTTATGAAAAAAGACTTAGCAGATACGATCCGGATGAGAAATTAACCGAATTTTGCGAGAACACCGATTATAATAATTACGAAAAACTGTTTTCTTCCGAATTTATATCGGAGGCATACAAAGTGTCAAAATAATGATATTAAAACAGAAAGAATAAACAAAAGATGACGAAATCTGTGGTATAATACAGGAGGAGTTATGTTTATAAAGAAAAACAAATTGTTGGTTATATCTTTTGCTGTAATACTGTTGGTATTTGTATGTTTTGGTATAATAAAATCTAATTTGTTTATTGACGAAACATATACATTTTGCATGGCGAACGGAGATATGCCGCCGTTTGCCGGTGCGGAAAATTCAGTTAAAGGTGTTAACATAACAGATAAGATAATATCACGGCAAGATTTTATTGATCTGGTTTCGGCTTCGGATAACAGATTCGATTACAAAGGAGTTTACAGAAATCATGTGCAAGATGTTCATCCTCCGCTGTATGCCTTAATTTTGCACACAGTCATATCTTTGATCGGGGGGGGGTACTCATATGCTAAATATAAAGCAATCGCCCTTGCGCTTGATTTTATAATATACGCGCTGACGCTGTTTGTTTTATACAAACTGTCAAAAAGACTCTTTGAAAGTGACAAAATAGCCCTAATTACCGTAATACTGTACGGATTAAGCACCGTTGGTTTATCCACGGCCCTTATGATAAGAATGTATGTCCTGCTTACGATGTTTACCGTAATGTTGGCATATCTGACAATTTTGCTCATGCAAACAGGAAAGCGATATATATATCCGTTGATCACGGTGGTAATTTTCTTGGGTTTGTTTACGCAGTATTACTTTGTGTTTTATGCGGCCTTTTTGTGCGCGGCAGTATGTTTGTACATGCTGATAAAAAAACAATACAAAAGCGGAATATGTCTTGCGTTATTCGCTATGCTCGGAGTTGCGTGTTTACTAATTGCATTTCCGGCATGTATTGATCATATATTTTTTGCCAACGGTGATGTATCGGGAGAGACAGCGATCAGCAATCTGCTTAATATATTCAATAACAGGATGAAGATTATAAATTATTTGCGGCTTGTGATAAGATCTATGTTGCCTGCGGTAATTGTCGGAGTTGCGGCGGTTATATTGATAATAAAAAATGGAAGTTTTCAAGGAATTAAAAATATCTTCCGTGAAAATGACAGTTTTGCGCAGTCGCTAATTATTATTGTGCCCGCGTTTATAGCATTGCTGTTTATCGCGATCATAACTCCTTATATGATGTTGAGATATGTTTATAATATATGTCCGATCATTGTTTTGACGGTTAGTTTGGCAATATACATATTGGGTAAAACAAATATAAAGAAACCATTGCTATTGAATGATTTTGCAATATTGTTAATCGTATTATCGCTTGTAATGCTTTATCTGGTGAAACCGGAAAATTTGTATCAGGAATATCGCCGGTATAACGATATTATTGACGAATACACGGAGCTTCCGTGCGTTTGTTTTGACAATAATTATAATCCTCCGCTTGCGAATGATTTGCCGCAGCTGATGAAATTTAACGACGTGTTTGTGACAAACGATACAAATTCACAGGCGATGAAAGACTATTTGAAAACATACGGTGATCCGGACGAGATAATCGTGTATATTGACATAAATAAGAAGCATTCGAGCGGATATAACGCTGATGAAATATTAGGGGAACTTGCTGAAAACACGGAATATAAAAATCATGAAAAATTATTTTCATCATTTGTATCGGAGACATACAAAGTGTCAAAATAATGATATAACATAAAATTATGGAGGAATAAGGTTGAAACAAAAAACAAAAGACAATGTATATAACACAGGATAAAGAGAGTATAGCAAACAGACCATCGTGCG
>CANQLT010000083.1 GCA_947624775.1 uncultured Monoglobus sp.
ACGGAAAACAATATATTTGCGTTGTGGACTACAAGTCATCCGAAACCGGGCTCAAAAAACCTCCGGCCGAGGCGGGCGTCAAGTTCCAGCCGCTCGTGTACGCGGGCGCGCTGTGCCGTGACGGCAGCCGAGAGCCCGCGGCAATGCTGTATCAGCAGATGAACGACCCGTTGATCGACGCGGCCGATACTATTTCGGATGAGGAATACGACAAAAAAGTGCACGGCAAGATCGCCGCGAATGGCTGGATAATCGACGACCAAAAAGCGATGGATGCGTTTGACAAAAGTCGGACCTTTATAAGCCCGAGATCAGCCATACCGGTCGAGGAAATGAAAAAACGGCTCGAAAACGCCGAGAAAAAAATCGCCGAGTCCGCCGAGGGGATACTCAGCGGCGAAATATCCGTGAACCCGTTCACGGCCTACAAATATGACCCCTGTGTTTTCTGCGACTACGGCGGGATATGCGGACTTGAGAATCTAAAAACCGACGGAGAATAATAAAATAGGAGGAGCAAAATATGAAGATTTTAATAGTTATAGACATGCAGAACGACTTTATCGACGGCGCTCTGGGAACGCCCGAGGCGCAAAAGATCGTGCCGCACGTGATAGAAAAAATCAAGAATTTTGACGGAACGGTCCTCGCCACGCGGGACACGCACGGCGAAAACTATCTCTCGACGCAGGAGGGCCGAAATCTCCCGGTGGTCCACTGCGTCAAGGGCACCGAGGGCCACAAGCTCAGAGCCGAGATCGACGAGCTTATAAAGACCGAGCCGATAGACAAACCGACCTTCGGCAGCGCGGAGCTGGGCAGAAAGCTGGCTGAAATCAACAAGACCGAAAAAATCGAGGGCATAACTCTGATCGGCCTCTGCACCGATATCTGCGTTATTTCAAACGCCATGCTGATAAAGGCGTTCCTGCCCGAGGTGCCGATCACGGTGGACGCGGCCTGCTGCGCGGGCGTCACGCCCGAGAGCCACAAACAAGCCCTATATGCCATGAAGGTCTGCCAAATCAATATCGAAAACGAGTAAAATATATATGTCGGAATTTTGATATTTTTAAAAAAGCCCTTGACAAATGTTTCTATATGATGTAGAATATAAATGCACTACGAGTTGTAGAACAAAAATCAGCGGCTGATTTAAAAATTAATTATCAAAAAGAAAGGATATCGGTGATCAATATGAAAAACAGAAAATTTATCAAAATTCCGGCAATGCTAACCTTGGCATTTTGCATTTTGTCTGTGTCCGTGGCGGGCAGCGCCGACACTGTCGGAGGGATCGCGGGAGGACCATATCATGAGTACTCGGTTTATTTTGAGGTTCGTGATAATTATGGCGCCCTGATACATGTCATAACCGACCCGATCGTTGAGGACGGAGTGATATACCTGCCGTTTTCTTTGGTGCGCACGGTGGATTATGACTATGAAACAGACGGAGAATACGCGTCGGCGGACGAGATAATAACGATAGTGCACAGACTTCCCGTATCACTAAAGTGGGACTACTCTATATCAGCGGCGGTGCATATAAAAAACGGCGAGGTCACAAGAGACGGAAAAACCGAAAAACTGAGCGGAAAATATTTGTATTCGGGCAACGTGTTATATATACCGATCGAGGATCTGGAAAAAATAATATTGTACGACGCCACATATAATGATTCCGAAAAGACAATCAAATTCAAATATCGTGAGGACACGCCGATAGTTTCGACGACTAAGGATTTATACGCGTCGGGCGTTTCTCTGGCGCCGAGCCCAAGCCCGTCAATCGCTCCTCCAAAAAACGGAACGGCTTCGGAAAACAGGCAGGATGACCGCGGCTCCGAAACGGCGGCCGAAAGACTGCTGAGGCTCGGTATTATAAGCGGCGACCCGAACGGGGATCTGCGTCTCGGCGACAGCCTGACCCGCGCCGAGATGTCGGTGATCATATGCGGACTTCGGGGCATAAACGGCGCGCCGGACGCGGTCGACACGGTTTTCGGCGACGTAGACAAGAGCCACTGGGCATCCGGATATATCAACGCGGCATATAACTCAAAAGTAATAAACGGCAACGAGGACGGAACATTCCGTCCCGAGGATAAGGTCACATATCAAGAGGCGGTAAAAATGCTGGTGTCGCTTTTGGGGTACGCGCCAAAGGCTGATACGCTCGGCGGCTATCCCGAGGGATATTTAGAGACCGCGCGCGAGCACGGACTGACAAGCGGCGTTGAGTTCAGCCCCGAAAATCCCTGCACCAGAGGCGATGTGTTTATTTTGGCGGAAAATGCTCTTGATATACCGCTGATGATGCAGAAGGACGACGCGGATTCCGGAGTATATGTGATATGCGACGGCACACTCAACGAAAAAGGTGAGGTCGAGGTTCCGCTGCGCACCTTAATGACGGAAAATTTCGGCGAAAAATAAAATATCGCGCTATGGCGCAGCGATTAGACACCTCATCAGGCTGCTTCGCAGACAGCTTCCCCTCAAGGGGAAGCCTTTTTTGCCTTCCCCTTGAGGGGAAGGTGGGTTTTTGCTCGTTCGGGCAAAAACTCGGATGAGGTGTTTCTGTACGCAAACACGCTTTTTTACATAAACTTCTCGTCTTTTCCAAAGGCGGGGCGGATATATCCGATTTTTATGGGGCCGATGAGGCCTGATGGTGACAGGGCTATAAAGCGGGAGTATTTGTCGCGCTCGCGGTAGGCGGGATTGTTTGTAATAATTATTTCAAGGCGGTTTACGCCTTTTTTTAATTCGGCCGAAAACCTGTAGGGCGGGCATATCTCGCAGCCGATTTTTTCGCCGTTTACAAAAAGCTCCGCGATCTCGCCGACTTCGCCCAAGTCGATCACCGCTGCGCCGCCGTGAGATAAAAGCTCGGCGCGGTAGCGTATTTTGCCGCAGAACCGCGGCAGGGCGTCCGGGCCGGTTATGTTCACAAGGGCGCTTGATTTTCTGTAGGGCGAAAAGTCTTTGCCGTTTTCGGATATGTCAATATCGAATTTGAGCTCATGCTCGGTCATTTCGGGAAGATCGGGGCTATAAGGCTCAAGGTTTTCGGGCACGTCTCCGAAGATGACTGTAAGCGGACGGTAAGGCTCTATCGCAAGGCGCAGGCCGCCGCCCGCGTCGGCGCCGCGGAGCGTGTTTCTTGTCGGGTCGCAGACCGCGCATTTTCCGCTTTGCGAAAATGTGATACCGCCGTCAAAGACGCGGCTCACGCTCTCGTTGTTCAGCAGGTATATATGCGTTCCGCCGCGGACATAATGCAGGACGCGCAGATCCTCAAACGGCGCGGATAGCTTTATGTCCGCGTATTTTTCGGCGTATTTTGCGATCTCATCAAGAGGAACCGATGGGATATTCAGCGGATTTTCGTAATCTTTGGGCGGTGCGTCGGTAAACACAACGTCGGCGCCGTTTTGTTTCAGGCGCTCGAGCCGCGCGAGGCAGTCGGGCGGCAGTATTTCGGCATACGGAACAATGACGCAGGGATAGACCGTGCCGTTTATCGTGAGGCGGCCGTCTTTGATCTCGCCGTCGTCTATTGCCTCAAACGGTATGATGTCGCAGTCGATTTGGTTTTGCAGCAATTTTTTGAGGGGTTTTTGTTCGAGCGTGTATTCTCCGCCGCACCATTCGGCTTCTGCGTGGTAAATAACCGCGGCGCTCGGCGCGGTCTTGCCGCCGCTCAGCATGTGGCACATTCGGTTCATGTAAGCGCTTAGAATTTTCAGATACTCGTATTGGGGATTTTTGCCGCCGCCGTAGAGGTGAGGCGGACAGTCGGGGTCGTTCTCCTTGGGCGAAAACGCGTGGGGCACGAAGCAGTTGATCCCCGCCGCCAGAAAGTGGTCGATCTGCCACTTCATCAGCGGCAGCCCCTCGGCCCAGCCGTAGCCCCCGAAGCACTCGCACAGGGCGCGGCCCTTTTTGTTCGCTTGGATATGCGCCATCGAGGCGCCCAGTTTGCCGAGAGCAAAGTCGTAAAACTCGGGGTCGTTGTTTCGGGTGGAGGCAAAGACCGCGTGGCTCATATCGCCGAAACCGGGCAGCAGCTGGTGGTACACCGCGTCGATGCCCGACATGTCCTGCCCCGCGAGGGCGCGGAAGTAGTGCCCGGCGCCCGGGCCCAGACGGGAGCTGACGTTCATGTCCTCCAGCACGTGTCCGATATACATAACGCCCCTCTCTCGGCACCAGTTTCCGAGCATTTGGCAGAAGTTTTCGCTGTACAATTTTGAGACCGCGTCCATGTAGGCGTGTCTGACCTTTGGCGTGATACCGCCGCAGTCGTGCCAAAGCGCCGCCAGTGCGCATATGGCCGGGCGGCCCGACGCCTTTGAAATTATATCGGCAAGGGCCGGGTTCCACGGCAGGGCCGCGTCCGAGGTGCCGACCGAGGTGTTATAGCCCTTAGGCAGATTGCGGAAGCCCGGCTCGTCGCTGAAAAAGCCGGCAATGGTTTTGCCGAACTCGGATTTGTTCCGTCTGTAGTGGGGCTCGTAGACCTCGTCGATCATCATTTTGCAGGATTCGGGATCGAGCGGGTCCAGCATATAGGCGGAGCGGCCGCTCACCCCGTCGCGGGTGTCGATAAAAAAGAACACGCGCCACACGCCCACGGGCACGTCAAACCACAGCATTCCGTCGCGGATGTTGGCGGTCAGATCTATCGCCTCGCCGGTGAGGCTTTCGCCATCGTCGCTTCTGCGCATTGCCGCCGCTCCGATCAGGCGCTCGTCAAACTCGGGCCGCAGCTCGGGCAGCAGGATAGCCGCGTCCTTTCGCGGGCCGAAAACGTCCGCGTTTTTTTCGATCAGGTGGCGCTTGCGCAGGTCGGGGCGCCTGCTTTCAAAAACGCCGTTCGCGTAGCCGCTGGGGAAGTGCTTGTCGTCAAATATCCAGACGCGCATATCAAGGCGCTTTGCTTCGGCGATTATGTTGTCCAAATTTTCCCACCACTTATCGCCGCAGAAGTCCTCAAACGGTCGGGACTCCACGCAGAACGCGCCTATCCCTGCCTCGTGTATTTTGTTTATTTCGCGGCGGATGGTTTTTGCGTCCTCGCCGTGCTGCCAGAACAGCGGAAGTATGTAATTTTCGGTTTTATTGTTTAAAGCGTCGATTATTCGGTCCATTTTTCGGCCTCCTGTTTGTTTTGTTTATTATAGCACATCGGCGGAATTTTGTGAAGAGGGATCCTAATCACTATGTTCCCACCTCCGTCTTTTCGCCTTTGGCGAAAATCCACCTCCTCCCGGGAGGAGGCTGTAGTGGCGGATATCGGCTGTGTTTTGGGTTGTGCAATTTTTACAAAAAATATTGTTGTTTTTATAAAAATGTGAGCGTTGTGACAAATTTGTTAATTTCTTGTCATTTGTAATATTATTGTAATTGCTTTTTTGGGAGTTTTAATATAGAATAAGCATACCCCCTATATTTTCGGGGTATAGACGGTGTTTTGAAAAAATAAAATACAAAATATAAATGCACATAATTTTAAAAAGGAGGAGTTTAAATTGACTGCAAAATTCAAAAAATCAACAGCTCTGCTGCTGTCTATCGCGATGCTTCTCACGATGGTTATCGCGGCGCCCGTAGTTTCGGCGGCGTCCTATGATGACGGAGAGGCCGAGGCGGCAGCTGTCACCTGGAGCGGCGATCATTATCTCTACTTCTATGATCAGCTGACTCCCGACGCAAAAAGGTTCTACGACGCCATGAAAGCCATGTATGAAACCGGAACCTTCAAGACCGGCACGGGCTCATACGATTTGGTGGCGAACCACATCGTTTCGCAGGAGCAGCTTGCGGCCTACGCGAACGGCGACAACACTCTGCTCAACACCTACGGAGCGGCGCGCGACGCATTCTTTGCGGATTATCCTGAGGTTTTCTATGTGAACACCGACAACCTCACGATAAGCGTGAAGCTTAACGCGCAGACCGGCTACAAGGCCGTTCTCGGAGCCGGCAGGACCGATAACTATTACAGAAAAGGCTTTGAAAGTCCCGAGGCGATAGACGCGGCGATGGATGAGCTGAACGCTTCGATCGACAATTATGTGAAGATTGCCGACGAGGCGGTCCGCGACAACGCAGATGAGGCCGAGATCGCCGCCGACGAAGATTCGCCGCTTCCCGACGCTACGGGAGATCCCGAAGCGTCGAAAACCCCGGAGCTTTATGATCTTGCGGATCTGAGACCCGGAAACGAGGACGAGGAAAAACACAGAGAAAAGACCGACGATGAGAAAAAGATCACGGCGGTCCACAACGCTATGATCAGAAACACCAGATATAAGCTGGACACCACAAGCTCAAACGACCCCAAGGCGTGTCGTCCCGAGAATATCGAGAACGTCAGGACCGCCTATGGTCCGTTGGTTGCGGGCGAGTCGCTCTGCGAGGGATACTCGAGGGGCTTTAAGTGCATCATGGATAAGCTGCATATACCCTGCGTTCTGGTTCAGGGCATATACAAGCACGGCGATGGCGACGAGGAGCTGCACATGTGGAACATGGTTCAGGTCCGCGAGGTTGAAAACGATGTTTGGTACGCCGTTGACTCAACGTTCGACGATCCTTCGGCCTGGAACGGTGTTCAGATCGACGATGTTGACAGCGGACACGAGTCGACCGAGTATCTGCTGGTCGGCGCCGATATCATGGATAAGCAGCACGTGGCGAGCGGCATCATGTCCGAGTGCCAGTTCGAGTTCGGCTATCCCGCGCTCGAGATGAGCGGCGTAAGCTATGACACCGTGTTCTCGCTGAACGGCCTTGATGTTCAGTACACCGAGGACAGCAGTATGTATTTCGGCACAGACATGGCCGCTCCTGTTTACAAGGTAAGCTACAATGGCAAGGGTTACGCAAGAGCCGCCCGCGAGGACGGCGTTTATATCCTCGTTAAGTTCTATGGCATAGACACCACATCCGTCGAGGGCGGCATGGTTGGAAACAACGATTGGGCTTACGCCGATATGGGAATGTATAACGCGGGAGCAGACAGTTTTGACAACGACGACTATATGCTGTTCCCGGCATGGCAGATCTACTACGCCGAGTTCGCGGTCACAAACGTGCCTCCCAAGGGACATTGGTACCCCGGACAGACGATACCCGAGAACCCCGAGGTTCCCGATCCCGCTGACGGCAATTACGCAACGCACGAGCGGCAGGAATATCAGTATTATAAGGGCGATCCCGCGGGCTTTGAGGCCGAGACGGGCCTGCTCTACAACCCCGCCGAGAAGTACGTGGCGCCTCCCTATATCAAGAGAGGAACCCCGTCTCAGTCGGGCAGAGTTATGATCAGCGGCCAGACTATAGACTGCGAGTATGTTTACGACCAGCCTCTGGAGCAGTTCGCTCCCGCCACGGCTGCTGACGGAGAGGCCGAGGGAGATATTGTGACACCCAACGGCACGCCCATTGACCTTAAATTCGGCGAGGACTACGAGGTTTACGTTCTGGATAAGACCGAGAACAACGCGTCTCTCGGAAATATCGACGTTGAAAAGGCGGTTCCGTCAATGCACTTTGACGGCGACAGAACAGTGACATTTGAATTCACTCCCGACAAGACATGGGCGAGCGACTGCGTTGAGTATCTGATAGTTATTAAGACGATGCGCGGCGTTGTCAGCAAAAAGACACCTAACGAGATCAGCATGGTAACATCGTTCCCCTGCGCGGCCTGCGCCTACAGATCGAGAGGATATTTCTGGAACGTTCACGCAAAGCCCCAGCTTGTGACCGATTCGGATATATCAATGGACGATTGGAAGGATTCAAACGGCGTGCCCGTTGACCCGGGCCTGTCCCACAGAATGGCTCTGGTTGTGACCGACACAACTCAGGGCGAGCAGAACGCCATGAACGACCTGCTCAAACAAGAGGGCGTTGAGGCCAAGGCGAGCAGTACATACAACATCAACCTCACTGTCTGCAAGTGCCAGGTTCCCCAGCCGGGACAGGGCGTGAGAGTTATGATGGGCTTCCCCGCTCCTTACGGCCCCGATGACGCGGGCGTTAAATTCACGGCCTACCATTATATTAAGGACGACCGCGGCAACACTGTCGGTATCGAGGAGATCCCCTGCGAGGTAACGCCTTACGGTCTGGTTGTTTGGTGCAAGAGCTTCAGTCCCTTCGCGGTTGTCGTTACCGACAAGACCGAAGAGGAACAAGAGGCGGAAAAGGCCGAAAAGACATTTGTTGTAACCAAGAATAACGGCGGAAGCGTTGTGTACAGCAACACGGATGAGGACGGCCTTATGAAGATCACCGAGGCGGAGTCCGAGCAGAGCTTCACCGTGACGCCCGATGAGGGATACGTTATCGAGCAGATCAGCATAGGCAGCGACGTTAAGTATTCAAATGCCGACGGAGCCAAGAGCGGCGCCGAGACTGTAAATGTAAACTTTAACGATTACAAGGATTTGACCGCGGCGGCTATGGTAAGCGTCAAGTTTGCTCCGCAGGCCGTTCTTGAAAAAGAGGCTGAGGAAAACAAGGCAAACGGCGACACGACCGTTGTTCAGGTCGTTCCCAACGAGGTGCCCGAGGAAGCTCCCGCGCTGCCCTCCGACATGCCGACAATTCCTCCGATTGAAGCCACCGCGGCTCCCGTGAACGTGGCTAACGGAGAAGGATATCCCGAGCCTTTCACGGGTTGGACGGTTGGCGATATCACGGATAACCCCGACGGTGCGGGCGCCGTGGTTGAGCTTAATGGCACAAAGGCGATGAACATAACAAAGAGAAACGCTTTCTATAATATAGACGCGAATTCGGCGTCGATCAGCGGTCTTGATGGAATAACAATGGCCGAGCTCAAGGAAAAGAAAGGCAAGCTGACATTCACGGTTGAGCACTACTTCGATCCCGCGGTCGCTCGCGATTTCAGAATTTATCTTGAAAACAAGAACACATCCGCAACATCAGCGGGCAACAACGACACAAACGCGATAGTTGCCGAGGTTGTTAACAACGCCGGAAATAAAGTTAATTACGGCCCCGATCTTGATATAGGAAACAACGGAACGGGCAAAGGCGGCACGCTGTTTGAGTACAGCGCGATCTCCGAGGCGCAGTGGGTTGCGTACGACATAGTTGTCGACTACGCCGACTCGGCGCAGTCGCTGATCGAGGTAGGCGCCAGACTGGCGGACGGTACAAATCTCGGATCGGCGAGAATGGGCACGCGCGAAGGTCTTGACGACGTGGTGACCCAGATCCGTCTGGTAGGTACTGCGGGAAATCCCTATTTCGCCAACATATCTATGATAGCCCATATTCCGCCCGAGGCTACCCCGACGCCCGAGGTAACGGCGACGCCCGAACCTCAGCAGTCGGAAGAGCCGGTCGTAACGGCGACACCCGAACCCGAGCAGTCGGAGGAGCCCGCGGTAACGGCGACACCCGAGCCGGAGCACTCGGAAGAGCCCGACGTAACGGCTACACCTGAGCCTCAGCAGACGGAAGGACCCGAGGTAACGGTTACACCTGAGCCTCAGCAGACGGAAGAGCCCGACGTAACGGCTACACCTGAGCCCGAGCAGTCGGCTGAGCCCGACGTAACGGCTACACCCGAGCCCGAGCAGTCGGAAGAGCCCGACGTAACGGCTACACCCGAGCCGGAGCAGTCGGCGGAACCCGATGTAACGCCCACACCCAGACCGACCAGAAGACCCACATACAGCACGGGCGGAGGCGGCGGAGGCACCTTCACAACGGGAATTTCGACGCCCACTCCCAAGCCCGCGGCTACTGCCGATCCCAACGCGACCGCGGCGCCCGGAGCAACAGCGGCTCCCGATACAACCGTGACGAGCAATCCGACCACGACACAGGTATTCACCGATGTTCCCGCCGACCACTGGGCATACACCTACATCATGGATCTGTACAATGCGGGAATCATAAACGGCGAGACCGAAACTCTGTTCGTTCCCGACGGCAACATCACCAGAGCAGAGTTCACCAAGATCGCGACGCTGATATTCGAGCTTCCGATCGCGGAGACGACATCCAAGTTCGCCGACGTTGCCGCGGATGAGTGGTACGCGCCGTATGTATCGACGGCACTTGACGCCGGAATAATCAACGGCACATCCGAGACCACGTTCAGTCCCGACGACAACATCACCCGCGAGCAGATCGCGGCGATCGTGGGCAGATATCTTAATGCGTCGTCGCAGGCGGCGGTAAGCTATTCCGACGCAGCGGCAATCGAGGACTACGCACTGCCCTACGTGGCG
Source organism: uncultured Monoglobus sp. (assembly GCA_947624775.1). Taxonomy (GTDB): domain Bacteria; phylum Bacillota; class Clostridia; order Monoglobales; family Monoglobaceae; genus Monoglobus. The sequence goes on from CANQLT010000083.1 coordinate 10,290, forward strand.
GCTCTCTCGGAGCAGGGAATCCTGACAGGCTCAGACGGAATGTTCAATCCCAAGTCTCCCGCAACCCGTGCGGAGGCCGCGGCCATAGCCGACAGGATCTATCAAAGATAAAATTTAAATTACATCGGCGCAGCTTCGGCTGCGCCGTTTTTTGTGAAAAATTTTTGTTGACATTTGATAGCATTTGTGCTATCATAATAATATAAATATATCGTATGTATCGGAGTATACTATTAATGTACACTGTAGAATTTTATGAAAATTCAAGCGGGGAGTCTGAAATATGGGAGTTTTTGGAAGAGATTCGTCATAGATCCAAAACAAGCAAGGATTCCCGTATTCAATATAAACAGATAAGCCTGTATATACAGCTTTTGCAGGAGCACGGCACACGACTGCCGGAAAATGTCACAAAGCACATAGAAGATGGTATTTGGGAACTGCGTCCCGGAAACAACCGCGTATTCTATTTCTTTTACAAAAACGACACGTTTGTTTTGCTTCATTCTTTCCGCAAGAAGACGCAGAAAACGCCTCGCAGAGAAATTGACCGCGCCAAAGCGGAGCGCAAAGACTATTTAGCAGGAAAGGAGCGAGCTTGATATGAGAACATGGGATGATTATAAGAAACACGTCAGAGAGGTCGACCCCGATATGTCAAAAGATATCGACGAGGTTGAAAGCGTTGCGGCGATAGTTGGAGCATTGATCGAAAAGAGAAACGCCCTCGGCATAAGCCAAAGAGAGCTTGCTTCGCTCTGCGGTATGCCGCAGTCGTCCGTAGCCCGTATAGAATCATATAAATCGACTCCGAATCTTGATACGCTTATAAAAATTATGCGTCCGCTTGGTTTGCGTCTTACGGTTTCCGCAACCGAATAAATAAAAATCTTGTTTCAACTGCGGCGCAGCTTTGGCTGCGCCGTTTTTGTGAAAATTTCTCTTGACAAACGCGGTCGTATAGTATATAATAGAAAAACAGTTTCAGATTAGACGAGATTAGGTATTTGAGATTAGACGAGATGAGTGGACTGAAATAGTGTCCGAAATTTTATTTGGCGGGCGGCTTGGCCGCGCCGTGTTTGCGGCGCTTTGGCTTTGACGGGACCGCCGAGCTTTACTGATACTGAATACTTAGTTGGTCTACTCTAATAAATTATGAGGAGGCTTTTTTAATGTTTTATCCAACCTTTGAGCAGGTGGAAAGTTACGCCCGCGAAGGGTACAACCTGATACCTGTCACACTGTCGGTTTTCGCGGATATGGACACTCCGATATCCGCGTTCCGAAAGCTGGAGACCGACAAATACTGTTTTTTGCTCGAGTCGGTCGAGGGCAGCGAGCTCACAAACCGTTACTCGTTTATCGGCAGGAACCCGTTCCTCACGTTCAAGAGCTACGGCGGCAAGGCGGTCATCACCGATTATAACGGCGTCGTGACCGAGCGCGAGGGGAACCCGATCGACATTTTAAACGAGTACGCCGACAAATTCAAGTCCCCGGTCATCGAGGGACTGCCGTCGTTCAGCGGCGGCGCGGTGGGCTGCTTTGCCTACGATCTGGTGCGGCTGACCGAAAGGCTGCCCGAGCCGCCCGAGGACGATCTGAATCAGCCCGACATGCACTTTATGTTCACCGACGAGATCGTCGCCTTTGACAACAAGGCGAAAAAAATCATAATCATGGTGAATATCCACCCGGGCGAGAACCTGCGGTTCAGATACGACCGCGCAGTCGAGCGGCTGATCGAGATCAAGAACGAACTGGCCGCGCCCCTTGAGCTCAAGTCAAAGCCGGGCAGCGGATTCCGCGGCTCGGGCGAGCCCAAGAGCAACATAACAAAGGAGCGGTTCTGCGAGAACGTGGAGAGGGCAAAGGAATATATCAAAAACGGAGATATATTCCAGGTGGTGCTGTCGCAGAGGTTCGAGATTGAGAACTACAGCGACCCGTTCAATGCCTACCGCGCGATACGCGTCATAAATCCCTCGCCGTATATGTACTTTCTGAAGTTCGACAGCTGCCAGATCGCGGGCGCCTCGCCCGAAATGCTGGTGCGCGTCGAGAACGGGATCGTGTCAAACAGCCCGATAGCGGGCAGCCGCCCCAGAGGAAAGACGCCCGAGGAGGATCGGCAGAACGAGTTTGACCTGATCGCCGACCCCAAGGAGAACGCCGAGCATATCATGCTGGTGGACCTGGGCAGGAACGACGTCGGCAAGGTCTGCGAGTTCGGCAGCGTCGAGGTGACGCGGCTCAAGTATATCCAAAGATTTTCGCATATAATGCACATGACATCCGACGTGCAGGGCAAGCTGAGAGCCGACAAGACCGCGTTCGACGCGCTGCGGGCGGTGCTCCCCGCGGGAACTCTGTCGGGCGCGCCCAAGATACGCGCCATGGAGATCATCGACGAGCTCGAGACCCGAAAACGCGGCTTCAACGGCGGAGCGATCGGTTATATCGGATTCGGC
>CANQLT010000084.1 GCA_947624775.1 uncultured Monoglobus sp.
TATGAAGCTTACTGATGTTTTGCAGCGAACATTTTTGTTATACTTACGATTCGGGCGGTGGGCAAGTGCCTTATTCACTCGGGCGGCATGATAACCGACCAGAACATAGTCTGGGACCACATGGCCGAGCAGGACATATTCTGCGAGTCCATGGCGGACGCCGCCATGACCGTGCATCAGATGTTCGGCGATAAGATCGCGTACGTCAACATGATGTGCAATCTCTCGGTCGATTGCGACTGCTGCGCGGTGGCTGAGGATCCCTGCATGGCGGACATCGGAATCCTGTCGTCCCTTGACCCGGTGGCTCTCGACAAGGCATGCATGGATCTGATCTACTCATCAAACGACCCCGGCCGCGATCATTTTATTGAGCGCGTCGAGTCGCTCCACGGCTCCCACACGATAGACGCAGCCGCCGACCTCGGCTTCGGCACAAAAGAATATGAGCTTATAAAAATGTAAACCAAAACATCCCCCAAAATCGGGGGATGTTTTTCTTATTCAAGGGCTTTGCTCAAAAATCCGGCGGCGGTCTCGGCCAGCTTTTGCTCTACCTCGTTCATGCTCTTTTCGGGCTCGGCGATGAATATTACCGTTCCCACGGGGTCGCCGTCATGTACGATCGGGGCCACAACTCCGGCCTTGTACTTGTCGTTGTCGTCGATTATCTTGATGCTGCCGCCCTCGTCAGTCGAGCAGAACAGCGATTTTTTCTCCATTATGCGCTCCACCTCGCCAGACACACGCTTTTCCTTAAGCTCGCGCTTGCCCGTGCCGCTGGCGGCTATAACGCTGTCCTTGTCGGTTATGCAGGTCAAAAGTCCGGTCGATTTGTTGAGCGTGTCGGCGTACTGCAGCGCGAACTCGCCCAGCTCGCCGATCGGCGAGTATTTTTTGAATATCACCTCGCCGTCGCTCCCGGTAAATATTTCCAGCGGATCGCCCTCATGGATCCTAAGGGTCCTTCTTATCTCCTTCGGTATTACTATTCTGCCCAGGTCATCTATTCTTCTGACAATTCCTGTCGCTTTCATATATATTATCGCTCCTTTATTCTGAATTTAATAAACAAATTTGGCTTTAAAACAAAATCTGTAACAATATTATCTGTAAACCGCGGTATTAATATACTCCGATGATCGGTGGAATAATTTTGAAATATTTAAATTTTCTTTATAAATTTTTTGTAAAAAATCGGTAGGTTATGTAATTTTTGAAAATAACATATTGATATTTTATTATTGATATGGTAAAATAAAAATGTTAGGCAATTAATGCTGAGATATTATTGGATTTTTTGGATATATCGCTATATGGAGGAGTGTTTATGTCTATACTCAAAAAATTTATGCCGAACAAGGCCAAGACCTTGAAGATCATAATCGTCGGCACCGGAAAGGTGGGCTCGACACTCGCCGGAAAGCTGGCGGAGGAGGGCTGCGACGTTACGATCGTGGACAAAAACCGCGAGGTTGTGGATAAGCTCGCCGAGGCCTATGACATTATGGGGGTCGTGGGCAACGGCTCAAGCTACGGCACTCTGATCGAGGCGGGCGTTGAGAGCGCCGATCTGATCATCGCGGTCACCGACAGCGACGAGCTGAATCTGCTGTGCTGCACGCTCGCGAAAAAGGTGGGCGACTGCACAGCGGTCGCCAGAGTGCGCGATCCCGACTACAGCGACGAGCTGGACTACCTCAGAGACAAGCTGGGAATTTCCATCATAATCAATCCCGAGCTTGAGGCCGCGAAGGAGATCGCGAGAATACTGCATTTCCCGTTGGCTATCTCGGTCAACTCGTTCGCCAAGGGAGCCGCGGAGCTTATCAAGTTCAAGATCCCGCCGAACAATTTTCTCGACGGCATGAGGCTTTCGAGCTTTCAGAACAACAGCTCGTTCAATGTTCTGATCTGTATTGTGGAAAGGGGCGACTTGGTATATATCCCCAACGGAACCTTCGAGCTGCGCTCGGGAGATATAATATCGTTTATTGCCACGCCGCATGATTCGTTTGAGTTTTTCAAGCGCATAAATATCGAGACCAGAAGCGTTGGTTCGGCTATGATAATTGGCGGCGGAAAGACCTCGTTCTATCTGGCGCGGCAGCTTGTGCGCACAGGTATGGACGTCAAGATCATCGAGATAAATCCCGCGCGCTGCGAGGAGCTCAGCAATCTTCTGCCCGACGACGTTGTTATCGTGAATGGCAACGGAACCGACGAGACGCTGCTCAATCAGGAGGATATCACCCACGTTGGCGCGCTGATCCCGCTCACGGGAATTGACGAGGAAAACGTGCTGCTCTCGCTCTACGGAATGAAGGTGGCGCCGGGAATCAAGGCGATAACCAAGGTCAACCACATAAACTTTTCCAGCGTTATCAACGAACTGGAGCTTGGCAGCGTGGTATATCCGAGGCGGATGACAGCCGAGACGATTATAAAATACGTCCGCGCCAGACGGAACACGATCGGCAGCGATATAGTAACGCTTTATCACTTGTCAAACGACCGTGTAGAGGCGATCGAGTTCAACGTCCACGGCGAGCTCAAGCATACCGACAAGCCGCTCAAGGACTTAAAGCTCAAGGACAACCTGCTGATCGCGTGCATTTACAGAGACGGCAGGGCGTTTATCCCCGGCGGTGACGACATGCTCATGGCGGGCGACTCGGTGACGATCGTCACGACCCACAAGGGACTCAGCAGCATAGAAGAGATCTTTGATTGATCTCGTAAATGTTAACTGCAACATTCGCGGGATGAAATTTGCGATTTTCGCTTAATTATTTCCGCGTAATCACTATTCACTAATCCCTAATCACTACGTTGGGAGGTCATAGCTTTGAATTTTAAGGCTGTTAGTTATATACTCGGCTGGATACTGAACATCGAGGGCGCGCTGCTGCTCCTGCCGTTTCTGGTGGGAATAATATACGGCGAGCCTCAGGCCTATTCGTTTTTGATAATGGCGGTCGTGTGCGTGGCATGCGGCGGTATTTCGATATTCAAAAAGCCCAAGAATTTGACATTTTATACCCGCGAGGGTTTTGCCGTAACGGCTCTCACATGGATCGTGATGAGCCTTTTCGGCTGTATGCCGTTTGTGATAAACGGCGATATACCCAATTTTACCGACGCGTTTTTCGAGACCGTGTCGGGCTTTACCACAACGGGAGCCAGCATACTTAACGACGTTGAGGCGCTGTCGCACGCGTCGCTTTTCTGGCGCAGCTTCACCCACTGGATAGGCGGTATGGGCGTTCTGGTGTTCCTGCTGGCGCTTATCCCGATGACGGGCGGCTCGCCCATGAACATCATGAAGGCCGAAAGCCCGGGCCCCACCGTCAGCAAGCTGCTGCCCAAAGTCCGCGAGACCGCGGTGGTGCTTTACGCGATATACATAACGCTGACCGTGGCGGAGTTTTTGTTTTTGATAGCGGGCCGCATGCCCGTGTTTGACGCGGTCACCACCGCCGTGGGCACCGCGGGAACCGGAGGCTTCGGCATAAAGGGAGACAGCATGGCGAGCTATTCGCCCTATATCCAATGGGTAGTCGGCGTGTTCATGATGCTGTTCGGCGTCAATTTCGCGGTGTACTTTTTGTTGTATAGAAGAAAATTCCGCGCCGCCGCCTCCCACGAGGAAGCCAGATATTACATAATCATAATTCTGCTGGCGGTGGCCTTGATAACAGGTTCGCTGTATGTCACAGGCTCGATGCCCGAGATGGGATTCGCCGACAAGGTGCGTCACGTGTTCTTCCAGGTGGCGTCAATCATAACCACCACAGGTTTTTCGACGATCGACTACGAGGCGCTGTGGCCGCAGTTCGCGGTGATGATCCTGCTCGGCCTGATGTTTATGGGCGCCTGCGCGGGCAGCACGGGCGGCGGAATCAAGGTCTCGAGAATCGTGACCCTGCACCGCACCGTCAAAAAAGAGATAACCCTGTTTTTCCATCCCAAGCGCGTCATGAATGTCAGGAGCGAGGGCAAGACCGTCCCGACCGAGACAATACGCTCGATAAACGTGTTTATCTGCGCGTATATATTTGTGTACGTGGCGTCGGTGCTGCTGATATCGTTTGACGGCTATGATTTTACCACGAACTTTTCGGCGATAGCGGCCACCATAAACAACATCGGTCCCGGTCTCGGAAAGGCCGGCCCGTCTGAGTGCTTTTCGCTGTTCTCGGGTTTTTCGAAATACGTTATGGCGTTTGACATGCTGGCCGGCAGACTTGAGCTTTATCCCATGCTTGTGCTGCTGGCGCCCGAGTTCTGGAAAAGCGTTATCCCGATCCGCAAAAACAGATAATTAATAAATAAATATATACAAAGAAAGGAGACATGAACAATGTCTGAAATTCCCTACAAAATATATCTGAACGAGAGCGAGATGCCCAAGCAGTGGTACAACCTTCGTGCGGATATGAAAAACAAACCCGCTCCGCTGCTCAATCCCGGCACGCTTCAGCCGATGAAGGCGGAGGAGCTGGAAGGCGTTTTCTGCGCCGATCTGGTTGCTCAGGAGCTTGATAACGACACAGCATATTTTGATATTCCCGAGGAGATCCTGAACTTTTACAAGATGTACCGTCCGTCGCCTTTGGTTCGCGCGTACTGCCTTGAGAAAAAGCTCGGCACCCCCGCGAAGATATATTATAAATTCGAGGGCAACAACACCAGCGGCAGCCACAAGCTGAACTCGGCGATCGCTCAGGCTTACTATGCCAAAAAGCAGGGCCTCAAGGGCGTTACCACCGAGACGGGCGCGGGCCAGTGGGGCACGGCTCTCTCTATGGCGTGCGCGTACTTTGACCTCGACTGCAAGGTTTATATGGTAAAGGTTTCGTATGAGCAAAAGCCGTTCCGTCGCGAGGTCATGAGGACCTACGGCGCATCGGTCACACCCTCGCCCTCAACAGAGACCGAGGTCGGCAGAAAGATACTCGCCGAGCACCCCGGAACCACAGGCAGCCTGGGCTGCGCCATTTCCGAGGCGGTTGAAAAGGCCGTTTCGACCGACGGCTACAGATATGTTCTGGGCAGCGTTCTGAATCAGGTATTGCTGCACCAGTCGATCATCGGTCTTGAGACCAAGATAGCTCTTGACAAGGTCGGCGAAAAGGCCGACATCATCATCGGCTGCGCGGGCGGCGGCTCGAATTTGGGCGGCCTTATCTCGCCGTTTATGGGCGAAAAGCTGCGCGGAGAGAACGACTACAGAGTTATCGCTATCGAGCCCTCGTCCTGCCCGAGCTTCACGAGAGGAAAGTTCGCTTATGACTTCTGCGACACCGGAATGGTTTGCCCTCTGGCAAAGATGTACACTCTGGGCAGCGGATTTATTCCCGCACCCAACCACGCCGGAGGACTGCGCTACCACGGCATGAGCTCGATCCTGTCGCAGCTCTATCACGACGGCCTGATGGAAGCCAGATCGTACAAGCAGACCGAGGTATTCGAGGCGGCCGAGATGTTCGCGCGCTGCGAGGGCATACTGCCCGCTCCCGAGAGCAGCCACGCCATCAAGGGCGCTATAGACGAGGCCATGAAGTGCAAGGAAAGCGGCGAGGAAAAGACCATCGTGTTCGGCCTCACCGGCACCGGATATTTCGATATGGTAGCCTACGAGAAGTTCCACGACGGCGAAATGACCGACTATGTTCCCACAGACGAGGAGATCGAGGAATATCTCAAAAAGCTTCCCAAAACCGAATAATCAATAAAATCAAAAAAGCCGCTGTCGGTTGTTATGCGACAGCGGCTTTTTGATTATTTGATCTATTCGGCGGCTTGCGCTTCAGCCTCTTTTACGCGGTACTCGTCCATGAGCCGCACGCAGCCGTCAACATCCGTCTTTTTGTCAAACATCATATTGAAAAGACTTGCCACATCGTCGGCACTGTAGCCGTTGATGCGGGTCGCTGCGGTGGAGACGCGCTCTTTTTCGGCGATCGACACCGCCGCGTCGGTGACGGTTTTTGACTGTATGTTTGTGGTCTGGCCCTTAAAGCAGTTGACGGTGGATATCCCGTCAAAGGCCTTGTTGTAGTTCTCGGGCGCCGCGCAGAATTCCAGGAATTCAATGGCGCTTTTGAGGTTCTCGCTGTTTTTGTTTACCATCATCATGTTGAGGTTCCCGCCCTCGTATGTGCCGCCGTCCGTTGTGTTCATAAAAACGGGCATCAGCGCGAAGTCGTCGGCTGAGTATTTATTGCCGGGCTCAAAGTCGGTGTCGAACCAGGTGTCCCAGATAAAGGTCATTACCGCGTCGCCCGAGCCGATCGAGGGGCTTATGTCGTCCCAGCCAATCTTGGTGAAGTCGTTTCCGAACCAGCCCTTGTCGGCGGCGTCGGATATCCATTTTACCATATCGCGCACCTCGGGTATGTCCGAGTAGGAGATCTCGTTGTTGTTGAGCTTTTCGAGCAGCTCGGGATTATCGGCGAATATCGGATCAAGTCCGAATTGCGGCATCCACGAGCAGCCGTTCGCAGGCCAGCAGATCGGCGTGTATCCTGTATCGGCGAGAGCCTGGCACAAAACGTCAAACTCGGCTTGAGTCGATGCGGGCTTAAGTCCGAGGCTGTCAAGCAGCGTCTTGTTGTAGTAACAGCCCGATACCGAGTTTTCCCAAAACGGCAGTCCCAGCAGATTCCCGTCCGCGTCCGTGCAGTACGCCCGCGCGCCGTCGGTCAGGTCGGACACCCATTTCTCATTGTTCAGATAATAAAAATTGTCTTTAACGTCAAAGCGGTTTAAATCGGCGTTGTGGAAGTGCATAAATATATCGGGCGCCTTTCCGCTCTTGAAATCTTTGGCCGCGGAGGTTTCGTATTCCTCGTCCTCATAGGCGATGACTTCGATCTTGTTGCCGGTTTCTTCCTCGTACTGCTGAAAAATGCTTGTCATATAGCTTTTGTTGAGGTCGCTCTGCTTGCCCATTATCGACAGGGTGACTTTTTCCGAGTCGCCGCCCGCCGCGCACGAGCCGAGCGTCAGAACTATCGCGAGCACCGGTATCAGACTTATTATTTTTTTGCCCATGTTATTTGTCTCCTTTTTCGTTCGATTGGTTCGGCGCGTTGTTTTTGTTGGTGAATCTGCCTATCATTTCCCGCGCCGCCGCCATGTTGAGCGGCTTTGAAAGGTGGCCGTTCATGCCCGAGTCGAGCGCGTTTTTCACGTCCTCGGCAAAGGTGTTGGCGGTCATCGCCACGATGGGAATGTCCGCCGCCTCGGGATGGCTTGATGCGCGTATCGCCCTCGTCGCGTCATAGCCGTTCATGTTCGGCATCTGCACGTCCATCAGGATCATGTCAAAGTGCCCCGGTCCGGACTTTTCGAACATATCAACAGCCTCGCGTCCGTCGGCCGCGCGCTCGCTTGTGGCGCCCTCCATGGCCAGCATCTCGGTGAGTATCTCGGCGTTGAGGTCGTTGTCCTCGGCGATGAGGAAATGCAGTCCTTCCATAACGTTCGCGTCCGCGACGTCGGGTTCTGGCTGTTCCGTATGTTTGATAAACAGCGGCTTGATCGTCTGCCAGAATGTCGAGGCGAAAAACGGCTTCGGCATAAACGCGTTTATGCCCGCTTCCCGCGCCTCGATCTCTATATCACTCCAGTCGTACGATGTCAGCACCAGGATCGGGATCTCGTCTCCGACCTGTTCGCGTATCCTGCGCGCGGTCTCAACGCCGTCCAGACCCGGCATTTTCCAATCGAGCAGAATAACGTCAAAATCCTCGCCTTTTCGGTGTGCCTCAAGCGCTGTATTTACAGCGGACACGCCGTTTGTTTCATACTCGACCTTCATGCCCGCGTCAAGCATGAGATCGCGGATATTGAGGCAGACTTCCTCCTCGTCGTCCGTGACAAGTATGCGCGAGACCTCCTGCTTAATCCAGCTTTCCGCTTCATCCTTTTCGGGATAAGCGAACGACAGCTCAACCGTAAATGTGCTGCCCTTGCCGGGCTCGCTCTCAACGTGGATAATTCCGCCCATCAGGTCAACGAGATTTTTGGTTATCGCCATTCCAAGACCGGTGCCCTGTATCTTGTTTGTGACCGAGCTGATCTCCCTGCTGAACGGGTTGAATATCTGTTCACGGAATTCTTTGCTCATGCCTATTCCGTTGTCCTTAACGACGAACCGAAGCTTGGCGTACTGTTTTAGCGAGTCGGGAACGTCGCACACGAAGAACTCGATTTTTCCGTTATCGGGAGTGTATTTAATAGCGTTTGACAGCAGATTTATCAAAATCTGGTTGAGACGCAGTTTGTCGCCGATAAGCTGTTCGGGCGGCGTGCCCTGCACGTGCATCTTAAAGTCCTGATGCTTCGCTTTCGCCTGTGGCATAAGTATGATGTTAAGCTCCTCCAGCAGCTCGGGCAGACTGAAGCAGTCCACGTTCAGAGAGGTCTTGCCGCTTTCGATCTTGCTCATGTCCAAAACATCGTTGATAAGGCTGAGCAGATGATGGCCCGACGCTGTGATCTTTCGGGTATATTCCCGAACTTTTTCGGGCTTATCCGCGTCCTTTTCAAGCAGCACCGAAAATCCCACGATCGCGTTCATCGGCGTGCGTATGTCATGCGACATATTTGAGAGGAAGTTGCTCTTGGCCTCGTTGGCACTTCTGGCCGCCGTGAGCGCCTCCTGCAGTTTTTGGTTCATCTGGCGCTCAAGGGTCCTGTCCGAGAGCACGACAATATATTTCTTTATATTCTGAATGTCCATGTGATATATGGTCATTCTGTACCAGCGGCGCTCGCCGGTACTCTGATGGGTGTACTCATACTCGCGGTCACGGCTTTCGTGGAGCGGGATCGCCTCAAACTCGTCGCGCGGTATAACCACCTCAACTCCCGGCGCGCATCTTTCAAGCACCTTGATGTTTTCTCTCGCCTCTTTCACGGGGATCCCCAAAAGCCGCTCGATGTTCGGGCTTATATAATCCACGCCGAAGTTTTCTGAGTCGAGCATTATAAAGATATCGTCAACGTTGTTGGAGAGGACGTCAAACATGCGCTCTCTGTATTTAAGCTCGGTCTTGTCCTTGCGCGACTGCTTGCGCGCCCGCAGAATAAGCAGCACGATGACCGCCGCGAACACGAGCAAGAAGATTATGATAAAAACGTTTATCGTGGTTTTCTGGACTGAGAGGAAACCCGCGCTGATAACGCTCTGGGGCACCGTGCTGAGCATGATGTAGTTTTGGTAACCGACGGGCTGATACGAAATGCAGTACCGCGTGCCGCCTATTTTGCAGTTGAGCAGTCCCGAAGTTCCGCTTTGCCAATCATTTTGTATCTGCTCAAACTCGCTGTCGTCCAAGTCGGACGCGGCCTTTAGATAGACCAGATAGTTGCCGAACACGTTGCCTCCCGTCTGAGTGGATAAAAGCACGTTTCCGTCGCTTTGCACAACAAAGCATCTTGCCTTGCCCGAAAACGCGTCTACTTTAAGAGAGCTTGCCATGTCCGCGTTGGTATAGCTTATCGCCACCGCGTCATATCCGAAACCGTTGTATTCGCCGTGGGGCGCGGGCACCGCGAAAACGATGACCTCGCGTCCGTCAGCGAGTGTCTCGCTCGACATGATAGGCTCGCTCAGCGGAGCGGCGCCGCCGAGAGTCATGGCGCTTTTCGATCCGTCCAAATTCATGCACGACGAGTCCTGCGCGATAAAATAAAAGTCCGAAAATCCCCAGTATGTCTGTTCCTTTTTGATAAAATCGGGAACCGCGCCGTTTGCCGCGGCGCTGTTTTCGGAGATATAGTCCTCCCAGCTTTCAAGCAGCCCCCAGTTCCGATCGACAAAAGCGCCGAACGAGCGGTTGACCTGGCTGTATATCTCGGTCAGATGGTCCGTGCTGTCCTCGTATATCCGCTTGGAAATATAATTAAAATAAAACGCGCCGATAGCGATGACCGCGATGGCGACCAGGCACATCAGCAGCGGCAGCAGTATTTTCCCAAACCGTTTTTTATTGTACATTTTTACTCTCCTTAAAACAGGGATGTGTTCTTATAGTTATCTATTATAATAATTCTATAATATTCTATCATGAGCGGATGAAAAAGTCAATTAAAAATAAACGAAAGGCTCCCCGTTTGTTCGGGGAGCCCGATATTTGATTATCTTAAAATTTCGGCTACTTTCGCGAACTGCGGCTTTAGCGCTTGGTAGATGCCGCGGTATACGGGGAAGTATTTTTTGTAGGTTTCAACGTTTTCGGGGATCGGCTTGATCGTGTCCTTAACGCTGATGACCGCCTCGCAGGCCTCGGGAACGCTCTTGTATATTCCCGCTCCCACTGCCGCCAGCAGCGCCACGCCCAGCGCGGGGCCCTCGGAAACGTTTATTGTGTTGATGTCGCAGTCAAACATGTCTGCCTGCATCTGGCGCCACAGCTTGCTCTTGCCGCCGCCGCCCGACGCGCGCACCTCCGAGGTGTCAACGCCCATGCTTCTGATTATGTCGAGGCAGTCGTTCAGGCTGTACGCCACGCCCTCCATAACGGCGCGCAGCATGTCATATTTGTTGTGGCGAGCCGAAAGGCCAAAGAACACGCCCTTCGCCGCGGGATCGTTTATCGGGCTTCTCTCGCCCATCATGTAGGGCAGATAGATAAGACCCTCGCAGCCCGGAGCAACTCTCTCCGCCTGCTTATCCATCAGGTAGTACGGGTCGGCGCCCATACCCTCCGCAGCATCCATCTCGGCGTGGCAGAAGTTGTCGCGGTACCATTTGAGCGACAGTCCGGCGCCCTGGGTGCATCCCATAACGTGCCACTTTCCGGGAACAGCGTGGCACAGAATATGCATTCTGCCGCCCTTGTCGATTTCAAGATTGTCCATGTGGGCGAAAACAACGCCCGATGTTCCGATAGTGGACGAGATGATACCGGGTTTCACTATGCCGTTGCCCACGGCGCCTGCGGCCTGGTCGCCTGCGCCGCCCACAACGATCGTGCCCTCGTTGAGCCCCGTCAGCTCCGCGGCCTCGGCGTGGACCGTTCCGGTCACCTCGCATGACTCGTACATCTTGCCCAGCAGGTTCTTGTCTATGTTTAATTTCTCAAGTATCTCATCCGACCAGCAGCGGTTTCTGATGTCCATCAGCTGCATTCCGCTGGCGTCCGAAACCTCGGTGGCAAACTCGCCGGTCAGCTTGTATCTTATGTAGTCCTTGGGAAGCAGTATCTTGGCGGCCTTCGCGTAAAGCTCGGGCTCGTTTTTCTGCACCCACAGTATTTTCGCCGCCGTAAAGCCCGTGATCGCGGGGCTGCCGGTTATCTCTATCAGCTTGTCTCTGCCGATTTTTTCGGTCAGCTCGTCGGCCTCGGCGGTGGTTCTCTGGTCGCACCAGATAATCGACTTGCGCAGCACATTTCCATCCTTGTCCAGCATAACCAGACCGTGCATCTGTCCCGAAAGTCCAACGCCCTTGATGTCCTTGGGGTCAACTCCCGACATTTCGATAACCGCCTTAACGCTTGAATAGGTGGCGTGCCACCAGTCCTCGGGGTCCTGCTCGGCCCAGCCGATCTTCGGCTGATAGAGCGGGTATTCCACCAAATAGTCGGCCATAACGGTGCCCTTTTCGTCAAACAGTACGGTTTTGGTGCCGCTGGTGCCGATATCAACGCCTACAACATATCTCATTTTCCAACACTCCTTTTTCGATTAAATAAATTTATTAATATAAATATAACATATTGGTTTACGTTTTGCAATAATTTTAGCAATAAAAACTGATTTTATCGGTTACAAAAAACTTTTTCCATTCAATACAGATCAAAAAGAACTGGGCCGATATAAATTCAAGCAGTTCGTTTAATTCTTTCTGCGGAATATTGCTTCCGTTGCTTGCGAGAACGCAGCCTCCGGTGCTCGTAAGCCATACCTTTGTGCTGTTAGGACCGGGTTTGCCTTTTGCAATATGCACATGAATCGGCTCGCCGAATTCGTTAGACCAAAAAAATATTTTGTAACCGCTTACTGTAAACAGATTAGGCAATGTTAATACCTCCGCTCGCTGCGTATTTATATAACAGATGCGCGTTGCTATGCAGTAAATTTTCAAACATTTCTATTTCGCTGTCCGAATATCCGTTTTTGTATATCCAATTGTAATCGGGAAGCTCGCATCTGGCGGAGTCAAATCCGTTATCCGTAGGCCGCTCGAAATGCACAAGCACCTTTTTCTTTCCGTTATCATCAATTATCTGCGAGTGAACGATTTCCGTTTCGTCAGAGAGAGTCATGTATGGATACATCATAATTATCAACCTCCGTTATGCTCATATTATATCATATAATTTTCACCAAATCAATATCCGAATTAAATTAAATGCGAAAGCATAAATTTAATCAGAGGTGATTTTATGAGATGGCTCAGGGGTGCGGTTATGATGTGCCTGTGCTGCATGATCCTGTGTCTGGGACTTTGGCCCGAGCGCTGCATGAGCGCGGCAGCGGACGCTCTGGCGCTGTGCGCGTCGTCGGTGATCCCGTCGCTGTTCCCGTTTTTTGTTGCCAGCAATTTGCTCGTGGCGCTGGGCGGCGCCGAAATATGCGGCAGAGCGCTGAGCGGCGTCATGCGGCCCGCGTTCAGGGTCGACGGCAGCGGCGCGCTGGCGGTGGTCCTCGGGATAGTCAGCGGCTATCCTGTCGGCGCGGGCTGCGCCGCGGAGCTTTACAACTCGGGCAAAATATCCAAAACCGAGGCGGAGCGGCTGCTG
>CANQLT010000085.1 GCA_947624775.1 uncultured Monoglobus sp.
AACCGCCCCTCACACAGAACGGCACATCGGCGCCCAATCGCAGACCGAGGCCGAGCCTTTCCTCAAGACCGAGCGGGCCGCCCAGCAGATCGTTCAGCATATTTATCACGCCCGCCGCGTCGGCGCTGCCCCCGGCCATTCCCGCGCCCATTGGCACGACCTTTTCGATGCGTATATCGCAGCCAGGAAAAACGCCGATCTTGTCAAATACCGCCTCGGCCGCGCGGTACGCGATGTTTTCGCGCCCGAGCGGCATGGTCGGATCGCTGCCGCTCAGCGCTATTTTGCCGTCGCTCCGCAGCGAAACATTAACCACGTCGCCGAAATTTACGCGCATCATAACCATGCGCACCGTGTGGTAGCCGTTAGGCAGCCTGTTCAGCACGTCGATAGCCAAATTAATTTTCGCCCTGCAAAGCATAGTATATCACCTGTTATATATTATTTCCGCCACAGCGGGCGGCCGTGGTCATCCGCCCCCTACAAGGCTCCCCTCCCCCACCTTACGGCAGGGGAGGCAGACGGCGACTATTCCTTATTCTCCCTGAGCTGCGTTCTCTTAACGTAACCCTGGGTGCCGTTATAGTCGATCCTGGCGTAGCCGTTCACCGATACCTCTACAAGACCCACGGCGGCGTCTTTGGGAACCGCCATCTCGGCCTTGGCGCCGTCCTTGGGCTGGCCCATGATGCTTACGCCGTCGGCGTCTATGTATCTCATCGCGGACGCTTGAGTCGGCGGCTGGATCTGCGTCAGATAGAAATTCATGATATATCCGTACATATTGTTGTACTTAACTCTCGCGAAGTCGCCCGACATCTCCACATAGTCAACGCGGGTTCCATAGGGCACGGTCGCCAGCACCTGCGACTTCTCGTCGGCGGTCTGGTGGAAGTTTACGCCGTGAGAAACATTTGTCACATATCTGTAGCCCACAACCTGCTGGCTGCGCTCATAAGTTTTGATCGACTGCTCGATATCCTCCTTGATGCCCTCGGCCTCTTTGCGAAGGTCGTCCGGCAGGTTGGTTTGTGCAAGGAACGCGGTTATTCTGGCGTGGGCGCCGTAGTAGTCGCCGCTCTCGATCACCTTCTCGATATCCTTGAGCGTGTCGTAGGGCAGCTTGTCGATCTGCGTCCTGATGTCGTCGAGCAGCTGCTGATACTCGTCCATCAGCGCGGGCGTTGTTTTCATGGTGTAGAACTGGCCCAGAGCGTTCTCGGCCTCGTAGTAAAGGCCCGTGTTGTAAAGCGCCTCGGCGTTGTCGAGATACTCTCTCGTTTTCAACAGCTCGGCCTCAATATCGTTGGGCTGACCCGCGGCCATAAGCTCCACGTTTCGCTCCGTCACGCCTTTCTGCACATAGAACTCGCCCAGCGCGGTGGGCTCAAGCGTCTGCGCCGCGGAGATCTCGTCCTGGGTGGTCGAGCTTATAACGCTTCGCGCGCCGTAGTAGTCGCCCGTCTCGTTCAGCTGCTTGATCTGCGCCAGCTTCTCATCAAACTGCTTCTTGTGGTAAAGCGGCGAGTTCTCAACATTTTTAAACGACGCATCGCTGTTTATAAACACCGTGCCGGTGGTCTGGTCCCACTCGACCGGCAGACCCATCTGCTCGGAAATAAAGCGGACGGGCATCATGGTGATCTCGTCGTTATAGAGTATCGGAGCCTCGGGCAGCGTGTACTTGTTGCCCGCCGCGTCATACACGTCCGTGCTGCCTATCTTCATGGCGAACCAGATAGTGTCGTTTGCTATAACAACTCCCTGACTTGCCTCGTCCCAGGTGA
Source organism: uncultured Monoglobus sp. (assembly GCA_947624775.1). GTDB lineage: Bacteria > Bacillota > Clostridia > Monoglobales > Monoglobaceae > Monoglobus. The sequence goes on from CANQLT010000085.1 coordinate 1,788, forward strand.
CGGTGCAGCCCAGAGCCTCGGTCACCACGCGGGCGCGAACCATTGTTGTTCCCGCTCCCACAACTACACCGAGTGGTATCTTGTCCGCCGCGTCGGTGATAACCACCGGCTGATCGTTAACGTAGATATTCACGGTCTCCTCGTCGGCCTGCGCGAAAACGCAGCTCAGCGCCAATATGGCCGTGACCAAACATGCGATTAATTTTTTCATCCCTCTTTGCCTCCTGATTTTTTTATTATTAAAAATTTTTTCTTATTCGTTTAAAAATCTCCGCATTATGTTCCTCGCGATGGGCGCGGCGGTTTTTCCGCCGGGAGTGCCGTTGTTTTCAAGCAGCACCGCCACGCATATTTTCGGGTTCTCGGCGGGAGCGTAGCCCACGAACCAGGCGTGGTCCTCGCCGCCCTCGGTCTCGGCGGTACCGGTCTTTCCGGCCACCGTGATCCCGTCGATCCGGGCCGTGGTTCCGGTTCCCTCCTCCACCACGCCGATCATCATGTCGCGCACATACGACGCGCAGGCGGGACCCACGCACTCGTACAGCACAGACGGCTTTGTCTGACCGATTATCGTGCCGTTCTCGGTGGTAACGGTCTCGACCAGATACGGCTTCATCATCTTGCCGCCATTCGCCACGGCGGACGCCATCATCGCCACGTGCAGCGGCGTCATCACAAGTCCGCCCTGGCCGATCGACACCAGCGCGGCGTCCAGGTCGGTCATGCGGCCGTATTGTATCTCGCTCTTTGATGTGGGTATATCAAACTCCAAGTCTTTATTTACGCCGAACTTCTCGGCCTCGGCGCGGACGCTCTCGGCGCCCATCTCGTAGCCCAAGCTGCAGAACACATAGTTGCTGGACTTCTCAAAGCCGGTCTTTATGTCAATATTTCCGAAGGCCTCACCGCCGTAGTTGTTTACCTCCACATCGCCCTGCTTGAAAACTCCGGGATCGTCGAAGGTCTCTGTGGTCCTGCCGTTTTCGTAAACAGCCGCCGAGGTCACGATCTTGTAGGTGGAGCCGGGCGGGTAAAGGCCCTGCGTGGCTCGGGCTAGGAACGGCGAGCTCTTGTCCTCCATTATTCCTTCCCAATCGTCCTCTATGGTGTTGGGATCAAAGTCGGGCAGGCTCACCATCGCCAGTATCTGCCCGGTGGTGGGCTCAATTGCCACGACCGCGCCGTGCCTGCCGTCCAATTGGTCATAGGCGTATTCCTGCAAATAATCCAACACGGTCAGGTGCAGGTTGTTTCCGGGGCGGTTATCGCCTATGCTTATTCCTATATTTCCCTTGCCGACTAAATCAGCGTCTCTCGACATCTCCAGCAGGGTCTTGCCGTACACCTGAGACGAGTAGCCTATCACATGGGAATACAGCCTTCCCCTCGGGTACCTGCGCGTACGCGTTCCGTCGTCGCTGATCCTTGTCTCGGCCAGCAGCTCGCCCTCGCTTGAGTAAATGCTGCCGCGCTTTATGTGCTGTTCGCTTTCCCATTGGCGGCGGTTGTATGAGTTGGTGTACACCTCTTTGGCTCTGAACATGTTGAACCAGAGCAAATATGAGGCGAGCGCCAGAAACAGCAAAGCGATGACCACCAGCACCCTTATGATGCGCTTATTTGTGTTCATTGAGCTTCCCCCTTTCGCTCGGCCTTGGCGGAGATCGCCTGAATGATACCCATTGAGGCGAAACTGATAACTACCGAGGTTCCGCCGTAGCTGACGAACGGCAGAGTTATTCCCGTCAGCGGAATCATCTTGATAACGCCGCCGATTATGATAAACGTCTGGAGCGCGAACATCACGGTCACGCCGAAGCTGACCGCCTTATCGAACGGATCAGACGCCATGATCGAAATCTTAAAGCAGCGGTAGGCTATCAAAAAGAACAGCAGTATGACCGCCACGCCGCCGAACACGCCCATCTCCTCGCATATCGCGGCGAAGATAAAGTCGGAGTGCACCAGCGGAATATAGTAAGGCGAGCCGTTGCCCAAGCCCCTGCCGAAATATCCACCCGATGATATGGCAAACAGCGACTGCGCTATCTGGTAGCCCCTGTTTGAGATGTCCGACCAGGGGTCTATCCAGTTGGCTATTCGCACCTGAATATGATACAAAAATCTCCAGCCCAGCAGGCCGATTATAACCAGCGCGCAGATGTTGAGCGCCAGCAGCTTTTTGTCGGGCTCGTACACATATATCATGAAAAGATATATCGAGAACATAACAAGGATAGTGCCCCAGTCACGCTGCAGCACCAAAAAGCCCACAAACACGTAGGTTATCAGCAGCGCAGCCCATTTCGGCTTGACCTTGCCCAAAAGCGGCTTTGACCAGCTGCCGCTTGTGTAGCACGCCAGACACATGATAAACAATATCTTGGTTATCTCTGACGGCTGAAAAGATATCGGGCCGATCGAGATCCAGTTTTTAGAGCCGTAGACCGTGGTTCCGAAAACGAGCGTTATCAAAAACAGCAGCGTTCCGCCGATGAAGTACAAATACCACAGCTTGTTCCAGATCTTGACGTTATAATAGACAAAATACGCGATAAAGAACACCGCGCCGCCGACCAGAATCCAGATGATCTGGCGGAATGCGTAGCTCAGATTTATCCTGCACAGCAAAAGCACGCCGATGGATATGAGCATAAACACCATCAGCATTATAAACTTGTCGCCCATGCGGCCCAGCACAAGCGCGGTGTACATAACCAGAAACAGCGCCAGCACCGCCGCGCCGGTGTACAGGATATTCAGATTATAATTGTTTTCTTTATTTATAAACAGCAGACCGAACCCCAGCACATTGAGCAAAATCAGCAAATAGGCGGGCTTTCGGTAGCCTGCGGATTTTAAGCGGTCCATTCCCATAGTATCACCTCTCAAGTCTCAAACACAAAGTTCAGACCGCCGATCGAGATCACGTCCTCGGGGTCGAGGATCACCTCACTCAAAATTCTTTTGCCGTTTATCGTCGTTCCGTTTCTGCTGCCCAGGTCCTCAAGGTACCACTCGCCGCCCTCGTACCATATGATAAGGTGCTTTTGCGAAACAAAGCTCTCGTTTATCACGATGTCGCACTCGGGATTTCTGCCGATGACCGCCTCGCCGTATATGTTATAGCGGCGCTTGAGCGGATTGCGCGGCTCTGTTTTCGACTTCACGGGCCTCAGGCTGGCGCACGCCTCGTCAGCTATGCTGTTGTCCTCAAAGCGGCTCATTTTTTTGACGTCCAGATATATGAGGCGGATCACAAAAATTATGAAAACATATATTATTACAGTGAAAACATAACTCAGGATCGTTGATATAAAACTGTATACTGTCATGATGTCCTCCTTTTAAACATATGTTGTTTCCGCACCCGATTTGATTTAGTATTCGTTCCAGTAGTCATCGTCCTCACGGGAATCCGCGGCGTTCTCATTGACTATCTTATGCTTTTTCTGCATTATATAGAGTATTATCGCGAACAATATGCCCACCGCGAAACAGCCCAAGTACAGATAAACTATCGGCGGCGTCTCAAATTTCATGGTGGTGAGCGGGTTATAAAACACCGTGTTCGACATATATCCGCTCTCGCCCGCGTCGAATTTGGCGAGCGGAACCTGACACATGCGCTCAAACAGCCGATACAAAAACTCCGCCGCGCTCCTGCGGTCAAATCGGTTCTCGGTGTTGCACAGCGCCATGCCGTCGTTGATTATGCCCTCCCGCGCGCCCATAGCCAAGGCGGGCAGCGACTCTTTGTCCATATACTGTATGTCGGGGTAATTCAGGTACATGCTCGCGTACGGACGGTCGCTGTCGTTTCCCATATCGGGGTAGTAGTAGCCCTTGTATTCCACAAGCAGACCGAGGCTCCGCACAAAGCTGTCCTCCAGGCCGACCGCCGAATTTCCGTTAAACCTGAGGCCGCCCTGGTCGGCGTACAGGCGGATGCCCGCCTCGTCGATCGAGGCCACGTAGACCGCCTGCGGATCGGACTCGTCAATATCGCTGTAGTCAACTCTGGCGTCGGTGTCGACCGTGAACAGCATGCCGGCTATCGCTCTGGCCGCGTCGTAGTTGGTGTATTGATCGTCGGGTCGGAACCGTCCGCCCGGGGCCGCGAAGTAATCCTTCGAGACAAGCTGCTTGATGTGTTCCTTCTCATCGTCCGGCAGCCCGTCTATATCGGAAATTTTAGGCTCGTTGATTTTTGTCTTGTAAAGTCCGATCGAGTTGGTTTTGAACTCTATGGCGCCGTTTATTGGGTCGTATATGCCGCCGATATTAAAATCTCTGCCATCGCAGGTGTTATAAACGCTGTCATACTCGCTTCCCGCGGGTATTGAGAAATTCACCTTGGTAGGCAGCTTGTCGATCAGGTTCATGTCCCGGTCGTAAAAATTGATTATATAGCCTCCGCCCATGGCCGCGCCCATCTCGACGGTGAACGAGCCGTGATTCTCGATTATCAGATTGCAGGTGGCCTTGTCCATGATAAGGCTGTGGCTATTGTCGCCTATCAGCACGCGCATGTTGGATATGCCCATATCGTCGGCCTTGAGGCTCTCATCGAACACGATGCGCGGCGGAGAGTTCTCATCAAGGTCGGTTATTATCAGCTGTATCGGCACGACGACATCCTTGTTGGGGTGGATGCCTCTGCGGTCAAGATTTTCCCAAAGCGCCGCGCTGGTGCGCACAGCGGCGGCAGCCGAGTCCCGAATCGTGTCGGCCGTTATCGTGACCGTGTTGTTCTCGGATTTAAGGCGCGCTCCCGAGTTTCTGAGGCACGCGGCGCTGATATACGCCGCGATGTCGTTGACTGCGGGACCATTGGGAGAATTTTCGCCAAGGCCGTCAATTATTTCGTTCAGATATTTCTCGTATTCGTCAATCGTGGTAAAAGCTCCGGCTGCCTCATAGTCGATCGCAATGTTTGAGAGCGCCTGCGAGCCTCTTGCCGCGTCGTCAAGAAAACCCATTTTTATCATGCTGTCGTCAAGAGACGAAACGGTGCCCAGCTCGGTCGCCACATAACCGCAGGATGTGGGCGCGAGTTTCAGTTTCGCATAGTACAGCGAGCCGTTGTGCTTGCCACTGGCCGACTCGAGATATTCGGGTATGTAATGGGCGATGTAGGTGCCGTCGTCCAGCTCGGCAAAATATTGTATCTTGCAACTCTCGGGCGAGCGCGTCCACATGGTGCCGTCGGGATCCTGCTGCGGCGGATGGAAATTGCCGTCGGTGTGGTCGATATAATACTTATCGGCAACGTTTATAACATCCGACGGAGTGCTGTCGATATTAAACGTGTTTTTAACGCAGCGGCGCAGCGTCTCGGGCGTCACAAGCTTGGTGTCGCTGTATATGGGAGCGTTGGGGTTTTCGCGGTCGGTCTTGCTGTAGGCCAAAAACTGCCACCAAATAATCTCGGACATTTTCTCGTTCCAGTTCGAGGTGTCAAAAACTATTTTTCCGCCGCTGTCGCTTTCGAACTCGGTCGTGTAGCACGCGCCGAAACGGCAAAGATAATCGGACAGCGACCTGCGCGCCTCCGCACTCATGGTATGGGCCGCGTCGCGATAGTTTTTTTGCGGCGCGCCGCCCTCATCCTCGCCGGCGCGGACAGGAGCCGCCGCAAACGACGAAACAAGCAACGTTATTAAAATAATCAAATACGTTATTTTGCGTGTGATCATATTTACATCCTCAGAGTTTGGAATTTGTTATAATATATCATGATAATTATAGCACAGATTATATTTTTTTTCAATATATATTTTTATTTTTATGCCCACCTCCGTCTTTTCGCCTTCGTCGAAAATCCACCTCCTCCCGGGAGGAGGCAAAATGGGCTCGCCTCAAGGGGCGAGGCAATCTGCCGCCCGGCTGCATCGCCTCAAATTCGTAGGGCCGGATGCCCACATCCGGCCGGCGGCTTGTGGGCAAGCCGCCCTACGAACATAAGTACCGGCTATTAAGTACCGGCCCGGGACGTCGAGGGCGCCGTCCCCTACAAAATACGTTAAAAAAGGAACCCCTGTTGGGGTTCCTTTGAAATCATTTTCAATTTGCCGTATCGGACAAATTATTCCGCTGCGGGTGTCTCAGTAGCTTCGGGAGCCTCAGTAGCTTCGGGAGCTACTGTAGCCTCAGGTGTAGCTGTCGCCTCAGCGCCGGTCGAGAAACCGTCGTTGTCGTTCGCGGGAGCGGCTGTAGCCTCAGGAGCTGCTGTAGCAGCCTCGGGAGCCTCAGTTGTCTCGGGAACATCCTCGGGAACATCCTCGCCTTTGGTCAGAACGTATACTCTGTCAAGCAGAGTAGCAGCCTCTGAACGCGCGGCGTTAGCCTGCGGTCTGAAGTTGCCTGTCTCGTCGCCCTGGAGCAGACCGTTCTCTGACAGTCCGGCAACATAATCCTTAGCGTAGTCGGAGATCGACGCGGCGTCGGGATATGTCATAACATTAGATGATGTCATGTTCATCTGACGGCCGATAATAGTCGCCATCTGCTCACGAGTAATGTCAGCGTTGGGAGCGAACTCGTTAGCGGAAATACCGTTAACCAGACCCGCCTCTGTAGCCGCGATTACGAACGGTGCGAACCAGTCGCTTGCCTGTACGTCAACGAACTGCGAAGTTGTCGATGTGGATGTGAGACCGAATACGTTAACCGCGATCTTGGTGAACTCTGCGCGCGTGATGTTGTTCTCGGGCATGAACAGTGTAGCTGTCTCGCCGTTGATGATACCGGCGTTGTAGAGATCCATGATGTAATCATAAGCCCAGTATGTGGGAGGTACGTCCTCAAATACCTGGCTGCCTACGGGAGCGGATGTGGGAGCTACCACGGGACCGGCTGTTCCCTCGGGAGCAGCTGTGGGAGTGGTTGAACCGCTTGTGCTGAATCCGCCGCCGCCAATGCCGCCGCTGCTCTTGCCGGGTGTTGTGTAATCATAAATGATTGTGCCGTCCGGGCCGGGTGCAGCTATCTCTTTGCCGTTGAGGTAGTACTTAGCAGCGCTATCCGCAACATCCAAGCTGTGGTCAAGCTTGATTGCGATCTCGGCTCTGTAGGTTGTTCTGTAATCAGCCTTGTAAGCCGGATCGGATACAGCGATCGCGTTGTCGCCGTCTACCAGATACCAAGTTGTTGTTACGGTGTAATGGCCGGGAACTGTCTTCTCAGCAATGGGCAGTACCTGATTGGGCTTGGGATTGCTGAGGCTTACGCCGAACTCGTCAATGGTTCTCTCAACCTTGATATACTTGTCAGCAGCAACACCCTTGTATATTACCATAATGTTATGGTCGTCAACAAGACGCAGCTCGAAGTCAGCCTTTGTGGCGTCGCTGTATACAACATCCTCAACTGTGGGCTCGCCGCCCTGAACGGGAGTTGTAACAGTGATCGTGAACTCGGGGATCGAGCCCATAACATCAGCGTCGGCCTGCGCGCTTATCTTAACATCGCCCTTAAGAGCAACCGAGAAAGCGTCCTCGCCTTCCTTCTCTTTAACAACAACGTCCTCGGGCTTGCTGGTCTCGTCAAATGTCAGTGCGCTGTTAACCACGTCAAGAGGCAGATCCTTGTCATCCTTGTCTTTGATGCCGGTAACGCTGTAGGTATAGCCCTTGGGCAGCGTGGCTGTAAAGTTATTGTCCGCGCCTCTGGTGAGTACATAATAATCAGAATCGTCTCCGTCGGCGTCTGTTCTAACGATCAGCTTATCAACATCCGCGGGGATATTGCTGCCGTCGATAACGATAGTGAACTCGGTGCTGTCAACGGGAGGCTGTGTAACTACGGGAGCCTCTGTGGGAGCAGCCGTGGGAGCCTCTGTTGCAGGTGCCTGAGTTGCAGGTGCCTGAGTTGCGGGAGCCTGAGTTGCGGGAGCCTGTGTAGCAGGTGCCTCGGTTACGGGAGGCTCGGTTACAGGAGGCTCGGTTACAGGAGGCTCGGTTACGGGAGGCTCGGTTACAACAGGAGCGCTCTTAAGCTGAACGGTAATGGGTTCCGCATGCTTTAAGGCATCGGGAACGGTATCAACATTTTCGTCAGCTGCCACAAGATTTCCGGGTGTAAATGTTATAGACTCCGCATCAGGGTTCAAAACTGTGCATGTCAGAACGGCAGCAGGAGTTTCAGAGCCTTTAAACTCTGTTCCGGAAGCATTCAGCGAAGCAAACTTAATCAAGCCTGAACCGTCTTTAGCTTTGGTAACCGTTACAGAATTATAGTACGCATTAGCACGTTTACTGTTATCAACAACGCTTACAACCGTGTCATCATATGTCAACTCAAGCTGAGTTGCGCTCAGATAAAAACCATCGGGATTACTGATAGTTCCTGTCGGATTATCCGATAACATAACATTCAATGTAAATTGTCCGTTTTCAACAGGCGTTGCCTCGAATAAATAATAAACATCCTGTGTGCTGTCCGCAGCAAAAACATTTACGGAAACAAGGCTAAACACCATAGCAATAGCCAAAACAATGGCCGCTGCCTTTTTAAAATTTTTCATGTTTTAAAATTACTCCTTTCAGTAAAATGTTTGTTCATGTATTTTTAAATACAAATATTACTCGAATGATGTTATTTTCTCAAGATAATACTGCATAACCTTGACTGCATCATTCATATCGATTTCATCAGAACCGGGATCAACATTTGCTGCGGCTTTCTGTGCGTCCGATAATTCAGTCTTCTCAAGATAGAACTGCATTATCACTACAGCATCATTCATATCGATTTCATTGTCGATATTAACATCACCAAGTTTAACACTCGGGCCTTCGCCGCCGTCTGTCAGTGTGTATGACTTAGCGTCGGGTACGTCAACATCCGTGCCGCCTATCTTTACAACGATGATATCGCCATCCTTGAAAGCGTTATCGCCGCTCTTTGACAGCTTAAAGGTGTAAGTGCCGCTTGCCTGTCCGGCATACTGATTGATGTAGCCGACAGGTGTTTCGGTGCTGAATCCTACTGTGTTGTTCTGATCACCGCTTGTGAGAGCCGTGATGTTGTAAACAAACAGAGTCATCTGGCTGGGAGCAGCCGATACGCTGAAAGGCACGCTTACCGTGTAGTAGCTGTCATCGGACGAAGATGTGATATCGCCGATAGCGATCTTGGAGTTCGTGGCAACGTCGTCAACCTTTGCGGCCGCCTCGGCCTCGGCCTCAGCAACGTCCTCTGCCGTTATGTCCTCTTTTTCCAGCGGAACAACAACTTCCTCTACGTCCTCGGCCTCCTCAGCGGGAGCCTCGGCTTCTTCTGCAGGTGCCTCTTCTTCGACAGTTTCTTCTTCGACAGCTTCCTCTTCGGGAGCCGCTTCATCAACCGTCTCCACTGCCGCGGGTTCGGTTGCTTCAGGAGTTTCCGCCTCGATCTCATCAGCGAACGCGAGACCGGCGGTTGCCGAACAAATCATCAATGCAGCCGTGAGAGCCGCACCAAATTTAAAAATTCTCTTTTTCATCTAATTATCCTCCTAATTTTGCCGTTTTTATAAAATCGTCGATTTCTTCCCAATTAAATCCGCAATTTTACTTACCATCTCAAAATTCGAGGTTATCCTCCTTTCCCCAAAAATTCTCGCGGCAACTATACTTTATGTAACACTGCCGCATTTTAGATTTTCTCTATTATGACACGATATTATTATACACCTACGCAAAATAAATTTCAAGTGTTTTTTTAAAATTTCTTAAAATTTTTCAAAAAGATTAAAAAAAACCGACATTATATTGACATTTTGCTCTCCATAAATATAATATTAAAATATGAAAAAGAAAATTTGCGTTATTGTTTCATTAATTTTTGTCATCTGCGCGGCGGGCGGCTGCGCGAATCGGACAAGCGGCGGCAGCTTTTCCGACACCCGATATATGCTCGACACGGTCTGCACCGTGACCGCGGGCGGAGAAAACGCGGAAAAACTTGTTTCCGAAGTATTTGATCTTGTCTCGGATATCGAGAGCGAGATCGACAGATTTGACCCGGAATCAGCCGTGTCGGCCTTTAACTCGGCGCCCGCGGGAACCGAGGCCGCGCTGACAGACGGCTGCGCGGAGATTATTTCGGCCGCGCTGCAAGTATACGAAAAAAGCGGCGGCGCTTTTGACATAACCATAGCGCCCGTCGAGGACCTGTGGGACTTTAAATCGGACGACCCAAAGGCGCCCGACGGCGCGGCGGTCTCAAAAGCGCTTGAGCATGTGGGCTGCGAAAAACTTATATTTGACGCCGAAAACAAGACCCTGGCAAAAACCGAGGACGGCGTTATGATCGACCTCGGCGGCTGCGGCAAGGGGTACTGCTGCCAAGCGGCCCTTGACTATATATCGGAGAATTATCCGAACAATTGGGCTATCCTGGACTTCGGCGGAAACGTGGGCGTGTTCGGCAAAAATCCGCGCACGGACGACGGCTCATTCACGGTGGGAATTCAAAGCCCCGACGGGGAAAACGGCGCGTATTCGATGACCGAGACGATATCATCGGGCATGAGCGCGGTGACAAGCGGCACGTATCAGCGGCATTTTGTGTTGGACGGCGTTAACTACCACCACATACTTGACCCCAAAACGGGTATGCCAGCCTCAAACGGACACGAAAGCGCCACGATAATCTGCCGGTCGGGCCTTATCGCCGACTGTCTCTCGACCGCCTGCATGGTGCTCCCCGAGGACGAGGGCCGAACCTTGGCCGAACAATATGGCGCGAAGGTGATATATCAGTGAAATACATAACCCCTTCCACCGCTAACGCGTCATGTCCGCAAGCCTTAATGATTTGTGGCCTCGTTTATTTGTGCAAACGAAATACGTTTGTGCCACGAACCCGCTGCGCGGCTCCGGCCACAGTCCCCCTCCCCCACCTTACGGCAGGGGAGGCAAATTATAGGCTCCCCTTC
>CANQLT010000086.1 GCA_947624775.1 uncultured Monoglobus sp.
GCTCGCTGTCCTTCTCGGCCTTTCTCATGGCCTCATTGACAGCCGCAACTATCAGGTCCTGAAGCATCTCAACATCGTCGGGATCGACAACTTCCTCCTGTATCACGATATCCTGAAGCTCCTTTTTACCGTTAACGGTGGCGGAAACCGCTCCTCCGCCCGCGTCCGCGGTAAAGGTTTGGGTCTCCATCTCCTCCTGCATTTTCATCATTTGCTCCTGCATTTTCTGGGCCTGCTTTATCATCTGGTTCATGTTGCCCATGCCGCCGCCCATTCCTCGGGGAAATCCTTTAGCCATTTTCTACTCTCCTTTTACTTTAATTATATCTCCGTAGATCTCTCTTTTATTTACTATATCCATTATCGAGGCCGCGGGCTTTCCACCACTTTCCTCGTCTCCGTATGTGACCTTCGCGATAAGCTGCTCTCCCGAAATATTCGAGAACAGCTCCGACAAATACTCAAGTCCCTTTACCGTCGCAACGGTTTTGTAGGCGTACTCCGAGGCGACCTTGACGGTTATAACGTTGTCATTTTTCGTCACTACCGACTTATGAAGGCACATAAATAGTTTTTTGCTGCTCTTTTTGACCGCGTCCATAACCTCGGGCCACAGGCTCCACTCCTCCGCTGCCGTGGTTTTCGGAGCAGCAGGACGCGCCGCAGGTGTTTTGGCGGGCCGTGGCTTTTCGGAATTATCGGTATTGCCCAACACAATCGGATTTGACGGCGGCACCGCACCACCTGTCCTGATAGTGTTCTCGAGCTTGTCTATTCTGGCCGAGAGCGCCTCAAACTCGTTGCTGTACTCGGGCTTTATCAGCTTTATCAAAGCTATCTCCGCCGCGATCTTCGGCGAGGACATATTGTTTGCTCTGCTGTGGTATTCGCTTAACACGGTGATGCCGTATATAAGTCTCTCGGGAGTGAACATCTTCGATTGCTTTTGGTATTTTTCTATAAGCTCGGGTGATTTTTCAAGTATATTTTCAAGAATCTTCTGATCATCGCACTCGCAGCAAAGCAGCAGCGAGCGAAGATGGTCTATGAAATCCTCAAAAAACGTCAACGGATCGCTGCCCGAATTTAAAACAGCGTCAAGCTCGGAAATTGCGGCAGCCGTGTTGCCCGCGGCTGCTCTCTCGGCGATTGAAAAGAACGTCTGCTCGGGCGCTGTTCCGACTATCTCGGAAACATCGGCGCGCCTGAGTTCGCCCTCAAGCGACGAGCATCTGTCGAGTATGCTCAGCGCGTCTCGCATGGAGCCGTCGCCCAGTTCAGCGATAAGCTCAATCGCGTCCTCTGTGGCGATTATATTTTCCGCCGCTGCGATTTTTTTAAGCCGCGCCGCGATAGCGTCCGCGCTGATCCTTTTAAAATCATAACGCTGGCAGCGGGACAATATCGTCTGCGGTATAGAATGAGGCTCGGTGGTGGCGAGTATAAACAGCGCGTGCTCGGGCGGCTCCTCAAGAGTTTTGAGAAGCGCGTTAAACGCGGGTCTTGAGAGCATGTGCACCTCGTCGATAATATATACCTTATAGCGGCAGCCCGCAGGGGTGTATATGATCTCCTCGCGCAGATTTCTTATCGCGTCAACGCCGTTATTGCTGGCTGCGTCCATTTCGTAGACATCCATAACTCTGCCCTCAAGGATAGCTCGGCACGTGTCACAATCGTTGCAGGGCTCACCGTTTATCGGGCTTTCACAGTTGACCGCTCGAGCGAATATTTTCGCCGTTGAAGTCTTTCCTGTTCCGCGGGTGCCGCAGAAAAGATAGGCGTGACTCACCTTTCCCGATGACAGCTCATTTCTGAGGGTGGTCGTTATATGCTCCTGACCCACCACATCATCAAAGGTCATGGGGCGCCACTTTCTGTAAAGCGCTTGATATTTTGCCGCCATAAGCCTTCACCTCTTTTGGAAATTTCAATAAAAAAGTCATGTGCTTGCGTTCGAAACAGCCTTACAAGCGTTACTCACACAGTTAGCTCAGATTTAGCACCCTCACGGCACATCGAAATGACTGCTTATCGCTGCTGCGTTCCCGCCCTGACGAGGTTCACAGGTTCCGATTGCGTAAGACCAAACCGTCAACACCACTTATGCGAGGCAGACCAAACAAGGATATCCCTCAAAAGCAAGTTTTCATTCCCTCTGTAGCGGATTGAGGGTTACAAGGCACCGCTAACGCCCCAATTTAACATGACTTACATATTTTATCACAAAACAGTATTCGGGTCAATACCCAATTTTAAATTTTTTAAATTGCTATATTGACCCACTTTCCCGCCTTGAAGCGGATAACCGCGAATATGTACCTCGCTACCTGGTCCCCGATGACGCCCATCCAGATTCCCGCGATTCCCATGCCAAAGGTGTAGCCGAACAGATAGGAGACAACCGTTCTGATAATCGTGACGCTTATGGTTGAGGCGACCGCGGTGTAGAGCGTGTCGCCCGCGCCGCGCAGGCAGCCCATGTAGATGACCTGGCGTATCTGGAACAGCACAACAATGATTATTATGCGCATTATGCTGACGCCTATTTTAACGATCTCGGGCTCGCTGAAGAACAGGCGCATCAAAAGTCCGCCGCCGAAGAAATAAACCACGGCAAGAACCACGGATATAACGCCGCCGAGCATCTGGCAGGCCGAGCCGTATTCTTTCGCTCTGTCGGGGTTGTTCTCGCCGAGGCTCCTGCCAATCAAGGCGACCGCCGCGGCCTGCAAACCGTCGCCGAACGAGAACGACAGACCCATTATGTTCATGCCGACCTGGTGAGCGGCCATCGCGGCTGTGCCCTGATCCGCCGCCATTATCGCGGTCATCATGAATCCGACGCGCATGAGCATCTGCTCAAAGAACACGCTGTAGCCCACTCTGACAAGGCTCTTGAAGGCGCTGATCGTCGGGCGTATTTTTTTCTTGATGATAAATAATATATTAAGAAAGCTGCCGGGACGGCTGATCGACAAAAGACTCATGATTGCCGCCACTACCGTGCCGAGCACCGTGGCAAGCGCCGCGCCCTTTATCCCTAGCGCGGGAAACCCGAAATGTCCGTTTATCAATAAATAATTAAATATAATATTTATTGTGTTGGATGTGATGTTTGTGCGCATGGTTATCTTTGTGTTGCCCGCGCCGCGCTGGGCCGAGTTGATGCCCATTTGGACGCAGTTAAACACCATGCCGCCCATAATAATTCGATAATAAATAACCGCGCTGTCGTGAGTCTCCGGCAGAGAACCGCACAGGTCCATGATCTGCGGAGCGAAGATAACGAGACCCGTGCTCAGTATCGCCGCCAAAATCAAGATCATTACCATCGCGGTGAACAAGATCGAGTTGGCCTCCTCTCTGCGCTTTTCGCCGAATCTTCTGGCGACCAGAGCTGAAACCGCGACATTCATCGCGAGAAACACAGCCAGACCCAAAAACTTCGGCTGAGTAGTGAGGCCGACCGCCGCCACCGCGTCGGCTCCCAGAGAGCTTACCATAAGCGAGTCGACAAGACCCGCGAAAGCCACAAAAAACGACTCAACAATAGCCGGAACCGCTATGCGCAGCGATTCCGCTATCGTTTCTTTTCTATAATTAAAAAGTTTCAAAACCGAAATTCATCTCTTTTCGAAAAAATAATAACTATTTAAGCTCCTCCCAGCTGTCGGCTTTAAATCCGACCAAAACCCTATTGTCCGAAACCGCTATCGGGCGCTTTACCAGCATACCGTCGGTTGCCAAAAGTTCCAGCTGCTCCTCCTCCGTCATGTCGGGCAGCTTGTCTTTAAGCTCCATTGAGCGGTACAGCATACCGCTTGTGTTGAAGAACTTTTTAAGCGGCAGACCGCTTGCCTCGTGCCACCTTTTGAGCTCGTCATACGACGGGTTCTCGGATTTAATATCCCGAATCTCATAGTCTATCCCATTGTCGTCAAGGAATTTCTGCGCCTTTTTGCAGGTGGTGCATTTGGGATAGCAAACAAATTTTATCATATCTTTTCCCCCCTTATGTAATCACACATAAACATTATACCACAAAATGTATATTACGTCAATCAAAAACCGAGCCGTGCGGCTCGGCAAATTGATTTGTTTATTTCTAATCCTCGTGAGAGCAGCAGCCTCCGACGTGCATATGCTTTACGCGATCGCGGACTTCGGCTTTCTTGGCGTCGTTGAAACGGTCAAGCGTGCCCGCGAGATATCCGGTGACGCGGCGGATCCTCTCGATTCCGATAACCTCTCCGTCCTCTCCTGTCTCAACGGCTTTTCTGCCGCAGCCGGGACACTCATCGTTGATGATGCCCGTGTAGCCGCAGACCGGATCACGATCGACCGGGTGATTGATGCTGCCGTAGCCGACGCCGCATTCTTTCATGTACCTGATAACGCTCTCAAAGGCCTCAAGGTTTGTGGTCGGGTCGCCGTCAAGCTCGATATACGAAATATGTCCGCCGTTTGTCAGCGCGTGATAGGGGGCCTCAAGCTCGATCTTCTCGTAAGCGCTTATGGGATAGTAGACCGGAATGTGGAACGAGTTTGTGTAATACTCCCTGTCGGTCACTCCGGGTATGCTGCCGAATATCTTTCTGTCGATCTTAACGAATCTGCCCGAAAGTCCCTCGGCGGGTGTGGCGATAAGCGAGAAATTCATGCCGTATTGCTCGGTCGCCTCGTCCATGCGCTTTCTCATGTGGCCGACGATCTCAAGACCGAGATTCTGAGACACCCTCGACTCGCCGTGGTGCTCGCCCGTTAGCGCCTTTAAGCACTCGGCAAGGCCGATAAATCCCGCCGTCAGCGTGCCGTGCTTCAAAACCTCTCCGACTTTGTCGTTCTCTTTGAGCTTATCGGAATCCAGCCAGATGCCTTGTCCCATAAGGAAAGGATAGTTCTTGACCGTCTTTTCGGCCTGGACCTTGTAGCGCGCCAAAAGCTGCTCGATAACCAGATCTATCTTGCGGTCAAGCTCGTCAAAGAACCAATCAATGTCGCCCTTTGCCTTTATGGCGATCCTGGGAAGATTGATCGATGTAAAGCTCAGGTTGCCGCGGCCGTAGGTTATCTCTCTTGATTTATCATATGAATTGGCGACGACTCTGGTCCTGCATCCCATGTAGGTAGCCTCGGTCTCGGGGCGTCCCTCAACGTAGTACTGCTTGTTAAACGGCGCGTCGAGGAAACTGAAATTAGGGAACAGCCTCTTTGCCGAAACGCGGCACGCCAGTTTGAACAAATCGTAGTTCCTGTCCTCTTTGTTGTAGTTAACGCCCTCTTTTACCTTGAAAATGTGTATAGGGAATATGGGCGTCTCGCCGTTGCCGAGACCGCGCTCCTCAGCGATGAGCAGATTGCGCATAACCATTCTGCCCTCGTCGGATGTATCGGTTCCGTAGTTTATCGAGCTGAAAGGTATCTGGGCGCCGGCTCTTGAGTGCATGGTGTTAAGATTGTGTATCAGCGCCTCCATAGCCTGGAACGTGGCGCGGTCGGTCTCCTTTTCGGAATTCTTGGTTATAAAGCGAACGGCGCGCGACGCGTCCTTATCGCTCATAACGCGGGCGAGCTTGGTCTTGAGCGCGTCTAAAAACTCGGGTGTGTTGGACAGCTTAGGCTCCTCGCCGGTCTCATCGCGCAGCTCCGAAATTATCTGCATCGCGGTGTCCTGCGGCTCGTCTATACCGCCCATCAGCGTCAGCGCCGCCGACAAATTCTTGGTAAACTTTTTCTTATATGTCTTGGCAACGCCGGGAGCCATAGCGTAATCAAAATTGGGTATGCTCTGTCCTCCGTGCTGGTCGTTCTGGTTCGACTGGATGGCTATGCAGCAGAGGGCAGAATAGCTGGCTATGTCGTTGGGCTCACGCAGAAATCCGTGGCCCGTGGAAAAGCCGCCCTTGAACAGCTTTACAAGGTCGATCTGGCAGCAGGTCGTCGTCAGCGTCAGAAAGTCCAGATCATGGATATGGATATCGCCGTCCTTGTGGGCCTTGGCGTGGCGCGGGTCAAGGATAAACATGTCATAAAAACACTTGGCGCCCTCGCTGCCGTAGCGCAGCATTGTACCCATCGCAGTGTCGCCGTCGATATTGGCGTTCTCGCGCTTTACGTCATTGTCTTTGGCCGCCTTGAAGGTCAGGTCCTCATACACGCGCATAAGCTGGGTGTTCATCTCGCGCACCCTGCTTCTCTGGGCGCGGTAGAGAATAAACTCCTTGGCTGTCCTTGTGTGGCCGTTCTCGACCAAAATTTTCTCGACGGCGTCCTGTATTTCCTCAACTCCGGGCTTTGAAAGGCCCAGACCGTTTTCGACATAATCCACAACCTGATCGGCAAGCTCAAGCGCCGTGCCGCGGTCGCTTCCGCCCAGAGCCTCGGCCGCCTTGAATATGGCGTTTGATATTTTGGTAATATCAAAATCCGCCTCTCTGCCGTCTCTTTTAACTATTGTTTTAATCATATTAAAACCTCCCGTATTTTCAAACCACAAGATGTAGTGGTTAAATTTGTAAATTCGCAACACATATAGTATAGCATGTTTTTTTATTATGTCAAGCATTAATTTAAAATTGAAACATTTTTGTAATATTTTTATTGACAGAACAATTTTTTTGTGATAAAATAATTACATCATTAATTTTTAAGGAGGATGTTTATATGAAAACACGAATTACTTCAATCATCATTGTTCTGGCACTGCTGATGTGCATTTGCGCTCCAGCGGCCGCCGCGGACTACAGCCGCAGCGGATACAGTCTGACGCCGGTTTCTTACGACGGAACGGGAGTTATGCCCGACAGCCTTTATATCCTGTCGGGTACGTCAGACGCGCCACAGATCATGATTAACGACGCTATCTCCGCAACGGTTACGCCGAACGGAGACGGGACCTTTACGGTGGCACCCGACGCGCCTCTGACCTACAACAAGCTGTACACCTTTAAGCTCATGGGCGACAATCCCGTCACATGGACGTTTCAGACCGCGGAAAAGTTCAGGGTCGAAAAGACGCTGCCCGGCAGCTACGCAACCGATGTGCCGATAAACTCGGGCATAGAGATCACTTTCTCACACAGCGATGTTGACTTTGAAAGCGTGAAAAACAATTTTTCGATCAAGCCGCACGTTGACGGAAAATGGGAGCTGCATGACAAAACGGCGGTTTTTATCCCCGAAAAGCCTTTTGATTATGACACGGAATATTCCGTCGCGATATCGAGCAAAACCGCCCGCGCAAACGGCGCGGCCTTGGGCGAGGGATGCGAATTCTCTTTCACCACGATAAAAAGCAGCGAGCAACCCGACGAATCCGACACGTATTTTTACATTCAAAGCGATTATTATGAGACATCGACAAGTGTTGCGCCGATAATCCCGGTAGGCGCGTCGGTTAAAGGCAAAACCACAGCAAGCGCAAAAGTCTCGCTATACACAGTTGACCGCGACGACGCGGAGGCCTATTTCCTAAACGATCTCACGTTTAAGCAGCTCGGCGAAAAGCGCGGAAACGAAATCATGAGCTTTGATTATACCCTGAACGTCAGCGAGGACGAAGGCTTTAAAACCCAGTTTATCCCGTTTCCGAGCACTCTTGAAAACGGATTTTATCTGGCGGAAATTTCCCTTAACGACAAAACGCGGAACGCGCTTATCCAGTCGACAGACATCGGCGCGTATATCATGAAAGACAGCGACAGGTTTTTGATCTGGACAAACGACATGAGCACGGGTGAGCCGCTTGAGGGCGTAAAATTCAGCACGAGAGGCAGCAGCGGAATCTCGGATCCGAGCGGCATCGCATACGTTAACGCGCCCGAGTCCGAGCCTTACGAGGACGCCGTGTTCAGCGCGGAGCTCGGCGATAAAACCGCTCTCTTTGGTATATACGACCGAGAGATCAACCGCCGCAAATATTTTACCGCGATGGAATTTGACCGCACGCTCTACATGCCCGACGACACGGTGAATTTCTGGGGCGCGGCCAAGCCGACGGACGGCTCAAACGCACCGAGCAGTCTGACCGCCGAAGTTCAATTAAGCCGAAGATATTACACAAATGGCGAAAACGTCACAACTCCGGTGTCCGTGACCCGAATTGATTGCGAAGACGGTGTGTTCAGCGGCTCTGTTAATCTTCCGAATTTGAATGCGGGAAGCTACGCGCTTGTGATTAAAAACGGCGAGGAAAGCATTATAAGCAAATATTTCACGGTCGAGGAATACGTCAAGCCCGATTACAATATCAGCCTGACGCCCGACAAGCGCGCGATCTTTTACGGCCACACTATTAACTATAAGATAAAGACCGAATTCTTTGACGGAACTCCGGTTTCCGACCTCTCGGTAAAATTCAGCGCCGACCGCTCATTCTTTAACAATATATCGGAAACGCTGTTTACCGACGCAAACGGCGAGGCGCAGATCAGCGTGACGCCGACCCTTGAGTACAGCGAGTGGAAAAATTATTCATTTAGTCCGTCATTTAATCCCGGGATATACGCCAAACTTCCCGAGATCGGGGATATCTCGGCCTCGGCGTCGACCACCGTGCTGATGAACGACATCAAGGTAAACATTGACAGCGAATTTAAGGACGGAAGCAGCAATATAAAGCTGCACTCCGATCTGCTGACGCTCGACAAGGTTAACTCCCAAACCGATGGCTATATAAAGATCAAAGATTATATTGCGGCTCCCGACAGCGGCAGAGCATTGAACGCGGTCATCAACTATAATTACTATGAGGCGACGCAGTATGACACGGGGTATAATTATATCACCAAGCAGTCATATCCCATATATCATTATGAATACAAGACCGAAAAGGCCGCCGAGTTTTCGGTTACAACAAACGAAAACGGCGACGCGGAATACTTGTTCACGCCTCCGACCGACGACAAAAAAGGCTGGTACAGCATTGACATCAGCAGCGCCGACACGGCGGGAAGAGCATACGAGAACCTTAACAACCGTATTAACACAAAGGAATACAACACCTATATTTCCGACAGCTACAGCGTTGACGATTACAAAATAGACTGCGACAAAGAGCTTTACGATATTGGCGAAAACGCGGTATTCACCGTGACAAAGGGTTCGGAGGCGGCCGACGGCAGGTTCCTCTACGTGAAAGACAATAACGGGATAAGAGACGCCGCGGTACTGGACAGCAGCGTTTACACAACAACATTTGACGCGGTGCCCTCGATATTTGTAAGCGCTGTTCTCTTTGATCCACAGACGGGCTATAAATATATCGGCGTATCCGAAGCGGAATACGACATCGAAAAAAGCCGCCTGAACTTTGAAATAACGACCGATAAAGAGGAATATGCGCCGGGTGATGACTGCGGGATCACAGTAAAGGTGAGCGACCAAAACGGAGCGGCGGCAGCCGCCGACGTAAATATCTCTGTCGTCGACGAAGCGCTGTTTAAGCTCAGTAAATACGAGGCCGACTCGCTCGAACAGTTATACGACAGTTTCTATTCCAAAACAAGTCAGATCTACCGCTCTCACAAAATGCTTGAATACGCCGCTCCGAGTCCCGTGGGAGCGACAAGCTTTGAAACTGCGTCCGGAGGCGGCGCAAACGCCGCGGCCGACTCAAGCGCGGAGAGCCGCATACGCTCCGAATTCAAAGACACGGCCGCTTTTGTAAATCTAAAGACCGACGAAAACGGTTACGCGGCGGCTCAAATCAAGCTCCCGGACAATATTACATCGTGGCGCGCCACGGTGTCGGCGATAACCGGTGACATGAAGGCCGGAAACGGCGCCTGTCCGATAAAAGTGACGATGCCGGCGTTTATCAAATATAATATTAACAAGACGTTTCTGGCCGGAGACGCGCCGGTACTCGGCGTTAACCTCTACGGCAGCGGTCTCGGCGGAGACGAGGACGTGACTTTCACGGTGTATGACGGAGTTCAATACAAAACAGCCGAGGGAAAACCGTATGAAAGAGTTAATATACCGCTTGACACAAACGGCGCCCTCGGCGAGAGAGTTCTGACCGTCTCGGCGGCAGTTAACGGCGCGGTCGTTGACAGTGTGCAGACGCCTATCGAGATTGTCGACACATACAACACGACCCAGCAGGCGGTTGAATACTCGTCGCCCTACGAACCTCTTCGGCCCGACCCGTCGGGCTCGGACAAGAGCGTGCGCGTGATATTTTCGGACGAGAGCCGAGCGTCTGTCTTAAACGACATATATTATATGAGGTACCTATGCGGCGAGCGGCTGGACCAAAAGATTTCCATGAAAACGGCTATGGAGCTGCTTAACAAATATTACGAGTATGAAAACGAGATACCCGAAATTGACTGGAGCGCCTATCAAAGCGAGGATGGCGGGATAAAGCTGTTCACCTACGGAGACAGCGACCCCGACGCCACGGCCAAGCTCACGCCGTTTATAAAGGATGATATTGATGCTGACAAGCTTGCGGAGTACCTTTCGGGCATTGAAAACAGCGCCAAAGCCCTCTACGCCGAAGCCGCCCTGCGCGAGCCCGTGCTCAACGAAATGGACGCGCTGTCTGGCGCCGACAACCTGACCGCTATAGACTATCTGTATCTGATTCTCGCTTACTGTGAACTCGGCGAGACCGACAAGGCAGGGAAAATTTACGACGAACGAATTTCGGGTCTGGTGCAGTACTACGGAAATATGAAACGTATAAACGCGGGGAACACACGGGACGAGATACTTGAGGCGACAGCCGCGGCCGCGGTTGCTGCGCAGCGCTTGGGACGAGGCGACGCGCGCCTGCTCTATGATTACACTGTCGCGAACCGCACACAGGATATATTGATAAACATAGAGCGCCTGATGTTTGTTTCGGCGGCGGCCGAAGCGCTGCCGTCGGGCGGCGGCAAACTTTCCTACGAGCTCTACGGCCAAACCTTTGAGACCGAGCTCACGGACGGCAGGTGCCACACGGTCATTGTCCCGGCATCGTTCATACCCGAATTTAAAGTTCTCGAGGCCGCCGACTCGATCAAGATGACCGCGGTTTATCAGACAAGCCTGAACATCGGCGAGATAACGAGCCCCGATCTGACCCTCAGCCGCAGCTACGGAAGCGCGTATACCTATGAAAACAAAACAGAGTTTAGCCAAAACGATATAGTCAAAGTCACGCTCAGCGTTGACTTTGCGGACACGGCTTTGGGCGGCAGATATATAATCACCGATTATCTGCCATCGGGTCTTACGCCGATAGTGAACGGGAACCGCGACACAGGCTCGTTCTCGATATATTACGGCGGCGGACAGACAGTCCAATTCTACGCGTATCCCAACAAAGAGAATCATTGGTCTGCCTCGTATTACGCCAGAGTCGTATCGCCCGGAAGCTATACCGCCGACAACGCCACGATACAAAATGAGTACACCGCGGACTTTCTGGCCGCGACCGACAGGGACAATATAGTCATTAACCCGTGGTAATATAATTTTATTCCTCCGATTTTAACATATATTAACATATCGAAACATGTCGAATATAATGTAACGCGGGAGTTTTTAAAAAATTAGTTGAAAACCCTCGCGAAATATGTTAAAATAAAAAGGCCGTCCGATTCAAATTTGTTTCGGACGGCTGTGGAGGAATTTTTTATGGAAGTATATTTTGACAACAGCGCCACCACCCGGCCTTACGCCGAGGTATGTGCGGCGGTGTTTGACACAATGAGCGCGAATTACGGCAATCCGTCGTCTCTGCACAAGCTCGGCATTGAGGCTGAGCGCGCGGTCAAAACCGCGAGGGAACGCTGCGCGGAAGCGATCAAAGCCGAGCCGAATGAGATAATATTCACCTCGGGCGGAACCGAGTCGGATAATATGGCGATCATGGGAGCAGCCGCGGCTAGCCGAGGCAAACACATGATAACAACTCCCCTTGAGCATCCCGCGGTTATGAACACCGTGCGCGAACTCAAAAACCACGGTTACAGAGTTGACTACGCCCCCGTGGACAGCGACGGACGGGTCAAGCTCGACGCGTTTGAAAAAATGATACGGCCCGATACCTTTATGGTTTCGGCGATGCTGGTAAACAACGAGATAGGCACGGTCGAGCCGATCCCGGAGATGGCGGCTATATTAAAGAAAAAGAACCCGAAGGCGCTTTTCCACACCGACGCGGTGCAGGGTTTCGGAAAAGTACCGATAGACGTCCGCTCCGTGCCGATCGACCTTATTTCTATAAGCTCGCATAAGATCCACGGCCCAAAGGGTATGGGCGCTCTTTACGTGCGCAAAGGCGCGAGGATCAAACCGATACTCTATGGCGGAGGCCAGCAGGGAAACATGCGCTCGGGAACCGAGAATGTGCCCGGGATCGTAGGCCTTGG
>CANQLT010000087.1 GCA_947624775.1 uncultured Monoglobus sp.
CCGGAAGTAGGACCGGGTGTACCTTCTGTACCGGAGGTAGGACCGGGAGTTACATCTGTGCCGGAGGTAGGACCGGGAGTTACATCTGTTCCGGAAGTAGGACCGGGAGTTACGTCTCCACCGGGGCCGGGAGTAGTACCGGGTTCGGGAGTAACGTCAGTACCGGGGCCGGGAGTAGTACCGGGTTCGGGAGTAACGTCAGTACCCTTGTAGGTAACAACAACCTTAACATCCTCAGCAGGCATAGTGAACTTGCCGTCTTTTGCGTCAACAGCTGTGCCGGAAACTGTTGTAACAGTCATGGTGTCAACAGTGAGGCCTTCGGGAGCAACAAACTCAACTGTATCGCCTGCAGCGAATGTGAAGTTTTCGTCGCAGTCATCAGCAACGGGAGCCTGAGTGGGCTCAGCGGGAGCCTGAGTGGGCTCAGCGGGAGCCTGAGTGGGCTCAGCGGGAGCCTGAGTGGGCTCAGCGGGAGCCTGAGTGGGCTCAGCGGGAGCCTGTGTAGGCTCGGCGGGAGCCTGAGTGGGCTGCTCGGGAGCAGAAGCACCGGGGGTGAATATAACCTGACCGAAGCCGGCCTTAGAACCGTCTACATATACATAGTAGTCGAAGCCGGGTTCAGCGTTGAAAGAAACCTGACCATCGTTTGTTGTAACCTTATCGGTTGAGGTATTCTCAAAGTCGAGAATCTGCTCGCCGCCGGTGGTCTGACCCGCGGGGAACTTAAGAACGTAAGCGTGCTTGTTACCGGAAGAACCGGGTTTAGCCACTTCCATAACAACGTTAACCATACCTGCTTCGGAAACGTTAACCTTGATAGCGGAACCCTGGATGGGAGCCAGATCAGCGGAAGGCTTGCCGAAATCGGTGCCCGAGGGGTTGATGTTAGCGGAAACGAGACCGTTTTTAGCAGCCCAAGCGCCTTCGGTATTGTTCTTATCGGTACCTGCAGGGATGGGATCAACGGTGAGTTTGCTGTCCTCGGAAGTAACAGCGTCGGGATCTTTTTCCTTACCGGCCTGAACCGCGGGAGTAACCTTAGAAGTAAGGTCGGGAGCGGCAGTAACCTGAGGAGCGGGAGTTTCGCCTGCGCCTGCGGGTGTCAGGATAACCTGCGAAAGGAGAATGCGGTTATTGGAAGCGCCTGAGCCGTAGAAGAATACCCTGGTACCTTCCTCGATAACGGTATCGAGAGGATAAGTAAGGAATGAATAGGGCTCAAGGGTATTACCGTCTGCGTCGAGCATAGCGTTAAGGTCACCGAGAACGGTTTCAACGCCGTCATAGCCGATGCGAGCATAGAGGTTAGTTTCGCCTGTAACAGTACCGCCTTTGCCGGCAACGAGAGTAGCTCTGCCGGTGAAGGGCATAACAACGCCGAAAGCACCGTGCATATCGGCCTCGGTATCGCCTACGGAAGAACCGCGGGAATAGATAGCGCCTTCGATCTTAATATCTTCGGGCTTATAGCCTGTTGTTTTATATCTTGCACCGGTGAATTTATCATCAATACCATCGTTTTCGAAGTAAGCGAAGTGACCGCCATCAACGAAGATATCATTACCGGTATCAACAGCATCCTCATTAACGGCCTGATCTATATCGGTACCGTCTTCATAAACCACTTTATAAACTACAGAACCGTCATCCTTGTTTTCTCTTTGGAGATAGTTAGCGTTGGGATCAACCGCGGGATCAGTGTCTGTACCGAAGTTGAAAGCGCCGGTGTTAGGATCAGCAGCCGCAGCCGCGGAAGCGGGCTCGAAGGAGAAGCCGCCGAAGCGGATATCGCCTGTGCCTGAACCCCAAAGGATATAATCCTTACCTGCCTCGAGAGCAGCGGAGATAGTGGTGATCTCATTAGTAGAAGCATCGGGATTGCTGTAAGAAGCGCCGTCTAAAGCGTCGCCGCCGGGAGCTTCGCCGATTTTAACTTCCTTATTGTTCTTAGGAGCAAGAACGAGGGCAGTGAAAGTACCGGCAGTTTTGGGAGAGATCTTAACGAGGGCGTAGTTAGGTCTGCCGCCGCCGGAAGTGATCTCATTATTTTCGGACTTACCGCAAACCTGAACGCCGATAAGACCGGCCTTTGTGCCCTTAGTGAAGGAGAGACCGCCTATAGCGATATCTTTCTGAGGAACACCGTCTTTGCTGGAAACAGTAACATCCTTACCGTCCTGCTCGGCTGTGAGGGCAACAGTGATGTTGTCGTCGCTATAGAGCTGAGCTTCGGAAGCGTAAGAAGTTGCAGTCTGATCAACGATCCACTCTGTAGCTGCGCCTGAAACGGGAGGCGCGGGAGCCTGAGTAGGCTGCTCTGCGGGAGCCTGGGTGGGCTGTTCAGCGGGGGCCTGAGTGGGCTGAACGGGAGCCTGAGTGGGCTCTGCGCCGGCAGCTTTAACGAGCTTACCGCCTTTTTTGTCGTTATAAAGGTGAGCTGTGTATGTAGTAGTTTCGCCGGGAGCGGGAGTAACGTCTCCGCCGGGAGCGGGAGTACCTTCTTGACCGGGAGCGGGAGTAACGTCTCCGCCGGGAGCGGGAGTACCTTCTTGACCGGGAGCGGGAGTAACATCAGCACCTTCAGTAGGAACAACTCCGCTTGCATCATAGCCGGGTTAGGTTGGTGGAGGGTGGTGGGTGGGGTCATCGTCGCAATTCGCTGCGCTTGTTCGCTTTTCTGCAAGCAGAAAAGTCTCACCTGCTTCGCGATTGCTCCTCTTTCCCAAAAAGCCTTTCCGGCTTTTTGGGAGCCCTTGCGCGCTTTCCGATCCATTTGTTTGCTTGTTTTGCCGCGGGCGGCAAAGGCTGCGCTTGCTGCGAATATCGAGGTAAAACGGCATTAATAAACTTAAATTGGAAATATTGCATAAAAAAACCATAATAAAATTATACAAGAATTATAAAAAATATGATTGACTAATGCGGAATAAAATTATATAATTAAAGTGAAGAAAAATATAAGCTACAACTTTTAAATGGAGGTAGAAAAGAAATGAAAAAGGTTAATGTTACGTTAGGTTCAATGAATGCTGTTAAGGATTTTAACGCTATCGTTTCGAAGTACGCTTGCGACATCGATCTGGTTTCGGGCAGATATGTTGTTGACGCTAAGTCAATCATGGGCATCTACAGCCTGGATCTGTCACAGCCGATCGAGGTTCAGATTCATTGCGATGACTGCGACGATCTCGTTGCCGAGCTCAAGCCGTACATCGCGTAATAACCGATTCAGAACAAAAACTAAGCGGGGCATGGCAGGTTTATCCTGCCATGCTCCCGTGCGGTAACAACAAAGTATGCTTAATGAGTATATGAAAGCGGCGCTCCGCGAGGCGGAGACCGCCGCCGAAAACGGAGATATTCCCGTGGGCGCCGTTATTGTCAAGGACGGACAAGTTATCGCCTCCGCCCACAACACCCGCGAAAAAGACTGCAGCGCCGTGAGGCACGCCGAGATCATCGCGATCGAGCGGGCGTGCGAAGCTGTCGGAGATTGGCGGCTTGACGGCTGCGACATGTATGTGACTTTGGAGCCGTGCATGATGTGCGCCGGCGCCGTGTCGCAGGCGAGGCTGCGCAGACTGTATTTCGGGGCCTATGACCGCGAGCGCGGTTATGTTGTGTCAAACCCGATCGAGGGGTTTGACGTGGAGTGCTACTGCGGCATTATGGAAAAGGAATGCGCGGGGGTGCTTAGTGAGTTTTTTGAGGGGATGAGGAAAGGATAAAACCCACCTCCGTCAACGTAGTGATTAGGGATTAGCGAATAGCGAATAGGACCACTCTCAGTCAACGTAGTGATTAGGGATTAGCGAATAGCGAATAGGACCCCTCTCCGCCCGCAAGCGGGCACCTCTCCCCAAGGGGCGAGGCAAAAATAGTAAATAATTTAATAATATAATACCAAAAGGAGAAAATCATATGGCAAAAAAGTTTGTATACCTTTTCAGCGAAGGTAACGCTAACATGAGAGAGCTGCTGGGCGGCAAAGGCGCCAACCTTGCCGAGATGACCAACCTCGGTCTGCCGGTTCCCCAGGGCTTTACAATTTCAACCGAGGCCTGCACTCAGTATTATGAGGACGGCAGAACGATCAATCCCGAAATCCGGGCCGAGATCCTTGAGTACATCACCAAGATGGAAGCTATCACCGAAAAGAAATTCGGCGACAAGGAGAACCCGCTGCTGGTATCGGTTCGCTCGGGCGCGAGAGCTTCAATGCCCGGCATGATGGACACGATCCTGAACCTGGGCCTTAATGAGGAAGTTGTTGAGGTAATGGCGAAAAAGTCCGGCAATCCCCGCTGGGCCTGGGACTGCTACAGAAGATTTATTCAGATGTACAGCGACGTTGTTATGGAAGTCGGCAAAAAGTACTTCGAGGTACTCATCGACGAGATGAAGGACAAGAAGGGCGTGAAACAGGACACCGAGCTCACAGCCGAGGACCTCAAGGAGCTGGCGGAGCAGTTCAAGGCCGAGTACAAAGATAAAGTCGGCAAGGACTTCCCCACAGAGCCCAAGGAGCAGCTGTTCGGCGCTATCGAGGCCGTGTTCCGTTCGTGGGACAACCCCAGAGCCAACGTGTACCGCCGCGACAACGATATCCCCTATTCATGGGGTACCGCCGTTAACGTTCAGATGATGGCGTTCGGCAACATGGGCGACACATCCGGCACGGGCGTTGCGTTCACCAGAGACCCCGCGACCGGAGAGAAGCACCTGATGGGCGAGTTCCTGATGAACGCCCAGGGCGAGGACGTTGTTGCCGGCGTGCGCACGCCTCAGAAGATAGATCAGCTCAAAGAGGTTATGCCCGAAGTATATAATCAGTTTGTCGGCATTTGCAGCACTCTTG
Organism: uncultured Monoglobus sp.; assembly: GCA_947624775.1. Classification (GTDB taxonomy): domain Bacteria; phylum Bacillota; class Clostridia; order Monoglobales; family Monoglobaceae; genus Monoglobus. The sequence continues at coordinate 4,862 of CANQLT010000087.1, forward strand.
AGAACCATTACAGAGACATGCAGGATATGGAGTTCACCATTGAGGACAAGAAGCTCTATATGCTCCAGACAAGAAACGGAAAGAGAACCGCTCAGGCCGCTCTCAAGATCGCTTGCGATCTGGTTGACGAGGGCATGATCTCCGAGAAGGAAGCGGTTCTGATGATAGACCCCAGAAACCTTGACACTCTGCTCCACCCGCAGTTTGACGCGGCGGCGCTCAAGGCGGCTGTTCCCGCGGCAAAGGCTCTGGCGGCATCGCCCGGCGCGGCCTGCGGTAAGGTCGTATTCACCGCCGAGGACGCCAAGGAGTGGAACGCGAGAGGCGAGAAGGTTATTCTGGTCAGACTTGAGACATCGCCCGAGGATATTGAGGGCATGAAGGCCGCTCAGGGTATCCTGACGGTTCGCGGCGGTATGACATCACATGCGGCGGTTGTTGCCCGCGGAATGGGTATCTGCTGCGTATCGGGCTGCTCCGAGATCAACATGGACGAGGAGAACAAAAAATTCACTCTGGCCGGCAAGACCTACCGGGAGGGTGATTTCATCTCGCTGGACGGCTCGACCGGTAATATCTATGACGGAGTTATCGACACGGTTGACGCCTCGATCAGCGGCACGTTCGGCAGGATCATGGGCTGGGCCGACAAGTACAGGACCATGAAGGTTAGAACCAACGCCGACACGCCCGACGATGCGAAGCGCGCCCGCGAGCTGGGAGCCGAGGGTATCGGCCTCTGCCGCACCGAGCACATGTTCTTCGACGGCGACAGGATCGGCGCTTTCCGCGAGATGATCTGCTCCGACACCGTTGAGGAGAGAGAAGCGGCTCTTGCAAAGATTCTGCCCATGCAGCAGAGCGATTTTGAAGCTCTTTATGAGGCTCTTGAGGGTAACCCCGTTACTATCAGATTCCTCGATCCCCCGCTGCACGAGTTCGTTCCCACCGAGGAGGACGACATCAAGGCTCTGGCCGACGCTCAGGGCAAGAGCGTGGAGGATATCAAAGCGATAATCAACTCGCTGCACGAGTTCAACCCGATGATGGGACACAGAGGCTGCCGTCTGTCGGTGACCTATCCCGAGATCACAAAGATGCAGACAAGCGCCGTTATCCGCGCCGCCATCAATGTGAAGAAGGCTCATCCCGACTGGGATATCGTTCCCGAGATCATGATACCGCTGGTTGGCGATATCAAGGAGCTCAAGTTCGTTAAGAACATCGTTGTTGAGACAGCGGACGCCGAGATCAAGGCGGCGGGCGCTGACCTCAAATACGAGGTCGGAACCATGATCGAGATCCCGAGAGCGGCTCTGCTGGCGGATCAGATCGCGACCGAGGCCGAGTTCTTCTGCTTCGGAACGAACGACCTGACACAGATGACCTACGGATTCTCGAGAGACGACGCGGGCAAGTTCCTCGACGCGTACTACGACACCAAGATATTCGAGAACGACCCGTTCGCGAAGCTCGACCAGAGCGGCGTGGGCAAGCTGATGGAAATGGCGATTTCTCTCGGCAAGCCGATCAGACCCTCGCTCCATGTGGGCATCTGCGGCGAGCACGGCGGAGACCCGACATCGGTTGAGTTCTGCAACAAGATAGGTCTTGACTATGTTTCATGCTCACCGTTCCGTGTTCCGATCGCGAGATTGGCGGCGGCTCAGGCGGCTATTAAAGAGCAGTAATTTAAACAACAAAAAATCGGCTTGGTTTTTGCCAAGCCGATTTTTGGTGTGTAGAAAAACTCCGTTTTTCTGAAACAATTCGCCCACCCGGTTGCGCGAGCCGCCTCCGCCCCTCGCGCCGACGCATTTTTGCGGGTCTGGCAATATGAGTTTTTTAATATACTGTAAACTATTCGGGGCGGAAATTGACAAAATTAAAATATTGTGCTATAATTGATTCTCGACTCATATAATTATCATATGAACAAGCCTTTGTGATAATCCGTACCAAAAAGATACATAGGAGGAATTTGATGAGGAAACACGATTTTGGCTTTAGACTTATAGCCTACGTCATCTGCGCGGTTGTGGCTATAAATCTGTTTTATTTTTCAAATGAAAATACCGCGCACGCCGACGATACCGAGATGCGCGGCGTGTGGGTGGCGACGGTCGCCAACCTCGACTATCCGTCGCAGGGAACCACGGACGCGTGGCAGCTCAGGACCGAGCTTGACACGGTGCTCGATAACTGCGCCGATATGGGATTCAACACGATATTTTTCCAGGTCCGTCCCTCGGGAGACGCGCTCTACAACTCGGCGGTCTATCCCTGGTCGCGTTACCTGACCGGAACGCAGGGCGTGGCGCCAAGCGACAATTTTGACCCGCTTGAATACGCGGTGGGCGAGGCACACAAGCGCGGCATGCAGCTGCATGCGTGGATAAATCCATACAGAGTGACGAACTCGTCCTCGGACAACAACCGACTGGCGGCCAACAATCCTGCAGTGCTGAGGCCCGATCTGGTGCTGACCGACAGCACCGGCAAGATGTACTTAAACCCCGGAGAGGCCGACGCGATCGACATAATCCTGGAGGGTATCAGGGAGATAGTGCAGAATTACGACGTTGACGGAATACACCTTGACGATTATTTTTACCCAAGCAGTGGTTTTGACGATTCGGCGGCGTACTATAAGTACCAGGACAGCTATCCCGACAAGGCCGACTGGCGCCGCAGCATGGTGAATACCCTGATATCCTGCGCCAAGAGCGCTGTAAAAGAAATAGACCCGAACTGCATGTTCGGCGTCAGCCCCAGCGGTATCTGGGCAAACTCCGACACTCCCGGCGGCAGCGCGACCAATGGCAGCAGCTCGTACCACAGCCTCTACGCCGATACCAAGTATTGGGTCGAGAGCGGATTTGTGGACTACATAATGCCCCAGCTTTATTGGTACAACGGCCAGAGCGGAGCGGACTACAACACGCTGATAAACTGGTGGGCCGGCGTGTGCGCCCCCACAGACGTGAAGCTCTATATTGGTGAGGCGGCATACAAGGCCGCGGCCGGTTCGGATTCGGCATGGCGCGGGCAGAACGGAATAAACGAGCTTAAAACCCATGTCGGCATGGGCAGAAACAGTCAGTATATTGGCGGATACAGCATGTTTGAGTACTCGTCGTTTATTGAAAACTCATCACTTTATAACATGATTAAAGAGCTTAACTCGGCTCCCGCGGCAGCGCCGACATTAGGCGGAGCGGCGCCGCTGCCTCCGGTATCCGAGCCGGATCCGACATTGGCTCCCGAGCCTACTCAAGCGCCCGCGGTTCAGCAGCCGACGCAGGCACCCGAGGCGCAGACCCCGAGTGGACAGGCTCCGCTGCCGACTCTCGTGCCCGAAACTCCGGTTCAGCCCGATCCCACATTGGTGCCGCAGACAAACAGCGGCGACACTGCATACAAGTTCACCGATATGGGTGAGTACGACTGGGCGATGCCTGCTCTCGACGAGCTTGTAAAGCGCGGGATCGTTAATGGCATAAGCGAGACCCAGTTCGGGCCCGACGTGTTTATATCAAGGGCGGACGCCACCGCGCTGCTCTACAGAGTGCTGAAAGATGTTGATGTTGAAGTGACGGACAACTTCGCCGACGTCACGCCGGACAAGTATTATTATAACGAGATAGGACAAGCCAAGGTGACGGGCGTGGCCTGGGGCGTGGGCGACAACCTGTTCAACCCCGAGGGCACAATGCTGCGCCAGGATATGGCGACTTTGGCGTACAGAGTTATGAGAGCGCGCCAGATCGTCTCGGCGATACCCAATACCGCAAAGGCGCTCAATAACTATTCAGACTGGTCGTATATTGATTTCTACGCCCGCGACCCGATCGCGGCGTGTGTGGAAAACAACCTGATGGGCGGCTACGGCGACGGAACGATACGTCCCAAGGATTTTGCCAGCCGTATCGAGTTCGCTCTGTTTGTCCAGAGAATAATGACTTTGATGGACAGCATGGGAAAATAGCAGACAAATATTAATATTTTGTCGATTTGTTTGTAAAATAATTGTAAAAGTGCAGCCGCTCGTTACTGTGCGGTTGCACATATTTTTGCCCAAAATACGGGCATAGAATGGTTAAATATAATAAAATTTTAATTAAAACAGAGGGATTATGCTTGTTTCACTTGATAAAACGGGCGAATTGGGGTAAAATAAACCGGAACAGGGTAATGTTTTCGAGGCACGGAGACGCTGCCCCGCACATTTAAGTTAATTTTCAATATTATATACTATAAGTATCAATTGGAGGTAATAAACATGGAAGGCACTAAATCGGCGGCACCCAAAAAAGGCGCTAAAAAAATGGTGCACACACAGTTAAAGCCCGGCACGGCGGCCTTTGAAAAAAAGAAAAAGTTTATAAAGTCCGAGATCACGGGCAAGGTTAAGCGTTACTATGGCAAGACCATCGAAAAGGCGGCCAAGCTCGAGGTCTACAGAGCCACCGCGCTCACTATCCGCGACGAGATAATGGAAAAATACGTGAACTATCAGGACAAGATGGACAAAAAGCCCCAAAAGGAGCTCTATTATCTGTCGTTTGAGTTCCTCATGGGACGCGCCATGGGCAACAACCTGATGAACATAATGGAGACAGAGGTTTACAGAGAGGCGCTCAAGGAGTTGGGCTACGACCTGAGCGACATTGAGGAAGTCGAGACCGACGCGGGCCTGGGCAACGGCGGCCTGGGCAGACTGGCGGCGTGCTTCTTAGATTCGCTGACAAACCTTGACCTGCCCGCCTTCGGCTGCGGTATCAGATACGAGTACGGTCTGTTCAAGCAGAAGATCGTGGACGGCGAGCAGATAGAGATGCCCGATCCCTGGCTCCTGAGCGGAAACGTTTGGGATATCGCAAGACCCGAGGACGTTAAGGAAGTACACTTCAACGGACGCATCGTCGAGAGGTGGGAGGACGGCCGCATGAAGTTTGAGCATGTGGACTACAACACCGTTATCGCGGAGCCCTACGATATGCCGATCACCGGCTTTGACTCCGACACGGTAAACACGCTGAGACTTTGGAGAGCGTGCTCGCCCGAGGAGATAGACATGACCCACTTCAACCGCGGCGACTACGCCAAGGCCAACGAGAACAGAGCGCTGGCTGAGGTTATATCAAAAATACTCTATCCCGAGGATAACCACTACGAGGGCAAGCTGCTGAGACTTAAGCAGCAGTACTTCTTTGTATCAGCCACAATGCAGTGGATAATCGCCAAGCACAAGCAGAAACATCTCTCGATAATGGATATACCCGAGTATATGCAGATCCATATCAACGACACCCATCCCACCACCGCGATCCCCGAGCTTATGAGGATTCTGATGGATGAGGAAGGCTTGGGCTGGGACGACGCGTGGAGCATCGTTCAGAGAACTTTCGCTTACACCAACCACACGATCCTCGCCGAGGCTCTCGAAAAGTGGCCTATGGAGATGGTCGACACTCTGCTGCCCAGAATAGGACAGATCATACATGAGATAGACAGACGTCAGAGAGCGGCTCTCAGCGAGCGTTTCCCCGGCGACTACGGCAAGATAGAGTACATGGCGGTCATTCATGATAACGGCCAGGTCAGCATGTCGAATCTGTGTCTCACCGCCTGCCACAGCATAAACGGCGTTGCGGCGCTGCACACCGAGATACTGAAAAAAGAGACCTTTAAGGATTACTACAGCATTTATCCCTATAAGTTCAAGAACATGACCAACGGCATTACGTTCAGAAGATGGCTGTATAAGGCGAACCCCGAGCTCTCGAAGCTGATCTGCGACTCTATCGGCGACGGCTGGGTAAAGGACTACACGCAGCTTGAAAACCTGCTGCCCTTCGCGGACGACGCGGCATTCAGAGAGAAGTTCGCCAAGATCAAGCTTGACAACAAGAAGAAGCTTGCCGAGTATATCAAAAAGCACAACGATATCATCGTTGACCCCGAGTCGATCTTCGACGTGCAGATAAAGAGACTTCATGAGTACAAGAGACAGCTGCTCAAGGTGTTCCATATTATCTACAGATATAAGTCGATAATCGACGCTCCCGAGACGGCCAACATGATGCCCGAGACGTTTATTTTCGCGGCAAAGGCGGCTCCCGGCTACTACATGGCGAAAAACATAATCAAGTTTATCAACAAGGTAGCCAAGGTCGTTAACAACGACCCGAGAACCAAGGATATCTTAAAGGTAGTGTTTATCGAGAACTACAACGTTTCGATCGCCGAGAGGATCGTGGCCGCCGCCAACCTGAGCGAGCAGATCTCGACCGCCAGCAAGGAGGCGTCCGGAACAGGAAACATGAAACTGATGCTCAACGGCGCGCTGACTATCGGAACGATGGACGGTGCCAACGTGGAGATACGCGAGCAGGTCGGAGACGACAACATCTTTATCTTCGGCATGAGCTCCGACGAGGTGCTCGGCCTCTACGCCAGGAACCACTCGCCCAGCCCCGAGCTCTACGCCACCAACATGGGTATCAAGAACATAGTCGATACCCTGATCGACGGAACATTCTCGGGCGGCGACCACAATATGTTCTACGACATATATCGTTCGTTGGTACAGAGCCATGGCGGATTCGCGGACCCCTATCTGTTGCTGCCCGACCTGGAGTCGTATATACACACCTGCCACGACGCTAACAGGGTTTATAGGGACCATCCGGACGACTGGACCAGAAAGGCGGTTATCAACACCGCCAAAGCCGGATTCTTCAGCAGCGACAGAACCATCGAGGACTACAACAGAGAGATCTGGCACCTTAAATAAATTAAATAAAAACAAAAACGCGGCGCGGTCTCGTTACCATGCCGCGTTTTTTATGTCATCATTTCATTTACAATTTGACTTGTCTTCATTATCCCAAAAAGTAAATACATTATTTATACAGTATTATTTCCGCACTGAATTATAAATATAATGCGGAAATACATTAAATCTTCCGTTCATACTTTCTTTACAAAATTCATAAAATCCCGGATACTTTTTTAATGTTATTTTAAGGAAACGGCTGTATGCTGTGAATATGTAAAACATGGTGCTGCAGCCGGTGGTACCGGCACGGGGCGGATAAAGCTCCGGTAAACGCGGTTCGATTCCGGGCGGCACTGCCACTGAATATTACAGCGAAAGCCTGCAAATAAAAAGTCAATAGGAAAATGAAAAAAATATAAAAAAGATTTATGCAGAAAGAAAGACACCGAAAA
>CANQLT010000088.1 GCA_947624775.1 uncultured Monoglobus sp.
GCGGCGGATACCTCATCTATGATGAAGAAAAGCTGAGACAGATTTTTGCGACCGGTCCAAGTCTTGAGCTAAAGCCTGAGATCACCGCGCCGGGCGGCAATATTCTTTCGTCGGTCAACGGTGACGAGTACGAAAACAATAACGGCACGTCCATGGCGGCTCCGCAGATCACGGGCGCTATGGCGCTCATGAGCGATTTTGTCGAAGCTGAACACCCCGAGGCTGCGGGCGCGGACAAGGTCGCGCTTATGGAAAATATTTTGATGAGCTCGGCGAGCCTTTTTTACAGTGACGAGGAAAAGACTCTCCCGTTGTCGCCGCGCAAGCAGGGCGCGGGACTTGCGAATTTGCGGGACGCGCTGACAATACCTGTAATTTTGAAGGGCGACAGCGGCAAATCAAAATTAAGCCTCGGCGATATGCTCGGCGACGAGATAACGCTTAACTTCACGGCTGAGAACCTGACCGATCACGATGTGACCTATGACGATATATCGGTTTGCGCGCTTACTGACGGATATGAAAACAAAAACGGCGAAAATATGATCTCGGATTCGGTGCCGCTTGAGATCACCGCGGTCGAAAAGCCCGAAAGCGTGACGGTTCCCGCAAACGGCGAAACGGAGATAAGCGTAAAAATAACCTTAAACGGCGAGCAGACAGCAGCCAATAAAGAGATTTTCATAAACGGATTTTGGGTCGACGGATATATAACCCTGAGGACGAAGGACGGCTCGGTGACAAAATCGAGCATGCCCTACACGGGATTTTACGGCGATTGGACAGCTGCTGACGCGTTTTCTCCCTCGTATTTTGAGGAGGGCGGCAGTGCCGCGAACGGTTATATCGGATACAATTCGGATGTGCTCGGCACAAACCTGTTTATGAGCGGCGATGAGGATAAAAGCGAGTATGAAAGCGAAAGCTATGTGGGCATATCGGGCCTGACCGACACGGGATATTGGGTAAGGGTGCGAATGCTGCGCGCTCTCGTTGACACGGTACTGACCGTCAAAGACTCGGGCGGCAATGTCGTGTATGAGAAAAAGCGTAACGACGGTCTGTGCCGCCAGCTCGAAAGCAATGATTACTTTGAGAATATTTCGCTGGATGGGCTTGGCCTTCCCGAAGGCGACTATACCGCGGTCTTGTCGGGCAATTTCGTGTACGGAGACAAAAGCAGGACCGAGGAAAAAACGTATAAGTTTTATATCGACTCCGAGCTGCCCGAGATCAGGGACCCGAAAATTTACGAAGAGAACGGCAAAAAGTACGCGTCGTTTAAGGCGAGTGATAACCGCTATCTGATGGGCGCCGCGGCAAATGACGGAAACAACACGGTCAGCGCGGCGGTCAAAGCCCAAAAAGAGGCGGAAATAACGCTTGATATAACAGATTTGGATGAAGAAACGCTTGAATTTTCGGTAAGCGATTATGCTTATAACACGTACGATTTCAAGATAGGCGGGGTAAACGCCGAGATAACCGACAGTATCACGGGCGGAGGCAGCGCCGCGTTTATCGCGAGCGTCGCCAACAACGCCGCGGAGGCCGACGCTGATGTTATGATGGCGATATATGACAGTGACGGCGTGCTGATCGGCGCCGATGTGCAAAACGCGTTCATAAACAGCGGCGAAAATATCTCGTTTGCCTTCAGCTTTGAAAATGGGCCGACCGCGGCCGAGGCACGATTGTTCGTCTGGGAGCACAACAAACTGACTCCGCTGTGCGATCCCGTAATATTCACCGAATTTTGACGCCTGTCTGCCTCGCAAACCCACGTAGGGCCGAATGCCCACATCCGGCCGGCGGCATGTGGGCATGCCGCCCTACACCGTGGATGATATTCGCTGTTTTCTAATAGGGGCGCCGTGAGCCTGACTCCTACGACCGCGGGGAAATGCCATGATTTCTGCCAAATTATCTCCGCGTGTGATATAAATATATTAAATTCCGAAAGGACGGATATTATGAATAAAAAAATTATCTCGGCAATTTTGAGCGCGCTGCTGCTTTTCGGAGCGGTAAACATGCCCGTGCTGGCCGATGACGAAAAAGTTACGCTTATAGTCGAGACCGAGGGCGCACCGCTTCTCGGGACCAAAGAGGCCGCTTTGATGGGCGCGTCCGAGTTTTTAAAAACCGACGAGGCCAGGGAGACCAAGGCGCGGCTTTTAAGCGCGCAGGACAAAGTCAAGTCGGCGGTCAAAAGGCTCTCGGGAGCCGATGCCGACAAGGGCTTTACCTACACAAGCGTTTTCAACGGATTTTCGATGGAGGTTCGCGAGAGCGATATTGAAAAAATCAAATCGATAGACAGTGTCAAAAACGTGTATATATCCGAAACGGTCGAGATCCCCGATACGCCCGCCTCGGACGGAGAAAGCGAGCCCGGCTTCGGCGCGCAGATGATGAATGCGCAGGCGATGTATGACAAGGGCTATAACGGCAGTGGGCAAGCCGTGGCGATCATAGACGCTGGATGCGACGTCAGTCACGATTTTTTTGCCGCGAATATTGAAGATCCGAGGCTGTCCAAAAGCGACATAAGGAATTATATAGAAAACAACGAGCTTAACGCGAAGGCTGAGGCAAATCAGGTTTACAAAAACGCGAAGATACCGTTTGCCTATGATTACGGCGACAATGACGCGGATGTGTATTACGCCGAAATGACGCACGGCACTCATGTGGCGGGCATCGCGGCGGGCAAAAACGGCGTGTTTGAGGGAACGACATTCTCAGGCGTCGCGCCCGAGGCTCAGCTCGTCTTTATGAAAGTCGCCGACTCGAAAGGCAACGCGGAGGACTCCGTTATCATCGCCGCTATGGACGACGCGTCAAAAATGGATGTGTGCGCGGTCAATTTGAGCGTGGGTACCACTTTTTCGGATTCCACGATGTACGCAACCGCCTGCGATAACCTGAGAAACGCGGGGATAGCGGTCATATGCTCCGCGGGAAACGATGATAGGTACGACGAGACCGCCGAAAACCCTGATTACAGCTACAACAACTATCCGGCGTCTTGTTCCGCATCGACTGCGGTCGCGTCATGCGATACGGACAAGAGGTGGCTTATAGGCGGCGGAATAACGCTCGCCGACGGGGAGAAGATCGTCGTTGATAAGGCGGTGTACAGCGAATTGTTTTTCAAAAAATTCTCGGACAAATTTTATGACTATGTGTATGTGGGCAGTGAGACAAATCCGCCCGAGGATGTTGTGAGTGGAAAGATCGTTATCATTGATATAAACAGCGGAATAACAAGTAAGTACCTTTTAGATCGCGGAGTCGTGGGTTTGATTGTGGCGGCGCCTGATGAGCGCGACGGCATAGTGCGAACCCCGAGCAATGAAATGCCGGGTCTGATAGTGCGCAAGTCCTACGGCGAAAAGCTGATAAACGCCGAGGACAAGCGGCTTACGACCGATGCGGAAATATGCACGCTCTACAGTGAATTCCCCGACGCGGGAATATCCGATTACAGCAACTGGGGGACCGGTTCAAATCTCGACCTAAAGCCCGAGATCACCGCGCCGGGCGGCAATATTCTGTCGTCGGTCAACGGCGACGTATATGAAAACAAAAACGGCACGTCCATGGCGGCTCCGCACATCACGGGCGCAATGGCGCTTATGAGCGGTTTTATGGAGGCAGCACACCCCGAGACAGCGGGCGCGGACAAGGTCACGCTTATGGAAAACATTTTGATGAGCTCGGCGAAACTTTTTTACAGCGATGAGGAAAAGACGCTTCCCCTCTCACCCCGCAGGCAGGGCGCGGGCCTCGCAAACTTAAAGGACGCGCTGACGATCCCCGTGATCCTTAAAGGCGACAGCGGCAAATCAAAGCTGAGTCTGGGCGACATGCTGGGCGATGAGATAACGCTCAATTTCACGGCCGAGAACCTGACCGATCATGACGTGACATACGACGATATATCGGTTTGCGCGCTCACCGACGGATATGAAAGCATAGACGGCGAAAATATGATCTCGGATTCGGTGCCGCTTGATATTACTGCGGTCGAAAAGCCCGAAAGTGTGACGGTCCCCGCGGGCGGCAAAACAGAGGTAAGCGTAAAAATTACTTTAAACAGCGAACAGACTGCGACCAATAAAGAGATTTTCACAAACGGATTTTGGGTGGACGGATATATAACCCTGAGTTCGAAGGACGGCTCGGTGACAAAAGCGAGCATACCCTACACGGGATTTTATGGCGACTGGACAGCCTTTGACGCGTTTTCTCCCTCGTATTTCGAAGAGGACGGCAGCGCCGCGAACGGATATTTGGCATACGGCAATTCTATTTTGGGAACGAATATATTTGCGGACGCAGCCGATGACCAAAGCGAATATGAAAGCGAAAGCTACGCGGGCATATCGAGCTTAAACAACAGCGGATATAAGATAAACGTGCGAATGCTGCGCAGCCTCGTTGACACGGTCCTGACCGTTAAAGACTCGGGCGGCAATGTTGTGTATGAGAAAAATTTGGACGACGGCCTGTGCCGCCAGATTGAAAGCAATGATTACTTTGAGAATGTTTCGCTGGATGGGCTCGGCCTTTCCGAAGGTGACTATACCGCGGTACTGTCAGGCAAATTCGTGTACGGCGACAAAATCAGGACCGAAGAAAAAACGTATAAGTTTTACATCGACTCCGAGCTGCCCGAGATCAGGGATCCGAAAATTTACGAGGAGGGCGGCAAAAAGTACGCATCATTTAAGGCGAGTGATAACCGCTATCTGATGGGCGCTGCGGCAAATGACGGAAACAACACGGTCAGCACGGCGGTCAAAGCTCAAAAAGAGGCGGAAATAACGCTTGATATAACAGATTTGAACGAAGAGACACTGGAATTTTCGGTAAGCGATTATGCTTATAACACGTACGATTTCAAGATAGGCGGGTTAAACGCCGAGATAACCAATAGTATCACAGGCGGAGGCAGCGCCGCGTTTATCGCGAGCATTGCCAACAACGCCGCGGATGCCGACGCTGATGTTATGATGGCGCTCTATGACGGAGACGGCGTGCTGATCGGCGCAGATATGCAAAACGTGTTCATAAACAGCGGCGAGAAAATCTCGCTTGCCTTCAGCTTTGAAAACGCGCCGACCGCGGCCGAAGCACGTCTGTTCGTCTGGGAACACGACAAACTGACCCCGCTGTGCGACCCCGTGATATTCACCGAATTTTGATACCCGTCTGCCTCGCCCTCCTTACGTCAGGGGAGACAGAAGATAGGCCCACTTAAAAGGAGGAGAGCCTGACCCTGCGACCATAGTTATCCAAAATATAGAAGCGCGGCGCCTTGTAAGGCGCCGCGCTCATTTTTAGAATATAACAGCAAGTTATACTTTTAATCTTCCGATCATTGTCACAAACTCCGCGCGGGTTATGCTCGCTGCGGGTGCCAGCGTGCCGTCGGGATAGCCGTTCATAACTCCGGCTCCGCAGGCCCACTGTATCGCGGGTACAGCATAGTCGTTTATATCGCCCGCGTCGGTGAAGCTCAGAATATTCGTGTCCTCACCAACCGACACATCTATACCCTTATACTGCATGTATCTGTAGAGTATAGCCGCGGTCTGTTCTCTCGTAACGTTTTCATCGGGTTTAAAGGTGCCGTCCTCAAATCCGGTCACTATGCCGTTTTCGGCCGCCCATGCTACGTACGGAGCGTAATACTGGCTCGCGTCAACGTCGCCGAATGAGCTTTCGGATGACTGCGCGTTCTCCATGCGTCCGACTATAGTCACAAGCATTCCGCGGGTCATTGTCATGTTGGGTCCGAACTCGGTGTCGCTGATGCCGTTCACAAGACCCTTGCTGTATGCCGAATTTACCGCGTCATAGAACCAATCTGTGGGAGCTACGTCTGTAAACGGAAGTTCTTCTGTTGTCTGAGGCGCGGATGTTTCCGTCGGCGTCTCGGAAGACGGCTCTGTGGGAGCAGGCGTCGGTGTGGTGCCCGATGTGTTAAACGAGCCGCCGCCACCGCCGCCACCGCCGCCGTAGCTGCCGGTGGAGGAGGATGTAAGCGCGCCGAGCGTCAGTTTCTTCACATCTTCTCCGTTTGCGCCAACATAGGTCTGCTTTTCATTGTTGTACGATACCGTGGCTCCGTCGGATGTTGTTTTCACGCCGCCGAACTTCGCGTATATCGAAGCTGCGGTGCCGCCCTCCGCGGTAAACTTACTGCTGCTGTCCATGCTGATATTAAGGGTCGAGGTCTCGGCCTCAAAGGGCTCAACTCCGTAGCTTGAGGCTGTGTCGCCTGTCGCCGAGGCGTTTATCGAACTGTTATTTGAGAGCCTGATCGTGCCGTATGTGCCCTTATCGTCATGATAGATCACGAGTCCCGTCGCGCGTTTTGTGCCCGACGTTGACGCCGAAGCGTCCAGGCTTGAGTGGTCTTTGATCTCAAGGTTATGCAAGCCGCATCCTATACCCATGTGCTCGCCGCCAACCTCGCATACCGCTGTGACGTTAGCGGAGCCGTCGAGCGTGAGCTTTGTAGGTATATTGAGCGCAAGACCTATGCTGCCCGTTACCGAGTCTCCCGCGTAAGCGTTCACCGTGGTTCCCGAGATGCTCATATCACCGTAGGATATGATTCCGCAGGAATATCCGTCGTTGATTTCATCGAATCCGCCGACAGCCTCGTCATATACCGCGTTTCCGCTCCGAGCCGTGAGCGTGCCGCTGCCTTTTATCTCAACGCCTTCGGCCATGAGGCCGTAGCTGTTGGTGTTTCGGACATTGCCGCATGTTACCGTAAGATTTCCGTCTATTTCGAGAGTGTTGTCGCTCGAGCAGTAAAGCGCCACGGCTCCATCCGTATATTTTTCCGGCTTGTCAAATCCCGAATACGCGCTGTAGATCATGGGGCTCTCTCCCGCAGGTACATAAAGCGTCGTGCCGGGGCTTAAGTAGAGACCGTCCTCGCGATTTGTGACAAATTTGAAATCCGATGTGAGCGTCAGAGTTTTTCCGTCGCAGGCCGCGCCGGGCACATCTATCGGGTTTCCGAGTTCTTTGGTCTCGTAGTCATATCCGTCATAGAGCTTGCCTGTCTCGCCGTCAAAGTAGAGCATATGGTCCGTGGGCTGGATCGCGCTGATAAATGTAGCAGTATCGGAAGGAGTGTCGGTTCCGGGTACGACGTATGTGCTTCCGTCATATTCAAGCTCGCCGTTATAATCTTCAGCCGTGGAATATCCGAAAACATTAACGCCTTCAGCGGCGCTCGCGCCCCAAACAGCGGAGCCCTGACCGCCCGTGATGACAGACGAATAATTCATAGCGGTGATCGTCGCCTTGCCGTCTTCGAATTTTCCTGCCTCGGCGTCGTAAACCCAGGCGGTTATGCCCGGCGTGTCGTCATCCTCGGAAGAGCTCGTAAAGTTGATCCTTTTGCCGAAAGCCGCTATGATCGCGTAGTCCTTGGTGAGAACAGCGCCGGGGCTCTGCTCGTTTCCGTAGATCACTATGCCGCCTTGCGCCTCAATAAATGACGATTCCTCGACTGTGATGCTTCCGCCGTTCATTATCATGATAGCTTTTGAGTTTTCGCACTGAGAAGTGGAGAGATGTGATTCACCCTTCATTTCAATGCCTTCGGCCGCAACGCCGCAGATCGGAAGATTGCTCTCTCTGACCTCGGGAGCGATAGAGCAGGCGTGTACGCTGACTGTGCCGTCAAAAATCAGCTTTTTGTTCGACATTATTCCGTATGAGTAACCCGCGCCGTTGCTTTCATACGCTCTGACCTGTCCGGAGCCTTTTATCGTCATATCATCGTATGAGAATATGCCGACTACATTATTGGCGGCGTCGTTAAAGCCGCAAGCCGCGGCGAGCAGGATTCCGTCAATTTCCAGAGTGTTGCCGCCCTCGCCGCCGATCGCGAAAGTCATTTCGGACTCGGCGTCCGGAACCGCGGTTATATAAGCCGCCTTGCCTTCGGGTACTTTTACCGTGACGCCTTCGCCAATTCTGAGGGCGCCGCTTCTGGTTGACGCGAGCACCACATTATCAAGGGTGAGAACATTGCCGTCCGCGCTCATTCCTTTGGGGATCTCCTCGGCCGAAAGAGCCTCGCCGTCCTTATTGTTTTTGCGGAATCCCGCCTCGGCGTCATAATATATGCTGTAGTCGGAGTACATAGGAACGGCGTATATTTTTGCCCAAAGCGCGAGCTCTCCGTTTGCGTTAACATAGCCGTACTGCGTTTCGTCAAAGGTCAGGACGTTTTCATCGGCGTCTTTTACGGTAATACTGCCAAACGGCTCTAAGTGCGCGTTGATGGCGCCGGTATCGCCGTCGCATACGATGCTTGAATTTTCATCCATGCCTATGGCGAGCTGTTTGGTTTCGTCAAGCTCCTCCGCGTTGTCGTCGGTCAATTCGGTAAGGCCGAACGAGTATCGTCCGCCTTCGGCTAAGCAGATTATCTCGCCGCCGGTGTACGCGTCTACAGTGCCGGCGCCGTTGAGCAGCGTGATACCTATCGCTGCCGAGATATAGCAGTCATTTCCGAGACTCATAGCGGTGATGCTCGCGCCGCTCACTGCCATCACGCTTGATGCGACACAGCCGTATGTGTTCGCGCTTCCGAACGCGCTATAGCCGTAAGCCGTTATATACGCGTCCTGAGTTGCGATTATGCCGTTTACGTTTTGGATGCCTGACTGAGAATAATCGCCGGTGAATATTCCTATAGACTCGGTGAATGTCGTTTCGTTTTCTCCCGTGACGATTCCGCCGAAAGCGTTGATATCCGCTTTTTCAACATCAAATGTGTTCGTAGCGTATATGCCCGCGGAATAATATGCCTCCTCAACGCTTGTGGTTATGTCGCCGCCGTAGGCGTAAATGCTTCCGGTGCCGGTCACGTTTATGTCCTTATAGGAGTATATTCCGAAGCTGCTGATGTTTTCTCCGCAGCCGCCCGACGTCGAAAGACTTCCGTCGATATTGATATCGCATGTGTCACCGAAAACAATTCCGGCTGATAACCGATCAGCCGCATCTTCTTTGGGCTCTCCTGCGATTATGACGGGATTTTCATTTTCGCGAACAATAAGCGTTGTGTTATCAGGCAGATACAGTCCGACAGGCGCCGTTGTGAAAAAGCTGAAATCGTTTTTGAGAGTGAGCTCCCCACCGTTGCCCTCAGCACCCGTCACTTTGTCAAGCTTGTTGCTGTATACTCCGGTTTCATTGTCATAGTCCGTGTAGAACGAGCTGTCCGCAGGATTGTAATAGAGCGTATAGTCGAACGTTCTTCCCGTTACGATCACACATTCTTTAACGGACATTCCGTCCATTAAAAACGTGCCCTCGGACAAATCAAACGAGGCCTCTCTGTTGCTCTCGTCGATTACCGAGAAGTTGCCCGCGGGAGCGTTATGCATCGAGGCTAACGGCTCCTCGTCGACGCTTTGCATATACGCCGCCGTAGTGCCCTGTGCCGTGATACACTTCGGTGACTCTATCGCGTTCTGATCCAGGTCAAACACAACTTTGCCGTATTCAAAGTTTTCGTCAATATCCCAGCGGTTGATATAACGTTCATAGATGCCCGCGCTGGTGCAGCCCTGGGTGCCGTTGGCGTCTATAGAGCTTCCGTCCGACACGCACACGCGCCTTGTCATTCCGTCCGACACGGGAATTTCTATACCCACCGAAAGAGTAGATGGGTCTGCTCCGTCATCCGGAACGTTTCCCGCGCAGGCGTAAACTTGAGATGCTTCACGCGCCATTATCGCTCCGGTGCTGATTCCGATCGAGGACGATACTGCCTGAGCTCCGACGCCGATGACCACCGCGCCGCTTGACGCTGTAACAGTGCAGTTTCCGTGCGTATCGTCGAGCTTGCCGACAGCCAGAATACCGTAGCTGTCAGTCGATTGCGTGCCCGAGCCCGTTCCAACAAGTGCCGCTCCGTCAACATTTATCGACTCAAATACGTACACTCCCACGGACATGGTAAGGCCGCTGCCGCCCATTACCGCAACGGTTCCGCCGCCGATAACATCAAGGTTGTCCGCCATCAGCCCGAAGCAGTCGTATACGGTGTTGCTGCCGTCGTCGCCGTCAAATCCTATCAGCGCCAGATTACCGCTGTTGTTTGTGTTTATTGCCAGTTCCTGAGCCCGAATTATGCCGGTAGTGCCGCTTTCGGCGATCTCCGGTCCGAGTTCTCCCTTCGACGCGTTGATTATCATAACATTCGAATTGACGGGAATATTGATCGTCGCTATGCCGTTTATTACCATAGATTGGGGCGCTGTCGAAATAATTATCGTGTCGCCCTCGGGGAAATTGATCTCGCCCGGCGCATAATCTATACCCTCCAAGGTCTCGTCCGCTGAATCCGCGTCGGTATAAAACGCGCCTTCTTCGGAATCAAAGGTCAGAGTGCTGTTTAAAGTTATAACGTTGAACCCGCTCGCGTCAAACATGGCGGCGAGCTCGTCCGCCTTTTTTTCTTCGGCGCCCGTCCAGTCAATGTCCTTAAAGCCGCCCCAGTCGGTGTCGCCCCATTCGACTTCGCCGATACCGCCGGTATAGCCTTCTTTGAACCTGGCAGACGGGCGTTCGCGTCCGTCGTTCGGCTCGGCAAAAGCTACCTGCGTGAAAAGCGATGCCGCCATGGCCGCCACTATAAACAGTGACAGAAGCTTTTTAAAGTGTTTCATAAATTGAACCTCCTTGTGTAATTATAAAAATAAAATTTATT
This sequence comes from uncultured Monoglobus sp., assembly GCA_947624775.1. Classification (GTDB taxonomy): domain Bacteria; phylum Bacillota; class Clostridia; order Monoglobales; family Monoglobaceae; genus Monoglobus. Next base: position 10,763 of record CANQLT010000088.1, read on the forward strand.
TTTTCATAATAATTTTATCATAAAAATTTTGGCGTTTAAATACCGTTTAAGTTCAAAAACAGGCATTTCACGTCATTTGATGTTTTATATCGGAAATTTGTGTCTGTATTATCATATTTCGCTAAACAAAAACGGCGCAGCCGAAGCCGCGCCGCCGAAGTATTTAGAAGTATTTAGAAGTATTTGAAGTATTTATTTGTATGAAAGCTTTTTGGCGAGGGTAACATGCTGCTCGGAAAGAGTTTTCTGCATGGCGAGCCCCTCTTTGATATCGACGTCAATAATTTTGTTGTCTTTCATGCACACGATCCTGTTTTGCTTTCCGGACATCAGGAGCTCAACCGCGAGACTTCCCATTTCCGAGGCGGTAACACGGTCGCGCACAGACGGGCTTCCGCCGCGCTGAACATGTCCGAGGATCGTCGCTCTTGATTCTATGCCTGTTTTTTCCTCGATTTTTTTCGCCATTTCGACTACGCCGCCGACGCCTTCCGCCACGATCACGATGAAACGTTTTTCGCCGTTGGCCTTGCTGTGCAGGATCGGTTTCAAAACATTATCGGTAAACGACCATTTTATCTCGGGCACCAGTATAACGTCCGCACCGCAGGCTATGCCCACGTCGAGCGCTAAGAAACCCGCCGACCTGCCCATGACCTCAATGACCGAGCAGCGCTCGTGGCTCTCGGTGGTGTCTTTTATATTGTCCACCGCGGATTTTATTGTGTTAAGGCAGGTGTCGTAACCTATGGTATACTCGCTGCAGCCTATGTCGTTGTCGATAGTTCCGGGCAGCGCGATAGTGGGCAGACCCGCCTTGCAAAGTCCCGCCGCGCCTCTGAAAGAGCCGTCTCCGCCGATCACCACAAGGCCTTCGATATCGAATATTTTAGCCATTTCAACGCCGCGCCTGATAACCTCGTCGTTTTTAAACTCGGGACAGCGTGCGGTCTGAAGTATCGTGCCTCCGCGCTGCAGCGTGTTTGAAACGTCGCGGGGCCGCATTTCTTTTATGTCGCCTTTGATAAGGCCCGAATATCCGCGCTTTATGCCCATGACCTTAAGACCGTGGTGCGCGCCGACTCTGACGACCGCTCTTATCGCGGCGTTCATGCCGGGCGCGTCGCCTCCCGAAGTCAGCACTCCGATAGTTTTTATATTTTCAGCCATATAAATCACCTCATAAATTTTATTGTTTAGCCATGAGCAAAACTCCGAAAAGTACATTTTTACGTGGGTTTACTCATGTTAAATTTTTTCTTATCACTCCATA